>CAYGCR010000007.1:0-77997 GCA_964348415.1 uncultured Ignavibacteria bacterium | reverse complement strand
TTCCAACAAAGCCGCGACCAGCTCCTCACGCGGATCCTCCTCTTCCTCCTCATCCTGGGTCTTGGGCAGAAGCATCCGCACCTTGATCCGCATCAGCGTTGCTGCCATCACAATGAACTCGCCCGCGATCTCCAGGTTCAAGTCCTTCATCAACTCAATGTATTCCAGATACTGCCTGATGATGTGAGCGATGGGGATATCGTAGATATCTATCTTGTCTCTTTTTATCAGGAAAAGAAGCAGATCCAGCGGACCTTCGAAGATGTCCAGTTTCACGGAGTAAGCCGAGCTGCTTGGTTGCCCTTGTGTTTCGATTGATTTCATTCTCCCCCTCTGGCTGCCTAGGAACTCCAATGTTACTCAGCCACTAATACCTTAAGGCGATCACATCTTTAGAGGTTTGTCGATGGCGTCATTAATCGCTCGATTAGCAAACATGTCGGCCCTTTTAATCCTTACGTTCTCTGAAGGCAGGTGAGAGAATTCGACGTGTTCGAAAAGTTGTGCCTTTTGAACTACTTGCGCACAGAGTGGCTCCATCCTGTTAGTTCTGATTCGATACATTTTCTTTATCTGGCTTATGGCGAACTCACTGTCCGAGAATAGGTGAACTGACTTCCTGGTGCAGCCGAGCGCCACCGAAAGACCTTTGCTGATCGCCATGTATTCGGCTTCGTTATTAGTCTTGGTGCCGAGGAACTCGGAGAAATGGTCTAACCAATTGCCACTATCGGCGTCAACGACGATGCCTCCAATACCCGCCGGGCCCGGATTGCCCTTTGAGGCACCGTCTACAAATACCAATACCTTGCTGATGAATTTCCCCTCTTCCTTTCGTTCTTCTACCACAGCTTCATTGCCTTCCTTACTTGTTCCATGGTTTCCTGCGCTCTGGCTCTAGCTCTGTCTGCTCCGTCCGCCAATATTTTCTTCACATACGGCAAGTCCTTTTCCAGCTCAGCGCGTTTTTGCCGAATGGGCCTTAAAGCTTTGTTGGTTGCTTCCGTGCACATCTTCTTGCAGTTCACGCAGCCCAGTTCACCGGAGGAGCAGTTCTTGTGGATGGTCTTGTGATCTGGATTGTAAATCTTATGCAGAAGATACACCGGGCACTGGTCTGGATGACCGGGATCGCCGAGGTGTATCTTCGTGGGGTCGGTGTACATTATCGAGATCTTTTTGGCGGTTGACTCATCCGATTCGCCCATACAAATGTCGTTGTTGTAGGACTTGCTCATCTTTCTGTTATCTGTGCCCAGAATCTCAGGAAACTGGCTTAGCTTGGCCTGGGGCTCAGGGAATACGTCGCCGTACAAACCGTTGAATCGTCTGGCCACCTCCCGGGTGAGCTCAATATGAGGAACCTGATCCTTTCCCACCGGCACCCAGTTGGCCCGATATATCAGGATGTCAGCCGCTTGGAGCAAAGGATATCCCAGAAAGCCATAGCTGTCCAAGCCCAGTTCCACGCTTTTCTCTTTATATGAGGGCACCCTCTCCAGCCACGGCTTGGGAACTATCATGGAGAAGAGAAGATGCAATTCCGCGTGCTCCTTGACCTGCGACTGAATGAAGATGGCACACTTCTTTGGGTCGAGCCCTCCGGAAAGATAATCAATGGCCAGATCGACGATTCTGTCAGTCAGGTCGGAGGTTTGATCGTAGTCCGAGGTCAAGGCGTGCCAGTCCACAATACAGCAGTACATCTCGTAATCGTCCTGAAGTTGCGCCCAATGTCTGAGTGCACCTTCCAGGTTTCCCAGGTGCAGCATTCCTGTGGGTTGCATTCCACTTAAGATCACCTCTCTTGCCATCGGCTCTCCAAAGGTTTAGGGTCAAAGATGTTGGGTCAAGGGTGTCAGGTTTTCGATTTCCATCTTTGTAAAGATTGCTCCAAACCCCTGAGCATCTTGCCACACTCGCCATACCTCTCAAAATATGCCCTGTACTTCTCCTCAGATAGGTATTTCTTGCGATACGCCACGTGCAGATGATGCTTCGTCTCCTGCAATTCTGCCTGAGCTCTGTTTATCCCTTCCAAGTAGACGTTGATGTGTTTGTTGTTCCACCCCTCTGCGACGTTAGCAGCAATTGAATTCGACGACCTGCGAATCTGAGACCCCAATTCGTATAACTCAAATTTGGGAAAAGACAACGAGACTTCGCTGATTTCCAGGTGCAGTTCGCACAGTTTCTTGTAAACCTCCAGGTCCTCAAAGCTCTTGATGCCGGCGCCGATTGTCCTGGTGGTTTTTTGCGTTGTACCTTTCACCTTGCACCTTATACCATATACCTTAACTCAGTCAAGAAACAGATACTGCCTCCATCTGTGATCAGAGATTCCGACGAATTGCTGAATAAAAGTGATGTGTGTCGGTCGCTTGGGTCGGCGTAGAAGCCTAAGTCCTGCCTGCTCCGGCGTGCGGTTACCCTTAATGTTATTGCACTTGATGCATGCACACACAAGGTTTTCCCAGTTGTCCTTGCCTCCATAGATTCTGGGCACCACGTGGTCTACCGTCATAGCGCCATGATTCTCACCGCAGTACTGACAACGCCCGCCATCTCTTTTGATGATGTTTTTACGGGTGAGAAGAATTCTCTTGCTTGGGACTTGTATATAGAAACCGAGCCGTACCACGCTGGGCACGGGGATTGCCAACGATACTGAACGGATCATGTATCCATCGTGCTTTTCGATGATCTCTGCCTTGCCCAGGTAGATCAGAATGACGGCTCTTTTGACCGTACAGACCGAAAGCGGCTCGTAGTTTTGATTCAATACCAAGACATTTCTGTTTAACATGCCCGGACCAGTGTCTAAGCCGTTAACGTCCTTAGTTTTGTTTAATTTAAGAAATATTGCCGACATGTCAATGATTTTTTGCGTTTTGCGTACGCTCCCTGGATTTATCCAGGTCTTTCATCACTGGCGTGTTTACCCCGATCAGCGACCCGCTGCGGGATTGGAATTTTTCCTATTTCTCACTTCATTCGGCGAGAAAGGTGTGGGCGGAACTGATACCGGTTGACGACGCTGCTGGACTGACTCAGCAGAAGGTTGGTCGTCAGGTTTCAATCGCTTCAGAATTCTGCTCCAAAATCCGTTCAAAACGGGACAATGAATCCGTGACGAGTCGATAGCACAGGTACTATTTTTTATCTGGGACCATTTCCACTCCTCCCCGGCCTTAATCCTCTGTGGATGTGCGAGTTAAATCTGGCTCGGAATCGCGCCGAGCTTCAGGTGATCGGCAGGATACCCTACGGGGGAGAAAAAATGCCTTGACAAGGAGGGGGGAGTGGTTAAAATAGAAATGTTTCAATCACTGTAGCGAGTGTGGAAAGCACGAAGAAGGGGTTAGTGAGGGAAGGCATTAGGTGCTGAGCCCGAGAGGCTCACATTTGCATCAACGAATGACCCCCTCTGGTTCCTTCCTTTACGTTGGTCGCATTTAGATAATCTGTTCGGGCAACCTGAAGGTAAGAGGTCGGCTCAAGACCGCCCTCTGCGAAGAGCATTAGAAAACTTCGCCTCGAGTTTGAGATGCTTGTAACGAAGCACAAGAGATTAATCTCCGGGGACCCCAGTCGCTGGTTCTCAGCAACGGTGGGACGAATGCGGTTGGCAGACAGCAGGTCGTCTCGTCTGGAGGCTTCCGACCGAGTCTGTGACAAGCCGCTGCTCGCCTTCTGGGCTGAGAGCTTCATCTTCGCCGGAAGCTCCGCAATTCTGTTACTGATAGCCAATCTCTTTTCCAGTTGTTGGTATTTCTCCTTTTTCGCGTTAGCCCCGTTTCTCTACAGAATTATCAAGGCCGCGCCAATCGAATCCTTGCGGCTGGGGTCTCTCCTTGGACTTTCCTTCTTTGGCGCTCTTTGGCTGGTCAGTGGGGCTGGCGCGTCATCGATTTGGATTCAACCTATCCATCGTAGCCGTACTCTGGGTGGGGGTCGAGTCGGGATTGCTCAAACTCGGTTTCGTCAGTGGGATTTTTGGAAAAGGGGGGCTTTCCCACTCGTCCCTGCACGGACTGGTTGGTCTTTTCGGTTTTCTGGCCGTGTCAGCTATTATTGTTCTTCTCAATTCGCTATTGGTTCTGGCAATTGTCAGAACTCTCGAAGCTAGAAGAGCTGGCGGGGGGCTGTTGCCGAAAGCCGAAGTGGAGGGGGGCTTTTCTTTGATCGCAATCTTTGCTCCGAAAGAATCTACCTCATGCCGGAGGAGCAGGGGCTGCCATCTATAGACTCCGGAGTGATCTTGGAGGGCAACCGGGGTCCCTCCTTGCACAAATTCTCTTTGGATTAGGGCCTCACGGTAGAGGAAGGCCTGCGATCAAACTGGAACCACAGGATTGCTTGACAAAAAGGTTACGATTACCTGGGTTTAAGCAGAATTGTCTCTGAGAGGGCTGACCTAGCATATCTGATTTACTAATGAACTGAAATTCTTGAAAGGGTTGAAAGGAGAACAAAATGAGAACAATTGCAGCAACTACACATTTTTTCACGTCGGCCTTTCTTTTCCTTATCCTAATTATTTCATTCTCTCTCGTTAATGCTGCAGATCATCGGCAACTAACGATACCACCGAGCCAAGAACAAAACTACCAGGAATTTCTTCAACTTGTTGAAACCTTTGAATCCCCTGAGAAAGGACAATTGACGAGTCTGACAACTCAGATTCATGAAGCCATCTTAAGTGGTGATCATGACATAGTGTTCGAGAAGGTTAAGGAATTTGAGAACCTGCACGCTCGTTTACCTTCAGTTGAACAAAAGGCAATTACCCAGTTTGCAAATGCTCATGAGGTTGAGGCGGAACCTGAGGTGATAGAATCTCCCAAGCAAAGCTACTGTTCGGTAAGCAATCTTCTTAGCAGTTGCGAAATATTATGTCCTTCTGGTCACATTGCTGAATGCGGGCGCACCCTTGGGCTCTTCGCATGGTGTCATTGCTATACTGAAGGACCTGCTACCACTCAATGGGGAGTCATCATCTTGATCGCTTTGCCGATCAGCAGCGCTATCTACATCATGCTGAAGAGGAGAAAAGAAGCCGTTCCTGCCTAACAGAGCTCTGTCAACGGATGGACCGGATTGAACGGATGCGATCTTGTATCCGCTTTAGGGCAGGGGTCAAGCCCCTGCCCAACCAAAGAACTTCATCAACTTATTTCTGATTCACAGCAGAAAGCGAAACCTCTTTCGTTACCTTCTGGAAGAGGTTTTGCCTCTTTAGGTTTTTAGACTTACTTTTCGATCTTCCCTGTCAATTAGTGGATTTTAGCCGCCCTGTTGGCCATCACGGCTATGTCAACCACAAAGAGCAATTCCCATAAGGCTGCTTTAAGAGTCCCGCATAAATTCCTTGCAATAAGATAGGTCCAATTGTATATTTTCAATTCGTATTGAACAGAAGGGTCGCGTTTTTTTATATCGGTTCCCCGATATGATCAAGAAAGTCATAATTGAAAAAGCAGAGAGGCTTCAGAAGCTTCCTCCTACGCCGTTCGTGGAAGCAAAGAGGATAAAGCACGGTCTGCTTCGAAGGGGCGTGGAAGTTATTGACTTAGGTGAGCTGGCTCCTGATTCTTCGCTGGGTGAGCCTCTCTCGCCCGCTTTTGATCCAAGCGAGATGTTTGTCTCCTCAGACGCCAAGCTTTGGCTAGAGCTTAAACAAAGAACGGCCAAATGGTTAGAACAGAAATATGACTTGAAGGTCAGGCCGGAAACAGAGATTTGCCCCTTCTTTGGCGAGAAGAAGACAATCTATCATCTGTTGCTGAGTCTAATTAATCCGGGCGAAGTCGTAGCCATCTCCGATCCCGGCGAGCCAATCCAAAAAATCGCATCGATATTGGCGGGAGCCGAGGTGGAGAGTTTTCCTTTGCTGGAAAGGAACGACTATCTTCCTAACCTGAGTGCGCTGGTTTCGTCTGGTCGGGGTGCCAGGTTTCCCAAGATCGTTTTTCTGAATTATCCTCACAATCCTACCTCCGCAGTTGCGGATGTTGGATTCTTCAAAGATGTGGTAGAATGGGCAGGAAAAAAGAACGTGCTGGTGATAAATGATGCTTCAACAAATGAAATCTGCTACGACGACCACACCCCTATTTCCCTCCTTCAGACCAGAGGTGCCAGAAAGGTGGCAGCCGAGAAGTTCTCTTTCTTTGCTTTGACTGGAATTGAGTTTGGCTGTCTGGTTGCAGACAGGGGGATCATTTCTCAGTTAGAATCCTTGAAAGAAGCTTTGGGAGAACAGATTTCGAGGGCTTGGGCGCTCCAGGCACTGGAGATTCTGAAAAACTACTCACAGATTTCGCAAAGAAACAATCTGGAATTCACGTCAAGAAAAGCAGCTCTGCTAAACGGGCTTTTCAAGCTGGGTTGGAAGACGAAAAAGCCAAAGGCAGGACCTTTCGTATGGGCGAAAGTTCCGGGGAAATACTCATCCGTAGGATTCTTCCGTATGCTTTTGAGGAAAACGGGGGTGCTTGTTTCTCCCGGCTTCGGGTTCGGTGAATACGGAGAGGGACATGTCCGAATAGCACTAAACCTTCCTGTTGACCAGATTCAAAGGGCTTTGGAGAGGCTGGAGAAACATTCCCATGTGTGGCAAAGGAGATATCGGCCGAAGTCTTCCGAGAAATGACCAATAAACGGTGAGGTAGGGCGAACTGATTCGCCGAGCTTGAGTGACATGGGTGTGATCAGATTACATAACATGACCTTCTACGGATATCACGGCGCCTCTGCTGCAGAAAGGCAGACCGGAAGACGCTTTGAGGTGGACGTGGAGTTGGTGGTGGATATGGACAAGCCTGCCAGAAGCGATAAGCTCAAAGATACGGTGAACTACACCGAGGTCTATCGCACCGTGGAGGAGCTGGTCGAGCAGAACAGATTCTCCCTCTTGGAGACAATTGCGGTAAGGCTGGCAAAGCAGATCATAAGGAATTTCAAACCCGAAGAGGTAACTGTACGAGTCAGAAAGAAGATTCCTCCAGTTCCCGGGAATCTGGATCACATTGAGGTGGAAGTCAAACGACAGCGCAAAAACGCACAATCTGAGTAATTAGGCTCATGTCAGAGAAATCAAGAAGCTGATCTGAAGTCTGAAGATTCGATTCCAACTAACAACACATTCGAAATAACCCCCCGTGTCTACCTCTCTCCATTCCGTGGAGAAGGAGACAGAAGGGGAGAGGTGAGAGAATTAGATCTTTGCCAAGGGCGCGAAAATTGTTTGGCAAATCCGAGGTCAGATTTGGCAACGGCTTATCTCAGCTTGGGGTCAAACCTGGGTGATCGACTGCAATTCCTAAAAGAGGCAATCAGGAAAATAGGCCGCTCAGAAAAGGTCTCAGTCGAAAAGGTTTCCCCCATCTACGAAACTCAGCCGGTAGGATATGAAGACCAGGGGTGGTTTTTAAACCTGGTTGTCGAGATTCAAACGTCTCTTAAGCCCGTGCCCTTGCTTCAATTCCTGTTGTCCATTGAAGACCAGATGGGAAGAAAAAGAGAACGAAAATGGGGTCGGCGAAACATCGACCTAGATATACTGCTATATGATGAACGAGTAGTGGATTCAGCGCAACTCACCATACCCCATCCTCGAATGCATGAGAGAACGTTTGTCTTGACACCTCTGGCACAAATTGCCCCCGAACTTTTGCATCCTCTCTTGAAGAAAAAAGTAGAAGAACTTCTCCAGAGTTGTGAAGACAAGTCCGTGGTACGATTGTACTCGGAAACGATATGAATTTTCTTTGCGTTTCTCCAGAATGCCTTTTATACTTAGAGGACGTGAGGAATGGTTTTGGTCTGGTAGGATATCAACATGGCCGAAATTAACTATGTCGCTATAGAGGGAGCTATCGGAGCCGGGAAGACCAGCCTGGCTGAGTTGTTGGCGCAGAAGATGGATGCCAGGTTGATTCTGGAGGAAACCGAGCAGAATCCGTTCCTTCCCGATTTTTATAAGGACAAAAGAAGGTACGCCTTCCAAATCCAGCTGTTCTTCCTCCTATCCAGGCACAAACAACAGCAAGAGCTATTTGCTATCGATCTCTTCCACAAGAAGGTGGTATCCGATTACTTCTTCGACAAAGACAGGATATTTGCCTCCGTGAACTTAGATGAGAGAGAATTCCATCTTTACGAAAAGCTCCTCTGCATACTGGAGAAAGATATTCCCAAGCCGGATCTGGTCATATATCTTCAGACCTCGTCGGAGGTGCTGTTGGAAAGAATAAAGGAGCGTGGACGTTCATTCGAAAGGAATATGGACTTAGACTATATTAGGGCTCTTAACGAGGCATATAATTACTACTTCTTTCATTATTCCAAAAGCCCGCTTCTGGTGGTTAACACGGATCGGATAGACTTCGTTCATAATCAAAAGGATCTGGCAGATCTTTTAGCTCTGTTAGACACGCCTCTTTCCGGCACCAGGTATTATGTGCCCTTGGGAAGAGAATGAGCCGTTTCCTCCGCCATTTTCCCAAGGAGGGAAAGAAAAGTGAGCCAAGAGAAGGTTACGGTAAGGAGCTTCACCAAATACAAGCAAAGGGGGGAAAAGATAGCTATCCTCACCGCCTACGATTTCTTCACAGCACGCATACTGGACGAGATTGGAATAGACTCTGTCCTGGTGGGGGATTCGGTGAACATGGTGTTTTACGGATCGTCCAATACTCTTTCCATCACCATGGATCAGATGGTCTATCATACCAGAGCGGTTTCCTCTGCGGTGAAGAGGGCTCTGGTTATTGCTGACATGCCCTTTCTGTCCTACCAGGCCAGCACTGAAGAGGCCATCACAAACGCGGGGCGTTTCCTGAAAGAGGGTGGAGCGGATTCGGTCAAGATCGAAGGCGGACTAGAGATGGCTGATACCGTCAAAAGGATAATTGAGGTAGGCATCCCCGTAATGGGGCATATCGGCTTGACTCCCCAGTCTATCAACAGATTCGGCGGATTCACCGTTCGAGGCAAATCCCGGGAGGAGCGAGAGTACTTGTTGGAAAGCGCAAAGAAGTTGGAGCAGGTTGGATGTTTCTCCGTTCTAGTTGAGTCGGTTCCCAAGAAGCTGGCTCAGGAGATTACCGAATCGCTCAAGGTTCCCACCATTGGCATCGGAGCGGGGATTGGATGCGACGGACAGGTGCTGGTGGTGAACGACATCTTGGGTCTATTCGGGGATTTCAAACCCAAGTTTGTAAGAAGGTATGCAGAATTAGGAAAAGAGATAGAAAAAGTCTGTAATGACTTTTTGGATGATGTGAAATCCGGCAGGTTTCCTTCTGATGAAGAGAGCTACTGACAAAATTCAAAATTCAAGAAGCAAAAGTAAAAATCTCAAATCAAAATTCGAGATTTCTGTCCCCAAAATGTGTCGGTATCTCGGAAGAAGTCAGATCAGCGGGATCTGTGACATGTCAAGCTTCAGCTTGACCTGTTTCATGCGACGAAACAGGTCTTTTTTAGTCCGCCTAAAGGCGAACACTCCAGGTTGCCTTATTTGTGTCGTTTCCAGGATATCGCAGATCTGTCTTGTTTGATGATTTCAGTGCCGATTTTGAATTTTAGATTGTAATCTTGAATTTTTCATTTTGAGATCTTAGTTTCCGAAGATGCGGATAGTTAAATCGCCGAGGAGGATACAGAACATTTGCGGGGAGCTAAAGAGAAAAGGGAAGATCATCGGTTACGTTCCCACCATGGGATATCTGCACAAGGGGCACCTTAGCCTGATTCGTATCGCCAAGAAAAAGTCTGATGTTTTGATAGTGAGCATATTCGTCAATCCCACACAATTTGGTCCCAGTGAGGATTTCAAGAAATACCCTAGAGATTTCAGAGGAGACAGATTGCTGTTGGAGAATGAAGGCTGTGACTTTCTTTTTGTGCCGAGGATCAAGGATATGTATCCGGAGGGATACTTGACTTTCGTGAACGTAGAAAAGATAACCGGCACTCTGGAAGGGGCCATGAGGCCCCGGCATTTCAGGGGAGTGACGACGGTGGTGGCGAAACTCTTTAACATCGTTCAACCCGATTTGGCTGTGTTTGGACAGAAGGATGCTCAGCAGGCAGTGGTTTTGAAGAAGATGGTGGACGATTTGAATTATGGCATAAAAATTATAATTGCTCCGACGGTTCGGGAAAGGGACGGACTGGCCATGAGTTCGAGGAACAAGTATCTCTCAAAGGAAGAGAGAAAACAGGCGACGGTTCTATATGAAGCGCTGCGCGAGGCTGAAAGATTGATCAGCAAAGGGGAGCGAAGCCCAAACCGAGTCATTTCCCGGATGACGAACATGATAAAGAAACAGCCTTCAGCCCAGTTGGAGTATATTGCCATCACCGATGCCCATACTCTTGATCTTCTGAATAAGTTGAAAGGCGAAGTTCTAATCTCTCTTGCTGCTCGCTTCGGAAAGGCCAGGTTGATAGATAATATTGCGGTAAAAGTGAATTGAAATTTTAGTTCCACCGGGATTCTGTGATCCCGATGAAGTCACCGTTGGGGTAGCAATGCCGCGACGCGACGAAGCCTTCGGTATGCGTGGCCCGGGCTTGATGCCTGGCAGTTAAGGCGTCCTCACACACTGGACCTAGCGGGAGCTGTGAAAGTTAGTTTGTAGCTTAAGCACCCCCGTCTGAACAAATGTGCTCAAAGAGGGAACGGAACTTCACGTAAAATGAATGAGATATTCGATAATAGAAAAGGCTTTCCTTGCTGCCTGCGTCCTTGTAGATTAAAAAGAAAACCCAGGCCGTCAGCGGATGAGGCGGATTTAACGGATTGATGGCATGTTCATAACGATCTGCAAGTCTAAGATTCATCGGGTCAAGGTCACCGAGGCTAACCTGAACTATGAGGGAAGCATAACCGTAGACAAAAAACTCCTGGATGAAGCGAATATTCTTCCTAACGAGAAAGTCCAGGTGGTCAACCTTAACAACGGTGCAAGATTCGAGACCTACGTTTTTGTGGGGGAAGAGAATTCCGGAACGGTCTGTCTAAACGGGCCGGCGGCAAGGTTAGGACAGGTGGGGGATCTGCTAATCGTTATCTCTTATTGCCATCTGGAATTTGAAGAGGCAAAAAGATACCAGCCGAAAGTAATCCGCGTAGACAGCCAGAACACCATTACAGAGAAGAAGTAGCTGGGCTGGGCAGCTCCGTGAGTTCTCATACAGGCTTTTATCCTGAAGGACAATGAAGCATTCAGAACCACCGGTGGCAGTGATCTTAGCGGCGGGGAAAGGGAAGAGGATGAAGAGCGATCTGCCTAAGGTGCTCCAAAAATTGCAGGGGAAACCGATGGTGGAATACGTAATCAACACCGCTAAGGAACTGGGAGTAGAGAGAATCATCCTGGTAATAGGTCACAGGTGGGAAAAAGCCAAGAAATCCTTGGAACATCTGAATGTCGAGTTTGTAGTTCAAGAGCAACAGCTGGGAACTGGACACGCAGTACTACAAACCAGAGAGCTTCTGTCCAATTTTGAGGGCGACGTTTTGATTCTCTGCGGTGACGTTCCCTTGCTCAGACCAGATACTCTAAAACAGCTTGTAAATGAGCATCGGGAAAGGAAAGCCCACGCCACCGTGCTGACTGCCGTCTTCGATGATCCCGCGGGTTACGGAAGGGTGATCAGAGGCAAAAGTGGCCTGGTGCAGAAAATCGTGGAGGATAAGGACGCCACTGCCGAAGAGAGAGAAGTGAGGGAAATAAATACCGGGACATTTTGTTTTGATAGGGCCTCCCTGTTTTCGGTGCTGGAAAACGTCAGAAACGACAACAAGCAGGGAGAGTACTATTTGACCGACACCTTCAAGCTTTTGTTGGATCAGAAGCGTCCCATCTGGGCAGTGGTGGCATCCGATCCGTCAGAGACTGTGGGCATAAACTCGGAAGAGGAACTAGAGAGAGCGGAGGAGATTTTACGCGCCAGGTAGTGTGACAAACGAAGTCTCAGCCTTCAGCGTAGAACGTTTGCGACCAGCGTGGCAGCCCGGTTTGCGAGGTTTTCAACTGACTTAGTGAACTGAGCGGCTACAAATTAAAGTTTTTGGGGTTCTCTCAAGAAAAATATTGACAGACTTTCAGCCGGGCTCTATATTTGTTTGAAAGATCTCGAAAGAGCCGGGAGAATTTGATGAGACAGGCTAGCAAAACTCTCAGGATTTCCGTTGTGGGGTTGTTGTTCTGCATAATTACACCTTTGACTCACGTCCAAGCCTCGGATATCAACTCCAGCGATAAAAATCTTCTGGGGTGGGGATCGAATACCAAGAAGTTTAGCCTGCTTGACCCTCAGAGGCTCAAGATGTACCATAGTTATACGTTCTCCTATTTCTCAAATGCCAAAACCAGCGGAAGCTTCGGCGTATATACCACCACCCTAAACTACCAGCTCTCCAATCCCCTCAGCTTGACTCTGAGCCTGAACTACTTACATCAGCCACTTTCAGTTTTTCATCAGGATAATCTGAGGATAAGGAATAGTGTTCTACCCAACTTCCAGCTATATTACAGACCGGGCAACAATTTCTCCCTTTGGATAAACATTCTGACTTTTCCCCCTCCCTACAGCTCTGGAAATCGTTATCCCTGGTGGGAGCGCGAGAGGTGAGGTTTTGATTTTCCGCAACGTCTTGAGAGCCCATGATAGTCTTTCCCTTTTACATTTTTGAGGCTTGGCGATAAAACCTGAGAAGTTCCTCTTCTCCTTGTGTAAGGCTTGCACTTAGCGACGAATGTCCAAAAAGAGCAAAAGAAGAAAGGTCTATCGATACTACCGGAGAAAAAGACCGAGGAGACCGGGCCTGGGAACATATTTAAGCTCCAAATTGTTGGAGATCTGTATTGTCCTGTTAGCCGTGGTCTTGCTCGTATATGCGTTTTCTTTTTACCGGAAATTGAGTCAGACCGAAGCGAAGGAACAGGAGAATTTAGTCCTTGCCCGAGCACAGATTTTGAATGCATGTGGGAAAAAGGGTCTGGCTCACAAGGTGGCACAGAGGTTGAAGAGGATGAAAGTCGATAATATAGTGTATCAGATAACCGAGGTTGAGAAGCTGGAGGACTCGGCACCCGAAGAGAGTTTGATTCTGGATCGTTTAGGGGATGAGGAGAACCAGACGCCGTCTGAAGTGGCGCTTCTTACCGCTGGAGCTTTGGGCATCCGTGAACGAAACGTGATATGCAAAAGGCTGGAAGATAATGACCGGGGGATCTGGCTGACCATAGTGATAGGTGGGGACGGGGAGAAGCTTCTGGCTTCGGACTAAGAGAGAATAGTCATTCGCATTATTCACCAGAGCACAAAAACCCAAAACCAAAAGGAGGAAGAAACCCTTTTGAAAATAACGTCCAGGAGATTGGCACACCTGGCAGGAGAATTGGCCCTGGAGAAAAAAGCCTTTGATGTGAAGATTTTGGATTTGCGCAGACTCTCCTCGGTGTGCGATTTCTTTGTGATCTGTTCAGCCAGCGTTGAGGTTCACGCCAGAGCTATAGCGGATTGGGTAATAGAGAGCTTAGAGAAGCGGGGAATAAGGTACTGGCACAATGAGGGATATCAAGCTTGCAGATGGATTCTTTTGGACTATGTGGACGTGGTTATTCACATATTTCTTCCCGGGGTTCGACAATTCTATAGCTTGGAGAAGTTGTGGGGGGATGCAAAGATAGAAGAACTGTGCGAGGAGAAGACGGCTGGCAGCTGATGGAAACTGCAGACCGACGACGTTGGCTTTTCGGCTTTGCCGTTGATCCGGAATCATGCTTGCGCCATGACAGCAATTTTGAAAGAAATAGGAGGGACAACTAAGCGGGTAAAAATTGAAAGGGGGATGTCGATACAAGAAAAGGGGTACCGAAGTATAAAGAAAAGTATACCAGGTCGTTGCATGCGTTCAGGTATTGAACCCCGCCTGAGTCTTACCTAAACCATAGATCCAATCTAGCAGGTCGCGTATCTAACCGTGACGTGGGTTTTGAAAATATTTAGTTCCTCCAAATACCCAGAGCGAAAATGAGTGTGAGCTGAGGATACAAGCGAAAGGTCTCAATAAATCACGTCGTTCCTCTTCATTTATGCTTTTTCAAAAGCGGTAAACCGTTTGCAGTTATAATCTTCGCGAAGAAAAGACTTAACGAAAAAATCCTGTTGGCACGAAAGGAAAGGTGAGTGCATATGGACATTGTGGAACTCAAAAGTAAAACCGTGTCCGAGCTGTTGGATCTGGGGGAGGAGTTGGGAATACCCGGTCTCGCCGGCTTAAGAAAGCAAGAGGTTATTTTCAAGATCCTCGAGGCGAAGACAGAGAAAGACGGGTTCATCTTCGCTGAAGGGGTTTTGGAGATTCTTCAGGAAGGTTACGGATTCTTGAGATCTCCAGACTACAACTATCTGCCGGGACCGGACGATATCTATGTGTCTCCGTCCCAGATTAAGCGCTTTGACCTGAGAACCGGAGACACCATCTCCGGACAGGTGAGGCCTCCCAAGGAGAATGAGAAGTACTTCGCCCTGCTAAAGATAGAAGCAGTCAACTTCGAAAATCCTGAGGTGGCCAAGCATAAGGTGTTATTTGACAACCTCACTCCTCTTTATCCAGACAAGAGGATAAGATTGGAGACCGTTTCGGATGAGGTTACCACGCGGATCATGGATCTGATGGTCCCCATAGGAAGAGGACAACGCGGTCTTATCGTTTCTCCCCCCAAGGCTGGGAAAACCATAATTCTTCAGAAGATCGCCAACAGCATCACCAGCAATCACCCAGACGTGAAGCTGATCGTGCTCCTCATCGATGAAAGGCCGGAGGAGGTCACCGACATGAAAAGATCGGTCAAGGGAGAGGTAATCAGCTCCACCTTTGACGAGCCGGCCGACCGTCACGTGCAGGTTGCAGACATGGTGCTGGAGAAGTCCAAACGGTTGGTGGAACACGGACAGCATGTGGTGATTCTTCTGGATTCCATCACCCGATTGGCTCGGGCAAACAACGCGGTGGTGCCTCACAGCGGTAAGATTCTCTCCGGTGGCGTGGATTCAAATGCGCTGCAGAAACCAAAGAGATTCTTTGGAGCTGCCAGAAACATAGAAGAGGGCGGAAGCCTGACCATCATCGCCACCGCCCTGATAGAGACCGGCAGCAGGATGGATGAGGTTATCTTCGAGGAGTTCAAAGGGACCGGCAACATGGAGATAGTCTTGGACAGGAGACTTTCGGATCGCCGTATCTTCCCCGCCATGGACATAAACCGCTCCAGTACCAGAAAGGAAGAACTTCTGCTCGTTCCGGAAGATCTTAACAAGGTGTGGATTTTGAGGAAATTCCTAAATGAGATGAATTCTGTGGAGGCTATGGAGTTTCTGCTCGACCGTATCAGAAAAACCAAAAACAACAGCAAATTCTTGGAATCGATGAAGGATTAGAGACTGTGCTCTTCCCGTCTCAGGGTGAGGCAAAAATCCACGAAATGATCTTTCCTTCACCGCATTAGGATTATCCCAATACCTTCGGCTATGATCCTTGAGGGAATCACACGTTCCTCTGCGAATCGCCCGCAGTATCCGGTCCTTTGTCCGAACGGGGACAAGAACTGATATACCTCTATGCCATCCTCCAAAGGACAAACCCGAGATGTGGGGTGGCTTGGTTGCGGCGTTAGAGTATGCTCCGAAGCGAGAACTTCTCACTCAAGTTGCAGGAGTGTATACTGACTCAATCAAATCCAATTTTGAAGACACTCGTAAACTCGTCAAGCTTTGCGTATCTTTTTCGCAGATGCTGACGAGAAACCGTTCGCCTTACGTCGCACGACAGTGCGCCAAATCCATAACTCGACGGGACAAGGCAAATTAGCTTTTGGGGCAAAACGGGCACGCTTCTTGTACTACCAATTGATGTCTTACAATTCAACTGCTCAAGGCGACAGATGGCCTGAAAAAAGTGGTATGGAAAGGGCAAGTCTGAGGTTTCAGGTATCTGCCGCTCCGGTAGTTCCATGTACCCCTCGGTCTCTGGTGTTCTACCGGTTACGCAGCTAGGGTCCGGAATATCAGCGTCTCTCCTGGCGAACAGTGCACCTACGACCTGACAAACACTCAGAGGCGGGGCTTCACCGCGGGGAGGAAAGGTAAAAATGCTTGTCAACTGGCGGGCGAATGGTTATATTAAGAGTATAGCTCACATGTTAACGACCTGCTTTTTCTAAGGTCGAGATCAGTCCGCCTGAAAGATCGGATTGGTGTCTTGAGGAAAAATGTAAGATGAATTTCTAACAGGGAGCACACGGGAGGAGGTACCGGAATGAGGTTCAGATGTAAAGAGGTGGTGGCTGTTATTGTATTACTTCTGAGCACGACAGCCTATCTGTCATTAGGTGGTTCGAGCGTTTCCGCCAGATCCAGAAGCCCGGAAGCCGATGAAGTAAATGGCCGGTCTACTCAGGACCTGGGTACAAGTCTACCCAACCCGCAGCAGAGGGTTCACCGAGTGCCAGATCTGAGAGTGTGCATGACTAACTGGGGGCTGCTAGGCAGTCAAATGAGGAACCTGCATGAGTCTCTAGGTGGCTGTTTCAATCCTAATCCTGGAGAAGAGTTGCCAGCTCCCTCCTTTGAATACCCTCCCGGATCGGGACTGGAGTACTTATTCCACGGAGGTATATGGATTGGAGCGAAAGTAGGTGACAATATCTACACGTCTGTTGGATGCGATGGCTGGTTCTGGATCCACGAATTATGGCCTGAGGCTGATTGGGAAGGCGCTGTAAATGAGGCAAGCATTCGAGCAGATGTTCCTTGCTACACCCCACATGCGATATCCAAACAAGACATAATCGCCTTCTACGCCGATACGTCAGCGGACATACCATTATCTCCGATGGAACGCGACCCTTGGGATGATCGAAGGCATTTTCCGCTAGGAGTGGAAATTACTCAAAGAAGCTATTCCTGGGACGATGAAGGTTTAGATAAGTTCATAATTGGCGAGTACATCATCAAGAACATCGGTGTGAAGCTTCTCTGCGAAGCGTACATCGGGCTGTATATGGATGCCGACTGCCAGCATATTGACGAAAACCCATACGGTCCCTACGGGGCGACTGATGACATTACTGGTTTTTTGAAAACCTTTGAAATCGGTCCAGGGGACACGAGAACGGTTGATATCGGCTGGGTAGCCGACAACGATGGTCACGGGATACCGGACGAGACCACTTGGAGTGAGTTCAGTCCGCGCAGCGTGCTAGGGGTGAAGGTGCTGCGTCTACCGCATCCTCAAGTACCCATGTCTTATAATTGGTGGGTTTCGAACCAGTCGGGATATCCTAGAGATTGGGGACCCTGGCTGGCATCGAGTCAGGACGTATGGTCGAGCATGAACCCTTATGGTTCAGGCAATGTTTTTCCCGGTAACGTGCTGGGGACTCCGGGCGGGGACGTCTCCAAGTATTTCGTTATGTCTAACGGGGAATTCGACTACGATCAGATCTATTCCTGCGTGTGGCCGGGCGACCACCCGGAGGAAGGATGGCTTCCATCAAGCCCAGAGTGCCAAGATCTGGCCAACGGCAAGGATACTCGCTTTCTTCTGTCTTTTGGTCCCTTTGATGAGTTGGCTCCGGGGGACAGTCTGATTCTTGTTGCGGCCTACGTAATTGGCGAGAGCCTACACGTGGACCCTCACAATTATCCCAACCCAGCCGACCCGGACGCCTTTTACTCCAACTTGTATTTCGGTGATCTGGTCAGAAATGCCCTGACCGCAGAGAGCTTATACCATAACTTACCTATCAACCATCCGCCCGCTGCCTTTTCCTTGCTGTTTCCTCCCAACAAGGCTTTCACCCCACGCGGAGTTGCCTTTGATTGGGAGGATGCTGTTGATCCCGACACGGCCGATCGTGTGTGGTATGATTTGTATCTGAGCACCTCCCATTATTTTTATCCACATGCAACAATAATCCACCCCTGGCTGACAGAAAGCCAGTATTCCAGAGTTTTGGAAGAGGGTGTCTACTTCTGGAAAGTGAAAGCCAGGGACAATCGCGGAGCCGAAAGGTGGTCAGACCAGACTCGCAGCTTCATAGTGACGGGGTTGCATTACTCCACTTTGGGAGACTTCGACGGAGACGGCTGGATCAATGCGGGCGATGTGGTCTTTGCTGTCAACTATCTCTACAGATCAGGCCAGAGTCCTGATCCCTTAAAGCTGGGAGACGCCAATTGCGATGACTTGGTAGATGGAGGGGATGTGGTTTATCTGATCAACTATCTGTTCAGAAACGGTCCCGAGCCGTCTTGCCCATAGTTTAGGTCTCGCAACCGCGAGAGAAACCCACGGGTTTGCATCTCCCGATGGGAGCGGGCTCTGTCCCTCGAAAAACCCACTTGGTCAGCAAAGCACCCGCCGACGAAAGCTCGAGTTTCGGTAGCTTGCGGAGCAGTTATCAGCAATACGGGGCATTTTTAGCTGAATAAGGCATTTTTCCCTTGACTTAATTTGTAGGGTGTGGTAAATTAGGTTGGTTTAGGGGGTGAGCGAAGCTGGTGAAAGGCTATTGAACTTTGACTTTGATGACGGCATGACGTTACGAGTCATTTTGAGCTTGCCGAGCAATCTTGGACTGAAGAAACAGTGTTTTCAACTAACGATCTGAAGCAGGGTTATCCTAGAACCTTCCGGGCTTTGTGGCCTCTGAAGGTTTTTTGTTTGTCAGGAAAGATATGTACAAGAGACATCGACAGTTTTTTGGATTAAAACCGGCGCCACTGTTCTTGGCGCTGTTTGCCATCCTGATCTTCTTGTCCACACTGACGGCCACCAGAGCGCAGGAATTACCCGAGGTTGGCCAGGACACCTCCCTGGTAGCCGAGGCTCCGCCTAGCCCTCCCACCAATGTGGCGGCAGAAGACAATCCCGACGACAAAGGCGGCATCATCAATATAACCTGGGACCGATCAGCCGACGACGGCGCCGGCGCAAACAACGTGACCGGTTACGACATTCTCAGATCCACTGAAAGGGACGGAGAATACCAACACATCGGCGGAACAGCGCCGGGAGCGACATTTTTCTCCGACAGCGATGTTGAGAACAAGGTTGAGTATTTCTACAAAGTGAGGGCCCTCTCACCATTTGGAACCTCGGAATCACTCCCCTCCAACGCAGCCTTCTCCAGGACACAGTGGTTCGACTTCTCCAGGCTGACTCTGTTTGTACTTGTAGTGATCATCGGCTTTGCCATCTTCTACTTCATAAGCAGGGCCAAAGGAGGCAAGGAGCTTTACATAAGGAAGATAGCCGGCTTGGAAGCCGTGGACGATGCGGTGGGACGTGCTACTGAGATGGGACGGGTGATCTACTACATACCCGGTATCATGGACATGGACAGTATGCAGACCATCGCCGGCATCACCATCTTAGGGAGGGTGGCCAAGCTGGTGGCAGAGTACGATGCCAAGCTGGAGGTGCCTGTCTCCAGGTCGCTGGTCATGGTGACCTGCAGAGAGACGGTTAAGGAAGCGTATATGAATGCGGGCAGGCCTGATGCTTACAGAGACGACCAAGTGTATTATTTGACCGATGATCAGTTTGGCTACGCTGCAGCTTTAGACGGACTTTTCTTGAGAAATAAACCGGCGGCGGTATTCCTTCAGGGCCAGTTCTACGCAGAATCACTTATCCTGGCTGAGACCGCCAACTCCGTGGGGGCAATCCAGATCGCTGGCACTGCCATGCCGACCCAGCTTCCGTTCTTTGTCGCCGCCTGTGATTATACTCTGATTGGCGAGGAGCTCTTTGCGGCCTCAGCCTATCTCTCCAAGGATCCCAAACTTCTGGGAAGCCTCAAAGGGCAGGACGTGGGCAAGTTCATTTTCTTGGTGCTGATCGTGGTAGGGGTGGCGATGCTCACCCTCAATATGGTTTTGGGATGGAGCCTCCCTAACCTGGGGGCTATTCTCTAGCGAGGAGCGAAGGAGTCAAAACGTGCGAAGAGAAGTTCCCCTAGTCTTGACCGCGATCGTTGGACTCACCATGATCATCTCCCACTTTATTCCCCCCTTCAACATACTGAAAGATCTGTTCGAGGACTGGTTCTTCATCATAGCCGCGTTCGCCATCTACCTGGGAGTTTTGAACCTACTGAGGGTGAATGCAGACAAGGTTTACAAGAAGCAGAGCGACTGGCCGTTTGGCGTGGTGGTGATTCTTGGATTTCTGCTGGTGACCATCCCTGGATTGTTTTTCTCCGGTGGAAGAGAGGAATTTCTCAATCCGGGCACCGCCTTCTATTACCTTTACATCCACGTTTACTATCCGTTATCCGCCACCATGTTTGCCCTCCTGGCCTTTTTCGTGGCCTCGGCTTCGTACCGAGCTTTTCGGGCTCGAAACGTGGAAGCCACCATGCTTCTGGTGGCGGCGTTTGTGCTGATGCTGGGGCGCGTTCTCATATCAGACTGGATCAGTGGCTGGCTTCCCGTGGGATACCAGTTAGGGGATTTGGCCGACTGGGTAATGGACTTCCCCCAGACCGCTGGGCAGAAGGCAATAATGATCGGCATAGCCCTGGGAGTGGTGTCTTCGGCGCTTAGGGTGATTCTGGGCCTGGAGAGAACTTATATGGGAGGGGACTAGACCGAGATGAATGAACAGGCGAAGCAGCAAGAGAAAAGCTTCTGGGAAAAGCTGGTAGCCATCGACCGAAGGATCATATTCCTGCTTATTGCGGTAGCCGTTGCCTTTCCTCTGTTCTTTCCCATAACCCCGCGCATGCAGGTGACCCCGGTGGTGCAAGGCGTGTACGACGCCATAGAGAGTCTGCCTGCCGGTTCCAAGGTCCTAGTCTCGTTTGACTTTGATCCCGGGTCCATGCCCGAACTTCAACCCATGGCAGAGGCATTCTTCAAGCATGTCTTCAGGAGGGATCTGAAGATAATAATAATGGGGCTCTGGCCCCAAGGACCACTCCAGGCAAACATGGCTTTAGAGGCGGTCTTTGAGGAACCGGACATCAGCGCCAAGAATCTCCAGTATGGCATAGACTACGTTAATCTCGGCTTCACCGCCGGTAATGAGGTGGTGATCGACCGAATGGGCCACAGCTTTGAGGAGTCTTATCCTCAGGATGGCCGGGGGACTCCGCTTGCCGAGATCCCTCTGATGAGGGGTGTCAGGAATTATGATAACGTCGATTTGATATTCAACCTGTCCGCCGGTTATCCGGGAACCCAGGAGTGGGTGCAGTACGCAGTGGATGTGTTTCACGTAAGGCTGGTGGCAGGCAACACCGCGGTGCAGGCTCCGGCGATGTACCCGTATATTCAGACCGGACAGCTGCTCGGGATCCTGGGTGGCATGAAAGGTGGAGCCGAATACGAGACCGCGATAGACAGAAAAGCAAGGGCGGTAAGATACATGTTCTCTCAGACCATGGCCCACGCGGTGATCTGTGTATTCATAATAATAGGTAATTTGGCTTTCTTCTCTCTTAGGAAGAAGAGGCCTCCGGCGGAGGGCGGAGCATGAGCGGAGAAGTTGTAGGAGTTTGGATTGGCGCGCTGTTGACTTTGGGTATCTTCAGCTTTCTGTACAAGGATAACCCTTTTTATAAATTCTCTGAAGCGCTTTTTGTGGGCGTATCCGCCGGATACTGGTTCGTGGTTACCTTCTGGCAGTACTTCATGCCCAAACTGGTGGACAACCTGGTGTTGGCTTATACGGTGCTCGCCACGCAGGGAAAAATAGACTACCACTGGGTGTATGTGATAGGCGGGGGACTGGGGATTTTGATGCTGCTCAGGCTTCTGCCCAATGTCGGTTGGCTCTCCCGATGGTCTTTGGCTTTCGTGGTGGGAACCACGGCCGGTCTGCAGTTTACCCGTTTCCTGCAAAGCAACGGGATCATCCAGGTGCGGGGAACTATCCTGCCGCTGTTTGTCGGTGGGGATGCACATACCACCATCGGTAACATAGTGATAGTGGTAGGCACCTTCTGCGGTCTGATATATTTCTTCTTCTCCAAGGAACATAAAGGCGCATTCGGTGGGGCGGCGCGCGTGGGCATCTTGTTCCTTATGATTACCTTCGGAGCGCTGTTCGGGTACACGGTGATGAGCCGTATGTCCTTGCTGATAGGGAGGATGGACTATCTTTTCGCTGAGTGGCTGAAAGTAATCTGATGTAATTGTCAACGGATTAAGCGGATCAAGCTCGTCAGGCGTAGTTCATTGGTTAGCAGTCCTTAAGGAGCGGAAATGAAAATCAAGACTTTTTTCTGTGGCAAGGCTCTAGTGATGTTCCTGGTGGTCTCCTCCTCCCTGTTTTGGTGTATGGATGTGGGTTCAGCTCAGGAAGGAGCGGAGGCTGAAGTCATCGAGGATACCTTGGCCCAGCAACCGCCTGCACCCGCGACCCAGGTTAGAGCGTTTGACACTCCCGACGACAACGGGCACTCGATTACCGTCACCTGGACTCTGTCGGCAGATGACGGGGCTGGCCTTAACAATGTAGTGTCCTACGAGATTTTGAGGTGTGACTCCCCGGATGGCGAATTTGAGGTCCGCGGCCTGGCCCCAGCCGGGGAAAATATTTTCGAGGACAAAGGGGCGAAAGAGAAGGAGGACGCCAATTACCTACCCCCACACAAAGACTTCTACTATAAGGTCAGGGCCAGGGGCGATGGGCTGTTCTCCGAATCGGAAGTCTCCGCCCCGGCTTATGCCTACGGCCAGTGGTACCATACCGGCAAAAGTCCGGTGGTGGTGGCGGTGGTCGTCTTTTCGACCTTTGCCATGGCTTTTATCGCCCTGGCTCGGAAGGGAAAACAGCTTTACATTCGCCCACTGGCCGGAATTGAGGCAGTGGATGAGGCCATCGGCAGAGCCACCGAGATGGGCAAGCCGATCTTATACATTATGGGGTTGGGCAGCGCGGACATGATAGCCACCATAGCTTCCTTTACCATTCTGAGCCGAGTGGCCAAAAAGACGGCCGAATATCAGACGGACATCCTGATGCCCTGCTGCGATCCTATAGTGATGGCGGTGGCGCAAGAGACGGTCAGGGCAGCTTACCTGGAGGCGGGAAGACCGGATCAGTACAAGGAAGAGAATATCTTCTACCTGACCTCAATGCAGTTTGCCTATGTGGCCGGAGTGAACGGAATAATGCTCAGAGAACGGCCGGCCACCAACTTCTACCTGGGAAAGTTCTATGCTGAGTCTCTGCTTTTGGCCGAGACTGGCTCTCTGGCTGGCTCCATCCAGATTTCAGGCACGGACGAGATTGCCCAGATTCCCTTCTTTGTTGCTGCCACGGACTATACCCTGATTGGAGAAGAGCTTTACGCTGCCTCAGCCTATCTGGGAAAGGAGCCAATTCTCCTGGGGACCTTGAAAGCCCAGGACTGGGGAAAGGCGGTAGTCATGATCGCTTTGATTCTTGGAGCTTTGGCAGCCACCCTACATTTTGATTTTTTCTTGAACCTGTTCAGGGTGCAGTTGTAATCAGGAGAGCAAAATGCGCAGAACATTACCCATTGCTGTAGTCGCAGGCGTCGGTTTTTTCATGCTGATTCAGTATTTTATTCCGCGGGAGGAGTTTGAATGGCTGTATGAGTGGGCTTTAGACTGGGTCATGGTGATTGGCTGTTTTGCCATGGCTTTGGGTCTGTACAGTCTCACTAACGTGATGGTGACCAAAGTGAGGAGAAAAGCAGAGGGCTGGGGGTACAGCCTGGTGGCTCTGGCGGGACTGTTTTTCATGGTGTTTGTAGGCCTTGTTCCGCACTACCAGGACAGTCTGAAATATGGTACCCTCTTTATGGACCTGTTCACATATGTGTACATTCCCATCCAGGCAGCTATGTTCTCGCTTCTGGCTTTCTACATTGCCTCCGCCGCCTACCGGGCCTTCAGAGCGCGAACCGTTCTGGCGAGTATCCTGCTGGTTTCCGCAATAATAATAATGTTGAGATTGGTCCCCTTGGGTCCCATCTCGGCGGTGAATCAATGGCTGGTGAATTTCATATTGACAGTCCCCAACATGGCAGCCAAGAGAGCTTTCTGGCTGGGGGTAGGCTTGGGAGCTACCGCTACCGCGCTAAAGATCATGTTAGGCATTGAGAGGGGCTATATGGGCAGAGATTGAGGAGGAGAAATGAATTTCTATGAACGAATGATGAATATGGACAGGCGCTGGGTCTATTTGGTAATAGGGGTGGTGGTAGCGGTAACCGCGATCTGGTCATTTGCGGTCCCGCTCTACGTTACCCCGGAGGCCAGGAGCGTGTATGATTTTGTGGATGGGTTGCTGCCGGGAGAGGTGTTGATGATCGGAGTAGACTATGCTCCAGAGGTCATGGCTGAGCTTCATCCGATGTCTTACGCTATAACTCGGCAGTGCTTTGCAAAAGACGTAAAGCTTTTGCTCTGCTGTTTGCATCAAAACGGGCCGGGTATGGTGGAGCAGGTAGTAGCCCAGGTGGCTGAAGAGTACGGAAAAGTCAATGGAGTGGACTATGTCTATTTGGGATACAAACCCTATCCGGGAATCACCATATTAGCTATGGGACAGAACTTCAGGATTCCCTTTCCTGAGGACTACTACGGCACTCCGCTGGATTCTTTACCCATGATGAGAAATATGACCAATTTTGACAATGTGAAAGCGATAATCAATATCTCAGGAGGCAGTGGAACGGAATATTGGATAAATTATGCTAACGGACGCTACAATGCCAAGCTGGCCATCGGAGTCACCGGGGTTATGACAGCGGATTACTATCCTTTTCTGCAGTCGGGACAGATCTTCGGTCTCATCGGCGGAATGAAGGGAGCAGCCGAATACGAGTACCTGGCTGAAAAGGGAGGATACATCAGCAGGGAGAAAGATCAGCTGTGGGCCTCCAAGAGCATGCCCATTCAGACTACCACTCATATAGTGGTAATACTGTTTATAGTCATAGGTAATGTCGGATATTTCATGTCAAAAGGAAAGAAATAGGGAAAACCATGGGCACAGCAGAATTGATCTGGAATGGAGCGGCCGCTTTTCTTGTCTTGAGTATCTACTCTTTTTTGTATAAGGATAATCCTTTCTATAAGTTCGCCGAGCATCTGGTGGTAGGAGTGTCGGCTGGCTATTTTGCAATGATCCTGTATTACAACGCCTTTCTGCCCAAACTCATCAACCCTTTGAGAGCCGGTGAGTATTGGTACATCATACCCGGAATACTGGGGATGCTGATGTGGGCCCGTTTCTCCAAGAAATGGCAGTGGCTCTCCCGGCCTACACTGGGTTTTGTGATCGGGAGTGGGGCAGGCGTGGCCATCCCACTGTATCTGCAAAACTATGTGCTCAGGCAGTTGAGCGCCACCATGCTTCCGGTCGGCTTTACCAGCTGGTCTCTGATAACCAACGTGCTGATAATAGTCATGGTGTTCTCCGCCCTGGCCTATTTCTATTTCTCCAAGCAACACGCTGGCGCTTTTGGTGGAGTGGCTACCTTCGGCATCTGGACCTTGATGGTAGGTTTCGGCGCAGGATTCGGCATGACGGTCATGGGCAGAGTCGCTCTTTTAGCTGAGAGGGTCGTGTTCCTGCGGGATTACTTCGCGGAGCTATGGGGAGCTCTGTTCTAGTTTCTCGCGCTCGATCTACGCCGAGAAAAACGCCTATTGATTGTTTCTCTGCCCAAATGAAGATCCACCCAAACAATGAGATTTTTGCCCACCTATAAGAACACCAAATCTGGTTCCCTTTTCAAGATTCTGTTTCTCTTTCTTTGTTTTCTTTTGACGCACGCTCCTTTGTGCTTTGCTCAGGAGGATTTGACCCAAAGCTGGTTCAATCCTCACCGCGTGAACATGCTTTTGTTTCTCGTCTTCTTCTTTGTGGTGATCATCTACTTCATCGGGAGGGCGAAAACGGGGAAGAGCCTTTTCATCCGGAGAATAGCCGGCTTGGATGCCATCGAGGAGGCTGTGGGACGGGCTACGGAGATGGGCAGGCCGGTTCTTTTCGTACCCGGGATCGAGGACGTGAATCAAATTCAGACCGTTGCGGCCATGATCATTTTGGGGAATGTGGCAAAGATGGTGGCGGACTACGATATTCCCTTGTTCGTTCCCATATGCAGGCCATTCGTGGTTCCGGTGGCAGAAGAGAGGGTAAAGGAAGGGTACGCCTCTGCCGGCAGACCTGATGCCTATAACAGGGATAATGTGCGCTATATCTCCGACGAGCAGTTCGCCTACGCGGCCGGGGTGCAGGGAATAATGCTTCGGGATAAGCCCATGGCTAATCTGATGTTCGGCTCCTTTTTCGCCGAATCCCTGATGCTGGCCGAGACCGGATTCTTGACCGGAGCCATCCAGGTGGCGGGCACGGCGAACATTCACCAGCTTCCTTTCTTTGTGGTAGCCTGTGACTATACCATAATCGGCGAAGAGCTTTTTGCCACCAGCGCCTATCTCTCCAAGGAGCCCAAACTGTTGGGAAGCCTGAAAGGATCGGATTTAGCCAAAGCTGTTATCATGGCGATTCTGGCCCTGGGGGCAATCTTAGTCTCCTTTGGGGTAATCGAATTCAAAAGCTGGTTTCTCATCCAATGAATGCATCAGCTACGGCGAGAGTGAGATAGTCTTTTTGCGTGGATTGATATGCGACGTGAGATACCCATAGCCATTTGTTTTTTGTTCGGCATTTCCTTCATCCTGGAATATTTCATTCCCCACGAGAACGTGCTCTCCATCTTCGAGACCATTCGCCAGTGGGCCATAATCGTCATTGCCTTTGCCTACGTGCTGGGGATTGCCAATCTGGTGAGAATCAATTCTCACGTCATACAGAGAAAAGGGAGAGACTGGCCTTATAAGATAATCCTGGTGGTGAGTTTGTTCTTCATGATCACGGTGGGAATCGTCTTTGATATATTGGGAATCCGCCTTGGAGGAATTGGTGAGGGTACCATCTTCGGATGGGTTTACTATCATGCGCAGTATCCTCTCCAGTCAACGATGTTCTCCCTGTTGGCATTTTTCATTGCCTCCGCGGCTTTTCGCGCCTTCAGGATCAGAACCTTTCAGGCCTCGCTTCTGGCCGTGACTGCCATTCTGGTGATGATCGGAAGAGTGCCGGTGGGGGAGAGCCTATGGGCAGGTTTTCCCGATTTTACCGAGTGGATAATGAACGTTCCTCAATTGGCGGGCAAGAGGGCCATCATGATCGGAGCGGCGCTGGGAGCAATCTCCACCGCTCTGAAGGTGCTGACCGGTTTAGAGAGGACATATCTGGGAGGAGAGTAAGCCTGTCGCAGGAGACACAATGAGAAAGATACTTGAAAAGCTGGAAACCTTGGACAGAAGAATCATCTTCATTTTTATTGGCTTGTCCATTGCTATTCCTTTGCTTTTTCCGGTTTACACGGACTTCTCCGTAACCGCACCTGTGGAGGGTTTCTACGACGCCATCGAGGAGCTTCCCCCAGGATCAAAGGTGCTGGTGTCCTGTGACTATGATCCCGGGTCCATGCCCGAGCTCTTTCCCATGAACGTAGCGGTCTTTTATCATCTTTTCTCCCGAGGTCACAAGATTATCGTCATGCAGCTTTGGGCCACCGGAACGCTTCTGGCAGAGCGGGCCATGAATGAGGTTCTGGAAGAGTTCCCCGACAAGAAGTATGGAGAAGACTATGTTAACCTGGGATTTAAGGAAGGTCGAGAGGTGGTCATGGTCTCCATGGGGACCAGCATACCCAAGACCTTTCCCACTGACTCCCGGGGCACCAAGCTGGAGGAGATTCCCCTCATGCAGGGGGTCACCAATTTCGACGACATCGCCCTTCTGATGAACATCTCCGGAGGCCTGCCGGGAACAAAGGAATGGGTGCTTCAGGTGCAGTCCAGATACCATGTGAAGCTGGGTTCTGGGTGTACCGCGGTAAGTGCTCCCGAATTCTACCCCTACGTGCAGTCAGGACAGCTGGTAGGGCTTCTGGGAGGGATGAAGGGAGCGGCCGAGTACGAGAAGTTGCTTCAAAGGCCGGGGACCGCCCAGAGAGGGATGGATGCTCAGTCCGTCTCTCATATAGTCGTATTTGCGTTTATCCTGATCGGCAACATCGCTTATTTTGCGGTCAAGGGAAAGAAGAAGAAGTTAACGGTGTCACGTTAACGGATTTGTAGGAGAAGCAAGACTAGGAGACTGAAGATATGCCCCTGTGGGAAACAATAGGTATCTGGCTGGGTGCTTTTCTGACGCTTTGCATATTCTCGTTCTTATATAAGGACAATCCTTTCTACAAGCTGGCCGAGCATCTGTTCGTAGGCGTATCTGCAGGATACTGGGCAACGTTAGAATACCACAATGTGTTTAGGCCGAACCTGTGGGATCCGCTGACGCAGGAGGGAAGACTGCTTCTTATCGTTCCTTTCGTTTTTGGGCTCTTGCTTTTCAGCCGCTTCACCAAGAAATTCAGTTGGCTTTCGCGCTGGCCCATGGCGTTGATAATCGGGATATACGCCGGAATAACCATCGTGGGCTATGGCTCAGGAGACCTGATTCTGCAGATTCACGCTAATCTTCTTCCTCTCTGGACTGATGATTGGCTCACCTCGGTTAATAACATCCTTCTGACGGTGGGAGTCATCACCGGCTTAATCTACTTCTTCTTCTCCAAGGAACACAAAGGGGCGTTAGGCACCGGAGCCACGATCGGCATCTGGTTTCTGATGATCTCCTTCGGCGCCTCCTTCGGCTACACCGTGATGTCCCGTATGTCCCTTCTCATCGGCAGGATATACTTCCTTCTGGGAACCTGGCTGCATCTCTTGGAGTGATTTTAAGTTCGCCACTTCCGAACCCTATTGGAAACAGTTCCTCCGCGAAACAACATCAATGTAGGGCAACCGGGCTCAACACACGAAAACGCTTCACTCCCCCCTCGTAATTTCTGACGAACATGCCCAATGCCTTCAGAATCTTGGGATTAGCCTTCTGCGGGAAGTTGGTCTCGGCCCAATGCTTCGCCACAATCTGCGAAGACAGGTCAAAACGCAGGTTCGCGGGTGACACCACACCTCCTGTATGATTCGATTTGATAATCAGTTAGGCCGTTTACCCTACCTCAAACAATCTCGGCACGGTGTTTGATTTCGATATCACAGCGGAATCTCGTTGACAACTGCTCCTATAGTTGGTAGAATGAAGGTAGTCCAACTTTAAGAAGAGGAGGACAAGATGAACAAGAAACTTATACTCCTGGTGCCGTTACTTATGGCTATTGCGCTTATGCAGTGCACGACCAAGAGCCCAGTATCGACTGATCAGCAGGAGCCTCAGGGATCAACTTGGTACGCCAGGGGGTTGGTGGAATCCGACAACAGGTTCGGAATCAAGTTGTTCAAGGAGATTGTGAACGAAGAAAGAGACACCAACATCTTTATCTCCCCTCTGAGCGTCTCCATGGCGCTGGGCATGACTTACAACGGAGCCGACGGAGCCACCAAAGAGGCTATGGAGAAGACCCTGGAGCTCTCCGGTCTGACCCTGGAGGAGATCAACGAGTCTTACAAGAATCTGATCAACCTGCTCACGCAGCTTGACCCCAAGGTACAGTTTGACATCGCGAATTCAATATGGTACCGTGACATCTGGACGCCCGAGAAAGAGTTCTTGGATCTGTGCGCCCAGTACTTCTACGCCCAGGTCACTGGGATGGATTTCAGTGATCCTGATGCCGCCGACATCATCAATGCATGGGTGGAGGATAACACCAGCGGCAAGATAAAGGAGATTGTGAAGAATCCCATCGATCCCCTCATCGTGATGTTTCTCATCAATGCCATCTATTTCAAGGGTGCTTGGACCTATCAGTTCGACAAGGACCTGACCAAGGATGACTGGTTCTACCTTGCTGACGGTTCGACAGTTGAATGCAAGATGATGGAGCAGCGGGCGATCTACGACTACTACCTGGACGACGACTTTGTGGCAGTAGACATGCCTTACGGAGATGGCAAGTTCAGCATGACCATTTTCCTTCCCGACTGGGACAAGAACGTGGATGATCTGATCGACCGACTGGATCAAGAAAATTACGACTTGTGGATAAGCTCACTTTCCACTCCGGACGATTCTTTCGACGTGTACTTGCCCAAGTTTAAGCTGGAATATAGCCTGAAGTTAAACAAGGTGCTTGCCGCGCTGGGGATGGGGATTGCCTTGGCCCAGGGTGCTGATTTCAGCAGGATGTATCGGGGCGGAGGCGTGTGGATCGACGAGGTGATTCACAAGACTTTCGTGGAGGTAAACGAGGAGGGCACCGAGGCGGCCGCGGTGACTTGCGTCTCCATGACCAGTTCTTTGCCGCAGGGGCTCACCAGCTTCCTGGTGAATCGACCGTTTATGTTTGTCATCCGGGAGAGCGAGTCGGGAACGATACTCTTCATAGGGAAGATCGTGAACCCGGACTCAGCCTAATGGCACCAATACTGGACTCGCCGGTGTGCCTTCCTGGCGGTTATCTTCGGGATCGACGCCAGCCCTAACAGCCTAACAGAGAGAGAACAAACTTGGCGCCGCAGCTTCCGTTGCGGCGCTTTTTCTTTGCAGAAAAGCCCCAGCGTTGCCCCTGGGTTTTCGACACAAAAAAAGCCCCGCCGGTAGCGCGGCGGGGCCCGTCGCAAAGGAGGTGTTGAAGGAACCAAGGGAAGGTAGTCTTCTGGGTAATGGGTACTTTATTGTCGATGAACCGGGATGGACTCGACGGCCATCTGGTTCGTGTTATCCTCCGTTTTGCTTTCTCAGGAAAGTGGGAACTTCCCAGTCATCTGTTTTAAATGATTTGACCTTAGTTCTCTGCACAACCCTCTGAGGTTCGCTCGCTGGCTCCGAATGTCTCCTTCCGTTCTTTTCCAAGGCCAGTTTGCGTGAGGAGAACAAGTCCGAGGCGGAATCGGTTTCGACGCCTTCGGAGCCATTGCCAAATCCGGTGGCGATCACCGTCACTCTTATTTCGTCCTGCAGAGTCTCGTCTATAACCGCTCCGAAGATGATGTTGGCGTCAGCTCCAGCGGCTTGCGTGATCAGGCTGGCGGCTTCGTTCACGTCGAGAAGGCTCATATTGCTGTTCCCGGTGATGTTAATCAGAACCGCTTTGGCTCCGTTTATGGAGACATTATCCAGAAGCGGGCTGGAGATGGCCTGGGTGGCAGCCTCTTTGGCCCGGCCCTCTCCGACTCCGTATCCGATCCCCATCAGGGCGTCTCCCATCTCCGCCATCACCGTCTTGACGTCCGCGAAATCCAGATTGATCAGACCGGGAACGGTGATCAGATCGGAAATACCTTTGGTGGCCTGAAGCAGAACTTCATCCGCCATCCTGAAAGCGTCGGTGAATCTGGTGTCCGGGGTAGCCAAGGTCAGAAGCTTTTGATTTGGAATGATGATCAATGTATCCACCTTGACCTTCAGCTCTTCGATTCCCATGATGGCGCGGCTCATCCTCTTTTTTCCTTCAAAAACGAATGGTTTGGTGACGACCCCGATGGTTAAGGCTCCCTGATCTTTGGCGATTTCTGCCACGAGTGGACACGCACCAGTGCCGGTACCGCCACCCATTCCAGCGGTGACGAAGATCATGTCCGCACCTAGAAGTGATTCCGCCACCAAGTCCCGATCTTCTTCCAGCGCTTTTCTGCCAAGCTCCGGGCTAGCTCCCGCTCCCAATCCCTTGGTAAGACGACTTCCAATCTGAACTCTATGAGTTGCCTTGCAGTTCTCCAAATCCTGCAGGTCGGTGTTAATGGAGATAAAGTCGACTCCCGAAAGTCCAGCGTCGATCATCCGGTTGACCGCATTCCCGCCTGCGCCACCCACGCCCGCAACCTTCATCCGGGCATGGTTTTCATAGCTGGTATCCAGCTCAAAGAACATAGCTGTTCCCTCCCTCCGTAATGATTTTATAGATATTGAGTTAGCACATTTTTCATTTTTCTGAGCAGCCCTTTTGGCTTCAAGCGACCACCTGACTTTCCCTCCTTGACCTGCTCCCATCCATACAGGATCAGCCCGACTCCGGTTGAGTAGATGGGATTTGAGGCCATTTCCTCCAGGCCGCTTATTCCCGAGGGCCTTCCGGTTCTGACCGGTACATCGAAGGTCTTTTCCGCCAGCTCGGCCACTCCTGGCATCAAAGATCCCCCGCCGGTTAGAACCACACCCGTTGCCAGAAGATCAAAGCAGTTGCTCTTTTTCATCTCCTGCAGAGTAAGGCTGAGAATCTCCTCCATTCTGGGTTCAATTATCGACGCCAGCACGTTTCGAGAGATCTGCTTGGGCTCGCCGTCTCCGACAGCCGGCACCCGGATCGTCTCATCAGAATCCACCAAGCTGGAAAGCGCGCACCCGTAAGCTTTCTTTATCTCCTCGGCCTGATCCACCGGAGTCCTCAATCCGATAGCTATGTCGTTGGTCACGTTCTTTCCTCCCAGCACCACCACTCCCGTATGCCTGATGGCCCCATCGAAGAACATGGCGAAATCAGTGGTACCGCCGCCTAAATCTATCAGTGCCACCCCCAATTCTTGCTCGTCCGGAGAAAGAAGAGCATAACTGGACGCAAGAGGTTGCAGCACCAGATCATGAATCTCCAGCCCGGCCTTTCTCACTCCACGGTAGATGTTCTGGGCAGCGGTGACAGCGCCGGTGACGATGTGAACTTCAGTCTCCAACCTTACTCCGACCATTCCTACCGGAGCTTTGATTCCCGGCTGGTCATCTACGGTGAATTCCTGAGGCAGAACGTGGATGATTTCCCGATCCATGGGCAAGGCAATGGTTTTGGCAGCTTCAATTACCTTCTCCACGTCTGTTGCGGTAATCTCGTGATCAGAACGGGAGACGGCGATTACTCCCCGGCTGTTGATGCTGCGGATGTGGTCTCCAGCTATGCCGGCATAGACAGCATCTACTTTTACTCCGGCCATCATCTCCGCATCCTCCACCGCGGAAGCTATGGACTCCACCGTCTTCTCCAGGTTGATCACCATCCCTCTTCTCAAGCCCTCTGAGGCTCTGGTGCCGATTCCTATTATCTTAAGTTGTTCAGACTCATCCGCCTCCGAGATGACGACTGCGATTTTGGTGGTTCCGATGTCAAGACCGACTATTACGTTTTCATGCGCCATGTCCGCCTCGTGCTTTCAACAGTTTTGGCCCATCTTGTCTTAAAGGTGACCCCTCCGATCAATCTGCTGGGGAAGAAGACGTTTTCGATGATCTAGATAATACCACTTGATCGTCAAATCTGAGATCCACACTAACCAGCTCTTCGATTTTGTCTTCCCTACCCAAGATTGCTCTCAGCCTTCTCCACTTTTTTTCAAAGCTGCCGTGACCCATCATCACCCTAATTCCAGGTATTAGGTACACGGTCGTGTTAGACATGTCCTTCAGGTTGATCTCGGATAACAGTCTCACCGAGGAGGGATCAATTGCTGTCACAGTCCTATAGAATTCCAAAGCTTTTTCCGCCTTAACGTCTGACCACTTGCGGTAAGGCTGCGGCGCCTGGCCCGGACTTGGCTTCCCCATCTCTATGCCGCTGACCAAGGGAAGATCGTGGTGCAGGTCTTTCTTCTCCAAAGGGATGATCTCCTGATCGATGGACAGACCGCAGAATCCGTAACTCCGAGAACCGTTGTGATTTGCCGGAAGACTTATCCACAGAACTGGCAGTTTCTCTTCCACCTCAACCAGAATACATCCAGGCAACCGTCTTTTGACCACAACATCGTTTATTCTCTTATCCTGTCTGAGTCTTTTCTCGATCCTCTTCAAATCCAGGCTGAAGATGTTTGCCCCAACACATGATTTGGCTTTTTCCATTATCTCGTCAGAACTGACCTTATCGTTCCCTCTGGCCTTGATTTCAGAGACATTGAAATGAGATGAGTTACAGGCGAATATATATGTCGCGCTGAACATCAATATGACCCCACTGAGAATAAGAAAAGCTCTGTTCTTGTTCACACGCTTATCCTTCCAGCGACTTCAGAAGTTCTGCTCCAAGCTTGTACACGTCCCCGGCCCCCAGGGTGATCACCATATCGTTTTTTTTGACCATCCGCTTGAGAAACGAAGCGACGTCTTCGACCCGGGGGATGTAATAGGCGTTTTTATGTCCAAGTTTTCTGGCCGAGTCATGCACCAGCTCGCCGGTTATGCCCGGCATGGGTTTCTCCCGCGCCGGATAAATGTCGGTCACCACCAACAGGTCCGATTCAAGCAGCGTTCTGCCGAATTCCTCGTGGAAATCTCTGGTGCGTGAATACAGATGAGGTTGAAACACGGCAACGATTCGCCGTCTCCATCCGGCCTTGGCACCTTTTAGCGTCTGTTCTATTTCCGTCGGGTGATGGGCATAATCGTCCACCACCATGATGCCGGCAGCTTCTCCCTTTATCTCAAATCTCCTGTGTACCCCCTTGAACTTTTCCAGCCCCATTCGAATCTTGTCCCAAGGGATACCCAGCTCCAATCCCACGCCCATTGCCGCCAGGGCATTCTTAACGTTGTGAGTTCCTGGAACTGACAGACTAACCTCACCCGCCTTCTCTTGATTGATGAAGACCTCAAACCTGCTCCGGTTCTCCTCGAAGCCGAGAGAGCGGGCTTTAAGATCGGCCTCCTCTGAGAGCCCATAGCTGGTTATTGGTCTTTCAATGTCAGGCATCAGGGCTCTCACGTTTCTTTCATCCCAGCACAGGATCACTCTCCCGTAGAACGGTACCTTGTTGGCAAATTCAAGGAAAGCCGATTTTATCTCCTGAAAATCTCTGTAATAATCCAGGTGTTCCGGCTCCAGGGTGGTTAGCACCGCAATGGTGGGAGTCAGCTGCAAAAAGGAGCGGTCATATTCGTCTGCCTCTGTTACCATGAATTGACTGTTTCCCAACCGGGCATGCGAACCCAGGTTGACCACCTTTCCTCCCACCACGATGGTGGGGTCCAGTCCCCCCTCAGACAGGATCTCGCCCACCATCGAGGTGGTGGTAGTTTTGCCATGCGTTCCGGCAATGCCAACTCCGTATTTCATCCTCATAAGCTCACCCAACATCTCCGCCCTTCTTATCACCGGGATTCTCTTTTTTTTTGCCGAAACCACCTCTGGATTCTCTTCCTTAACCGCAGAGGAGATGACTACCACGTCAGCGCCCCTCACGTTTTCTTCCCCATGCCGGTTAAAGATGCTTATTCCCATATTCTCGAGCCTCTGGGTGGTCTCGGACTCTTTCAGATCCGAGCCGGTGACTGAATATCCCAGGTTGTGAAGCAACTCTGCAATACCGGACATCCCCGCTCCACCAATCCCAACCAGATGAATGTTCCTTATTTTACTGAACCTCATAATCTAACCGGTTCCTTATGGACGCAGGCTAAACCCTGGGTTTATGTTGTTTGAAATAACGTCGTCACTCTCCAGATTTTTGAGTCTCTGGTAGCCGTTTGGTACGCTTTCTCAGAAGTTTTTCCATCTGATCAACTAGAAGTGCCGCTGCTTCCGGACTACCCATTCTCCTGCTTCTTTCCGCCATCTGTCTCAACTGGGTTTCATCGGAAAGAAGTGAGTGGATTTGGCTTGCAAGTTTTTCTGCGGTCAGGTCTCTTTGTGCAATCACTCTTGCAGCCCCTCTTCTTTGAAGGGCCTCTGCGTTGTATCTCTGATGGTCTGCGGCAGCAAAAGGGAAGGGAATAAGTATGGAAGGTTTCCCGCAGGCGGTGATCTCAGCCAAGGTAAGCGCTCCTGCTCGTGAGATCACCAGATCCGAAGCCGCGTAAGCTGACCCCATGTCTTCGATAAACGGATATACGGCACACCTTATTCGTTTCCCTTTCACTTCTTCCGAGACGTTTGAGAAATCTCTTTGACCTGTTTGCCAGAGCACCTGGCACTCGTACTCGACAAGCTCCAGACATTTCAGAAAGGCAGTGTTTATGGCATGAGCGCCCTGACTTCCACCGAACACGAATATGGTTCTCTTACCTTGTTCCAAACCAAAGTCCTTCAAAGCCCGATTCCTCTCCCGGTGAATCAGATCTGCTCTTACGGGGTTGCCGATGATTGTGAGCTTGCTGGGGCTGGAGAAATATCTGCCGGATTCTGGGTAAGAAAGACAGACCCGGTCTGCAAAATGCGCCAGGAACAGGGTGGAAATGCCGGGGTAGCTATTCTGCTCTTGGATCATGGTGGGTATGTTGACCAAACTAGCCACCATAACCACGGGAAAACTGACGTATCCGCCGGTACCAACTACCAGATTGGGCCTCTCCCGTCTCAATATCCTGAGTGCCTGGTACAATCCCCTCAGGAGATAGAACACCAGCAGAAGATTAGACAGATATGATTTCCTTAAGATCCCTCTGCTCTGAACGAACAGCAACCTGAAGCCGTATCTGGGGACGACCCGCGTTTCCAATCCGTCTTTGGTTCCCACAAAGACCATCTGACTTCCGGGGAATCTCCTTTTAAACTCGGTGGCCATGCTTATCGCCGGGAATATGTGTCCTCCCGTTTTTCCTCCTGCAAAGATGACCTTTATCATATTCTCATTCTACTCACAATTCCGCCGGACGGAACATATTTTGTCTGTCTGGAGATGTTCAGAAGCATGCCGATCGCGGCGGCAGAAAAAACCAAAGATGATCCCCCATAACTCAAAAATGGCATGGGTAGTCCGGTGGTGGGCAGAAGACCGACCACCACCCCCGCATTAATCAGAACACCGGCGAATAAGCTAAAAGCTATGCCGAAAGCCAGAAGGTAACCAAAATCGTCTGCAGCCTTGCGGGCGATGGACATTCCTCGAGCGGTCAGCACAAGAAACAAAAGCAAAATGGCTGAGCTTCCAACCAATCCCAATTCCTCTCCGGTGGTGGCGAAGATGAAATCCGTATGTGGCTCAGGCAGAAAGAAGAGCTTGGCTTTGCCTTCTCCCAACCCCACTCCCAGCACTTCACCGGAGCCCAAGGCCAGCACGGATTGCTTCATCTGATAGCTTCCCTTAAGCGGATTTCCTAAAGATCTAATGTAATCATCCACCCGCACCTTCTTGTAACCCACCAAAAAGACCAACAAAAAGGTGCTCAGAGCTACTCCAGCGACGATCAGAAGCAGATGCCTGATCTTCGCCCCAGCCACAAACAGCATGCCCATGACGATTGTGGACAAAAGAAGAATGGCGCCCAGGTGGGGTTGCTTAAGAATCAGAAGTGAGGCAACACCCAGGATCACGAAATATGGTAGAATAACAAACCTGAGCCCTCTTACTCGGCCCTTGTTCTTGCTCAATGAATGGGCCATGTACAAAATCAGGGCGTATTTAAAAAGCTCGGTGGGTTGAATGGTGGCCGGTCCGAGTTTTATCCAACGAGTGGCTCCTCTGGTAGGGGAAACAAACAACACCAGGGCGAGCAAGGCAAAAGAAACAAGCAAAACCAAAGCCGAAATCCTTCCGAACCGGTGGTAGTCTACTTTGATTAAAAGCAGAATCAATCCCAAGGATATGACTGCCCAGATTGCCTGCCTTTCAGCGAAGTGGATGCTGCTGCCCACCCTCTCCAGGGCCAGTATGGCAGATGCAGAGTAAACCATGACCACTCCGACCGCAATTAAGATGGTAACTATCAGAAGCAGGAAATAGTCTGGTCTGGATCTGTCGATCAATTTGCTTTGCCCTTATGCGTTGATGTTAGCATTGCGCTTCTGGCTCAAGCCTCTCACGGTCGACTTAAAAACCTCGCCGCGGTGTTGATAATCTCTGAACATATCAAAGCTGGCACAGCCGGGAGAAAGTAGGACAGTGTCCTTGTCCGAGGCTTGCTCGAGACTCAGCCGCACCGCCTCCCCCAGGGAGCCAGAATCAAAAGTGGGCACCAGATCGCCCAAGGCATCCTTGATCTTTTCCTTTGCCTGCCCCAGAAGTATCAAGGCCTTTACGTTTTTTTGCACTAGCTCTCGCAGTTTTGAGAAATCTCCGCCCTTATCCTTGCCTCCGGCGATCAGGATAATCGGAGGGTTCACGCTCTGCAGAGCGTACCATACCGACTCGACATTGGTGGCTTTGGAGTCATTAATAAAGTTAACTCCTGATATTACGCCCACCTGCTCCAACCTGTGTTCAACTCCTCTGAAGCCCCGCAAAGCCCTGTTCATGCTACCGGTATCCACTCCCAAAATGCTGCTGATAGCGCATGCGGCGGAGGCATTGGAAAGATTATGCGGTCCCTTGATCCCTATTTCCCTGATGCCTATTATTTCGCTTTCCTCCCCCTTCCATCTTGAGACGACCTTTCCCTCTCGGACGAAGACTCCTGATTCGAGTTCTTCTTTGACGCTGAAGAAGGTTTTTCTGCACTTCCCGAATGAAGCCAGGCGGAGAGTGTTCTGGTCGTCGGCATTCAACACGGCGAAATCATCTTCACCCTGGTTCTCCAGGATGCGGAGCTTTGCCTCAGTGTATGATTGCAGATCCGGGTGCCGGTCCAGGTGATCCGGAGTGATGTTCAAAACCGAAGAGATATAGGGTTTGAATTCCTCTATTCGCTCCAGCTGAAAACTGGAAAGCTCTAAAACCAAAAAGCCATCTGGAGAAACCTCCTCCACTATAGCCGAAAGTGGAATGCCGATGTTTCCTCCAACCCGGTATTCCCTTTTGTCCTCCCTCAAGATTTCGCCGACTAATGTAACCGTGGTGGTCTTCCCATTGGAGCCGGTTATTCCAATGATCTTCGCATCGGTCAGCCAGAATGCCACTTCGATCTCTGAGAATATTGGAATTCCCTGATTTTGAGCTTGGGTCAATATGGGAATGCTCAAAGGGATGCCCGGGCTGGTCACTATGAAGTCTTTGTCTATGATGGCCTTTGCGGAGTGGCCGCCTGTCTCGAAATCTATTCCCATCTCTTTGAGCTGGCTTATCTCGGCGCTCAGAAGTTCCTTGCCCCTGATCTCCGACACAAACACCTCTGCTCCGGTTTCTTTCAGAAGCTTGGCGCAGGCAAGGCCCGACCGGGCCATCCCCAGAACTGAAATCCTTTTTTCCATGATCCTATCTTTTCTCATGATCGGTAGCCTGTGCTCTCATCGAATTTTCAGGGTGCTCAAAGTCAAAAGAGCCAAGATCGCTCCGATAATCCAGAAACGTACCACCACCTGAGGTTCGGTCCAGCCTGAAAGCTCGAAATGGTGATGCAGGGGAGCCATTTTGAAGACCCTTTTCCCCCAGGCCTGGTAGGAGAATACCTGAATGATTACAGAGAGAGCTTCTGCCACGAAGACCCCCCCCACGATGAGAAGCAGCATTTCCTTCTTTATGAGGATGGACACCGCACCAAACGCTCCTCCCATGGCCAAGGCTCCGGTATCACCCATGAACACCTGGGCGGGATGAGCGTTGAACCAGAGGAATCCCAAGGCGGCACCCACCACCGCACCGCAGAACACGGTCAGCTCTCCTGAGCCTTCCAGATATATTATGGACAGGTAGCGCGTGAAATCCACCCTGCCAGTCATATAGCACAGGCCGGCGAAGGCAAAGGCGCACAGACCGATTAGTCCTGTGGCCAGGCCATCCAGACCGTCGGTCAGATTTACCGCATTCGAAGCCCCGGTGATCACCAATATCACCAGGGGGATGTAGAATATCCCAAAGTTGACCAGGTAGTTTTTAAAGAACAGAATGTCCGAAGCAGTGCCAAAATCATGGGAAGGTGGGAAGATCCGCAGAAGAACTCCCAAAAGCAGGCCCAGGGCCACCTGACCTGCCAGTTTCTTTTTTCCCACCATGCCCTTGGGCTGGTGTTTAACGGCCTTAAGATAGTCGTCCATAAATCCGATCAGCCCCATCCAGATGGTGACCAAAAGTATCAACCTGGTGTAAATATTAGTCAAGTCCGCCCACAGCAGAGTGGGAATGACCACCGAGAACAAGATGATTACTCCCCCCATGGTAGGGGTTCCCTCTTTGACTTGATGAGTAGAAGGACCTTCCTCTCTTATCTTCTCGCTGACCTGCTTCTCCTTAAGCTTTCGGATAATGATCGGTCCCAGAATCAAGCTGATCAGAAGAGCGGTGAGGGTGGCACCAGCCGTTCTGAAGGTGATGTATCTGAAGAGATTGAAAAGAATGAAAATCTTGCTTAAAGGAAAAAGCAGATGGTAAAGCATCCTATTCCTTACGTCGTTTTGCCGCTTTTCGAATCGCCGGATATCTGCTTGAGCAAAGATCGTGTCTTGGCGTCAATTCTGCCGGCCGTAAAGGGTTTTTAGAGTCAAAACCACCTCTTCGGTTCGCATTTTTCTGGATCCTTTGATCAGCACCAGATCGCCTTCCTTCAAATTCTCCAAAAGATAGAAGCCGACTTTCTTATTGTCTGCAAAGGTCAGAACATTTTGAGAACTCATGCCTGCCTCTTTCGCTGCTTGTGCAACAAAACCGGCCAGCTCTCCCACCACCAAGAGCCTGTCCAGACCAAGCCGGGCCGCCTTTCTTCCTAGTTCCAAATGAAATTGCTTGGCTTCTTCGCCAAGCTCTAGCATATCCGCCAATACCGCAATTTTCCTTCCCGGGGTGTGTATCTGGTTTAGAGTCTCCAGCGCCTTTTCCATGGAAACCGGGTTGGCATTGTAACTGTCGTTGATTACCCTTATGCCTCTGACCTGAACAAGTTCCATTCTCAATTCCGAAGGCAGGTACCTTTCCAGTTTTTGCTTGATTTCCCGGGGATCCAACTCGAACAGTCTCCCCACGGCAAAAGCGGTCAAAGCATTATAAACGTTGTGCATACCCAAAAGCCCCAGCTTTACGGTCAGGTTCTGGTTCACCCTGAAACTGATGTAGCCGTTCCCGTTAAGTTCGAGTTGGTCTGCCTTGAAATCGGCTACCTCGTTGATGCCGAAGCTTATCACGGTTTCGTCTTTTTCCTTCTGCTCTATCCGGCTTGCCAGAATGCGGTCATCTGCATTCAGAATGAGCGTTTTGGGGGAACGCATGTTATCCGCAAGCTCAAACTTAGCTCGAGCGATCTTCTCCACGCTTTCCATCGATTCCAGATGGGCCGGCCCGATGTTGGTGATAACCCCCACGCTGGGATTTAGTAAGCGGGTCAGGGCTGCAATCTCTCCCGAACCACTCATGCCCAGCTCCATCACCAGAACCTGATGACGCGGACTGAGTTGAAACAGAGTGAGCGGCACCCCAATGAGGTTGTTGTAGCTTTTAGGTGATTTCAGCACTTTGAACCGGGACGATAATACCTCAGCTATCATATCCTTGGTAGTAGTCTTGCCATTGGTTCCTGTTACCGCTATGGTCCTGATATCGAAGTTCTGCCTGTACCACGATGCCATATCTCTCAACGCCCTTCCGGTATCCTCGACCAGAATCACCGCTATTTTCTTGAGAGCTCCTTGATCTACGGTATGCTTCTTGTCCTTAGCTATGACCGCCGCATCTGCGCCCTTTTCTGCCGCCTCTTTTAGAAACTGATGACCATCAAATCTCTCCCCGGGGATGGCAACGAAAAGATTTCCTTTACGTATGTTGCGGGAGTCGATGCTCACTCCTTTGACCAGTTGGCCCGTGGCATAACGGCCTGGGTAAATTTCGCCCCCAACTACCTGGATTAATTCATTTAACCTTATTTCAAACATAAAGCATATCGGCACACGCCAGAGGGCCTGGCTGCCGCCATCTTTGCGGGCTCGGCTCACTTGACTCAGACGAGCCTTCGCCTTCACTTTAGTTTAACGGTTTCATTACTTGGCTAAGTCACTTCCCGCCCGACTGAGACTCGGCGACTGCAGACGCATTTAACAATTCCAGAACCGTCTCCTTGTCAGAGAAGTGAATCTTCTTGTCTCCGATTATCTGATAATCCTCGTGCCCTTTGCCGGCCAGCACCAAGGTGTCACCAGTCCGGGCAACCTCCAACGCTTTTTTGATTCCCTCTTTTCTGTCGATTACTATCCGAACTTTGTCCTTCTGTTCTATCCCATGTATGATCTGCTGCACGATCGCTCTGGGGTCTTCGGAGCGGGGATTGTCTTCCGTCAGAAAGATGAGATCCGCATACCGAGACGCCATCTGTCCCATAAGAGGTCTTTTGCCCTGATCCCGATCCCCGCCGCATCCGAAGAGGAAGAGCAATCTCTCTTTGGTTAACTTCCTGGCGGTCTTCAAAAGCCTTTCGAAGGCATGGGGGGTATGAGCATAATCTATCCAGATATTGAAATCCTGTCCTGCCTGGATCCTTTCCATTCGGCCGGGAACACCTGCGAAGCCCTCCAAACCTGCTCTTATGGTATCTGGATCTATCTTCAAAGCAAATCCTGTGGCCGCACCTGCCAGGGCATTGTACATGTTCGATTCACCTATCAGTTTGAAATCCAATTTCATCTCTCCGGCCGGAGTTGCCATGTCGATTAACGATCTTTCAGGAGTGCAGATGAAGTTGGTTATGAAGAAATCTGCATTAGGATCATTCAGGGAATAGGTCAGGCACTGACTTTCGGTTTGCCGGGAAAAATACCTCCAGCTGGGATCATCCATGTTTATCACCGCAAAACTTTCCTTGTCCTTGAGCTTCTGGAACAAAAGTCCCTTGGCCTGTCGGTATGCGTCCATGGTCTTGTGGAAATCCAGATGCTCATGGTTGAGATTCGTAAACACCGCAACATCAAACTGGGTGCCGTCGACCCGGTGCAAGGCCAAGGCATGAGACGAGACCTCCATCACCGCTACGGACACTTTTTCATCAAGCATCCGGGAGAACATTCTTTGTAGATCAAGCGATTCCGGAGTTGTGTTAGTCGCTTCGGTCACCTGATCGTCCACCCAGTGGGCAATGGTTCCAATCAAGCCGACCTTGTTTTGATCCTGTTGTAGGATCGACCTGACCAGGTAGGAGATGGTGGTTTTGCCGTTAGTGCCAGTTATGCCCACCAGTTTTATCTTCTTGGAGGGGAAACCATAAAACCTATTGGAAAGAAGGGCGAGAGCTTCTCTGCTATCAGGGACTACGATCTTGGCCCTAGCCCCGAAATCTCCGTCCTTTTGGACCACTAGAGCCACTGCACCGCTTTTGATGGCCGAGTGGACGTACCGATGGCCGTCATCCGAGTACCCCTGGATTGCCACAAACATATCCCCCAGCCTGACCTGGCGAGAATCATACTCGATCTTTTTTATGGCTAACTCCAAATCCCCGGAGACCTTCTTGGAAGGCAGCACCTCTATGAGTTTTCTCAGATTTTGGGTGTTTTTTCTGCTCATGATTGGTGAAGCAGTTACCTCAACGACATATCTCCCGGTTCAATTCACGGTCTAAAGAGAAGCACTGACATGGGAGAGCGGAGTGTAAAGCTTTAGCTTTGCTCTTGATCATCTCTGCACTCCACGGTTTATCCGAGTGTCTTTTCCTCTTAAGGCGACCTTTCATATATCAATAGAGGAACTCATCTTGGCTGACATTCTATGACGCATATCCTGTTTCTGCCCACCTGGGCGTTCGGCTCTGGAATCTGCTTGACCACAACACCGCTTCCTTTGAGTTTAAAGTGCAGATCTCGAAGAGCAAGGGTCTTCACAGCCTCTCTGGCGGTCAATCCCCGCACATCCGGAACCAGAACCTTATCGGTTAGGTCGGGTTCCGAGAAGAGATCGAAGGAGCGCAAGCCACTTCGATTTAGCTTTTCTTCGATGGAATCGGACTGCCTCTCTTCTGAGGCTGTGGACAATACGCTCTCAGGCTTGACCATTGGGAAAGATTCGGATGCCAGACAGACTATCCGTTGGGCGACATTTTTGAATACGGGCGCCGCGGTCAATCCTCCCAGATGTTCCTTTCTGGGGCGATCCAAGGTGATCAATCCCACCATCCGGGGATCCTCGGCAGGAAAGAATCCTATGAAGGAGGCGACGTAGCTGTCTTTCTCATATCCTCCCCCTGCGGGCTTTGCCTTTTGGGCGGTTCCGGTTTTTCCGCAGACGTCCAATCCTTCCATCTTTGCCTTTTGGCCGGTTCCGAAGCTCACCACTCCTCTCATGAAGTTGACCAGAAGATCGGCCGTCTCGTCACTAACCACGCGCCTGACTTGCACGGGAGTAACCCGCTCCAAAGTGTCTCCATCCGCATCCAGAACTGCTTTGACCACGAAAGGCCTAATCAGAATACCATCGTTGGCTACGGCAGAGTAGGCGCACGCAAGCTGCAGGGCAGTGAGGGAAATCCCTTGTCCAAAACCGACACAACAGAGAACGAAATCGCGCCATCCCCTGGGTGGGGAAATAAAACCGCTGGCCTCTCCAGGAAGGTCGATTCCGGTCTTCTGGCCCAATCCAAAATCGCAGATATATTGATATAGCTTGTCTTTCCCTGCCATCATGGCTATCTTTGACAGAGCTATGTTGGACGAATACATCACGCTTTCCCTGAAGCTAAGCCATTTGTAACGTTTGATGTCATGGATGATTCTTCTGCCCACTCTGAATTTCCCGTCCTCGGCGAAGATGCTGTCCTCCGAGGAGAGGATTCCTTCTTCCAGTGCGGCGGCCGCGGTGATGATCTTAAGGGTTGAACCTGGCTCAAAATTGTCGCTAATGGTTCTGTTTCGCACGGGCAATCCGTCACCTTGCCCGGAGTAGGCCATGGCCAGAATCTCACCGGTACTGGGGTCCATGAAAATGGCGCTGCCACCATCGGCCTCCGCTAATTCGATTCCATTCTTGAGTTCCTGTTCGATGATGCTCTGCAGCTCTATGTCGATAGTCAAAACCAGATCCTTTCCGTCTTCTGGCTCCTCCAAGGGATACTCGGCGATCTGATAGGAATTCCTCTGTCCGTCCCGCTGAAAGATCGCTTTCCCGTTTTTGCCGGCCAAGTACTGATCATACTGGTATTCTATTCCAGCCAAGCCTCGATTGTCAATGTCTGTAAATCCCAGGATCTCGCGGGCCAAATCCCCGTACAGATGATACCTTTTGGTTTCGTTGATTACCCAAACCCCCTGTAAGTTTCTCTGTTTTATCTTTTGACTCTCCGCCTGTTCTACCTTCCTTTTCAGCCACACGAAGCTTTTTCGTGTAATCAGATTCTTTTTTATTTCGCCGTAGCCGTGACCAGATGAGCGAAATGCTTTTGCCACCTGATTGACGTTTTTCACGCTCTCCGGAATGGCGAAGAAAGACTCCACTGGCAGGTTGATCACCAGTTCTCTGCCCTCTCGGTCGTAGATTACTCCCCTTTTTGCCTGCAATACGATGCGCTGCTGGTGCTGTCTCAGCGCAATATTTTTATACTCCGCACCCTTCAGAACCTGAATGAAGAACAGACGCGAAAGAATCAAGAGCCACAGAAGACTACCCAGCCCGAAAATGGCGGCTGATCTTCCTCTTGACAGTCTGGTAGGTCGTACTCGTTGGCGTCTCCGAGGAAACAGCCGATGCGGTCTTCTCGATTTGGTTTTATGGCTTAGGTTTGATCTCTTTTGCAAAAGCCTCATCTCCGGGAAAGAGAAAGTCGTTCCGCAAGCTTTTCAATCTGGTCCACAGGCTTTTCGCCAGACCGGGCGTCTCCAGGTACGTGGAGTCAGGCGATTCGCGAATCAGTCCGATCTGACCCAGGCGCGGATAGGCAAATCCCAAAGCTCTGCCTAGCTTTTCGATTCTCTGGACGGAACTGAGTTTGGTAACCTCGATTTGCAGATATTTGCGAACCTTCTGCTTTTGTTTGATTTCGACCCGCAGCCCTTTGGTGCAAGCAGAGAGGGTGACAACCGTTATCCTCTGCCAGATATACACGCACGACAGAAAAATGATCGTCAGAAGAATCATCAGAAACTTAGTCCTGAAGCTCCCGTTCCTGCTTGCGATAAAGCCACTTCTTTTTGACCTGGTTCTGCTCAATCTCCTTCCTCCAACTGTCAACACATCCAGTCGAAGTTAGAAACCGTACAGATCATCTCGGATTAAGCTTTTCCGCCACCCAGAGCTTTGCACTCCTGGCTCTGGGATTCGCTTGAATCTCCTCAAGCGAAGGGACCACAGGCTTGGCGGTTATCATTCTCAAATCAGTTCTGGCACCGCAACAACATACAGGAAGCCCTGGGGGGCAGACACAGCCTTTACTTTCATGCCTTAGCTTGGCTTTTATCAATCGATGCTCCAGCGAGTGGTAGGATATCACGGACAGTCTTCCGCCGGGAGCCATAAGACCAACCGCCTGTTTAAGCCCCTCTCTCAACTCGACTAACTCATCATTTACTTCAATTCGAATGGCCTGAAATATGCGGGCTAGTGATTTTAGTCTATATCTGGGATTGACAGTCGATTCTACGAGGCTTCTCAGCTGGAAGGTGGTTAGGAGGGGAGATTTCACCCTTTGTTTAACGATGGCTCGGGCGATCCTCTTGGAGAATTTCTCCTGACCGAACCTACGGAAAATTGTGATCAGTTCCCCAAGCGAGTAGTTATTGACGACTTCAAGGGCGCTTTTGGACTGTGATTGATCCATTCTCATGTCTAAAGGTCCGTCCAATTGAAAGCTAAATCCTCTGCCCGCATCCTCCAAATGAAGTGCGCATAAACCCAGATCGAAAAGCAATCCCGAAACCTCTTTAATCTTCAGACTGGAGAGGAAATCCTCCAGCTCACTGAAACGAAGATGAGCAAAGCGAATTCTGCTTTTGTGACGGGCTAACCGTCTTTTGGCTATTTTCAAAGCATTTTCATCTGTGTCGATACAGATTAACCTGGCTTCCCCTTTCAGTTTTGCGACGATGGCCTCAGCGTGTCCGCCGGCTCCTACGGTGGCGTCGATTATGATCTTACATTTCTCGGGTAGAAGAGCCTCCAGAACCTCCTTCACCAGAACTGGTTGATGCATTCCTGTTTTCATCCCGAAGGATGTCTTATCTTTCGTATTCGGAACAAAGCCTTACGATTCCTTCTATTGGGCGTTTGCCCCTCCCCTCCGACCAGTGGAGAGATTTGTGCAGGCGGAGATGTCCTTTTGAAAAAGAGGATTGGTGAATCCGATTGACCTGCTTTCAAGATAGACCCCTCATTCCCTCTGAGCACTCACCAAGCCTTCCTGGCCCGGAGCAGAATTAACGCAGTTTCAAAAGGCGAAAACTCCTGTACAGTAAAGCTGGTAGCTCCTGGCTTCAAAGACAGTTCAGGATCTGAATACTTTCTCCGCCACCTCCTCAAAGCTCTGTTTGAATTGCTCTCTATACTTCTTATACACATCAGGTGCCCACAATTCGATCCGGGCGAGAACTCCCAGGATCAAGACATCCTTCTGGATTCCAGAAAGATCCAAAAGTCGCTGGGGGATAGTGAGTCGCCCCACCCGGTCCAATCTTACGTCCTCCGATTCCGGACCGATTACCCTCTCCAAGAATCTGTGTTCTCCTAAGTCAACCTTCAGATTTCTAAGCTTATCCTCCTGCTTGGCCCATTCGTCAGCAGGAAAAAGAAAGACGCAACCATCATACCCCGGGACCATCACGAAATGGTCGTCAGATGAAGGAGATGCAGCTTCTCTCAGCTTCTTGGGAAGCTTCAGTCGCCGCTTGGCATCAAGCGTGGATGTGTACGTTCCTTTGAAAGAAGCCATTGAGAAAAATCCTTCAGCTTTCAGGTGACGGTGCAGCAGAATCTAAGCGAGTGGAGGGCCGACTGATTGCAAGGCGACAGCTACCTGATCGTTCTGGGCGTGTCACTGAAGCATCCTCCCCTCCATTGGGCTTCCCGTTTCCAAGCCAAAGAGCGATACCGAGAAGTGGCTGTCAGCTATAATCTTGCTTCAAAGTTCAGGTTCCTGACTTTACGACGATTACTCCCCAGACAGTACCGAAAAAACGTCCCATGCTTCCACTTCCACCCATTTTCGCCCTCAGCTTCCCACTTTTTCCCCAAGGTATTCTCGCGCCATCCACTTGTCAAGGAAAAAATCAGGTTTTTCAGAAATTTTTTGAACGCTTGTGGCTCTGTTGACGGAACACCACAATTTATTGGGTGTCTCCCATACTGCAAGGTCTGAAGAGCGAGAAAAGAGCCCCTGTCCGTCTCTTCGGAATTGTCGCATGATACCCCAACTGATTGGTAAAGATTCGATTGTCACAAAGAAACCCGGCGTCACAAAAAGTTCTGGGGTCGGCATGTCTGTTGCAAAGTAGCCGACTGCGAATCCGAATCTCGCCTCCAGCTTACATTGCAAGGGGGGGAGCTATGCGTACAAGCTTCATACGGCTTTGCTTTCTGGTGGTTATCTGGCTCGGTTTCTCTGGTTCCGGAAATGCAGAAGTCAACCACCAGATGTCTTTTTCCGAGAGTGACCTGGTCTTTGATCAAAAGAACGGCTTTGATGTGGTCAGTCTTAAAGACTGCATCAGGTCTCAGGATGTTGGTCGTCCCGATCTTCCGGTTAAGCTGATTCATCTAATCCTTCCTCAGCGCAGCAAAGCGGCATGGGTGTCAGTGACAGACGAGCATCATGTTGAGCTGAACGGAGAGTATCTTATCGCTCCCGATCTGCCAGACCAAAAGACGGGCGGTTCTGGTGGCCCACAACGGGTCGAGCCGGATACGGATGTTTACGGCTCAGACTGGTTATATCCGGGGAAACTGGTGGAGATAGTGGCAGATGGCTATCTGGGAGGAAGCCACCTCGTAACATTGGCTATTCATCCTTTGCAATACCAGCCCCTCTCGCGAAAGCTTTTCTTTTATACCTACCTGAGCATTACAGTGGAGTTGGATGGCACTGGAACTGTCCCCTCATTCTCAGAGGTTCGGAGAAGATCATTCAAGGCAGGCCAATTGTATGAGACGGTCCTACGGCAGCTGGTCCACAACAAAGCTAATATTCCAAGTTACGTCTGGGGGAACTCTCAGCTGGCTCCCCCCGGAGTTGAAGGCGGAGATTCCTCACATTATTCGTATCTGGTTATCACCTCTCCCGAGCTTATGTTATCCTTCTCGCCGCTGGTGGAGTGGAAGATAAAAAAGGGTATGCAATCTACCATAGTGCCTATAGACAGTATTCTTCTGAATTATTCAGGCAGAGACGACGCCGAAAAGGTCAGGAACTTTCTTATCCAGGCTTACCAGGAAGGAACTGTCTGGGTGCTGTTGGGAGGAGACGAGGATGTGGTTCCGGTGAGGTATGCGTATCCCACCAACACATCTACCTTTCCGCCAATTCCTGATCAGCAGATCTGTGACCTTTACTTCTCTGACGTGGACGGGGAATGGGATCTGGACAATGACGGCGTCTGGGGAGAGCCGCAGGATGACAATCCCGACATCTATCCGGATTTGTTCGTGGGAAGGGTACCTTGTAGTGACACCACCGAGGCAAAAGCTTTTGTGGAAAAACTTCTTTGGTACGAGAGGAACCCCGGAGACGGACAGATCGGTTATCTTACCCGGGCTTTGTGGATGAGTTCGGATCAGATGAAGGACTGGGACGGTGGAACCGGGCAACATAACCTGCTTGCTCCATCTATCCCATCCAATTTCTACCAGGATCTGACCACCCTGATAGAGACTCCCACGGGAGATGCGGAGAATCCTGTTAGTCCGACAGGCCAGACCTGCGTGGACGTGATGAATCAGGGTTGGGGAATCATTGGAGTTCTGGCTCACGGGAAAGCAAACGGCTTTGTGGCAAAATCGAATTTCACCAACGGTTCCCCCAAGTCCTGGGTCTTGAGCACTTCAGGAGCAGACGATGGGCATGGACACATGCCTAACCTGGAGAATCAACCCAGGTATGGCATCATGTACTCCATTTCTTGCAGCCAGAGTGCTATAGATGTGGACAAATATATCTTTCTGGGGGGAGAGCCCAGCGTGGGAGAATTCTATCCTCTGGTTCCTCAAAAAGGGGGCGTTGCATTTCTGGGATACTCCAGATGGGGTTGGGTGAGCATCTCATATAAGCTATTCCAGAAGTTTCTGCAGCACCTCTTTGACGGTAACCTGGAGTATCGCATCGGGGTGGCAGAGGCTCTTTCCCGGTGTGCCTATCCTTCCTATCGGGACATCAACTATGGACATAATCTGTTCGGCGATCCGGAGATGCCGGTATGGACCGAAACTCCAAAGCATCTGACCGTGACCCATCCGGAAGACGTGACTACGGGCAGTCAAACTATACACCTGTCCGTGAGTTCTGAGGGAGCTGGAGTTAGCAACGCTCTGGTTTGTCTTGTGTTACAAGGGAAGATCAAGTTCTTAGGAGAAACCGATCAAAACGGTAACGTTTCGTGTGAGGTTAATCTTAACGATGTAGGTGAGATGAGTGTCGTAGTTACCAAGCCCAATTTCGTTCCATACGAAGATTCCACAACCGTCTCACTTTTGGCTGACGTGGATGATGATGAGACCAACTCTCAGGTCAGATCATTTGAGCTTTTTCAAAACTACCCCAACCCGTTTAATCCTTTCACTAAAATCAGTTTTTCGGTGAGCAGCAAGAAGAATCAGCAGGTTCATACCAGCATAAAGATTTACAATATTCTGGGACAGCTGGTGGCAAATCTTGTGGATGAGCCAAAGCCTGCCGGCAAATATCAAGTAGACTGGGACGGAAGAGATTTACAGGGGGCCGAGGTCTCCAGCGGGATCTACTTCTATACATTAGAAGCTGGTGGGTACAGGTATATGAAAAAGATGACTTTGATGAAATAAATCATGACAAGCGCGGCAGGGCTCTTAGCCCTGCATACTTTGCTTCGGGATTAACAGCTCCCCATGCATGCATAGCTTCAGGACAGAGCTGGGGACAAACTCAAACGGGCTTCTCTGTCTTCAGTATATCTTCAAAACGGTTCTTCAGCCGAAGCAGAAAGATATTAAAGTATCCATATCTCGAATGGATCAACATAAATCCGGCAAAGGATCGGTTGGCGTGCCGAGCCTTAGCTGAACTCGGTGGTACCTTGTGTTTTCTTTCGAATTCGATCTGGGCAAAAGCAGAGGCTCGGAGCTGAAGGGGGGTCTGGAAGACTTATCCCAGAATACTCTTGACAAAAGGTTTTTTGGTCATATTTTTATTCGGACTGAGATCCCAATCAAAGTTCACATGATTCTCTTCGTATGAATTTGGGATTGAGGCAAATGGGGGTGTAGCTCAGGTGGTAGAGCATCTGCCTTTTAAGCAGGTGGTCGGCAGTTCGAGTCTGCCCACCCTCACCAAGTTTCAGAAGGCCAGCGGGCTATAAGCCGGTTGGCCTTTTCTTGACCCGCTGGCCGCGAAGGAATTCGACTGTTGGTCGGCTCCTGCTCCTCAAAAGAATGATTGACAACGAAGCTGATCAAATATTACTTGGATCTTGACCGTTCACGCGAGGTTCAAAATCGGGAGCCCCTGGATTACTGTGATAACTGAACAGACAGGGTAGCATTCTTCAAGCGCGAGATCAAAACTGATTTGCGTTCGCGGAAAAGGATAAGCCGACTGCCTTGAATGCTCTTGTCTCGTGGACTACGAATCCAAGGGCCAAGAGGGAGCTGTTATATTAGACCAGTTGTCTTTTCGATATATTCGCAGAAGAACAGACCGACAACCGAATTTACGGTGATTCTGGAGGATAGGATGACAAACTACAGGTTGGGATCAAAAGGAGCAGAGGTAAGGGAAATTCAGAGGAAACTGAAAGCCTTAAGTTATTATAGGGGGCCTACTGACGGGATCTTTGGAGGAGGCACACAGGCTGCGGTTAAGGCCTTTCAGAAATCAAAAAGGCTTGCTGTTGATGGTATCGTGGGCCCGATAACATGGAGAGCTCTATTTGGAAAGAGAATCCCCACACCGTCAATCATGAAGAGGCCACTTGGCTACAGGTGTCTTGCCCTTACTGGTTCCTTTGAAACTGGAGAAGACTTTCCCGACTGTTTTGCCGGTTTAAGCGGTGATTTTGATGGTCAGGGCATGAGCTTGGGCGTTCTTCAATGGAACTTCGGACAGGATTCGCTCCAGCCGCTTCTCAAGGAGATGGCCAATAAGCATCCGAAGATCATAAAAGGGATATTTGGCGCCCACTATGCTGTTCTGCTGCAGGCACTGAAATCTGGCAAAGAGGAGTTGATAACGTTTGCCAGGTCAATTCAACATCCATTCAAACATTATGTTTATGAACCGTGGAGGGGAATGTTTAAATCTCTCGGCAGAACCGGGGAATTTCAAGATATTCAAGTAAGACATGCACACAAGCTTTTCAAGTCCGCCTTAAGACTTTGCTCCGGTTATGGGCTTTGGTCTGAGCGAGCCGTGGCTTTGATGTTTGACATAAAGGTTCAAAACGGCAGTATCGGCAGATTGGTCAAAGCTCAAATAATTCAGGAGTCTAACGGTCTGCCGAAAAGCCTGACCAAGAATGAATTAGAGGTCGAAAAAATGAGAATAGTGGCAAATCGTCGCGCAGAGGCATCCAATCCCAGATGGGTTGAGGACGTGCGGGCGCGCAAGCTCTGCTGTGCTAATGGCAGAGGGATTGTCCACGGCATTGATTACGATCTCGAAGCGCAGTTTGGAATAAGGCTGAAACCATATAGAATCAAAGAGTGAGAACTTCAAACCTCAGGATTCAAAAGAGCCTCCAGAAATGATACGGACAGAGGTAAAAACCGGGGCCAAAAAACTGGTGTAGTCCGGCAAGCTCAGGCTGTCCGGCATAAGTCCAAGCCCGAAAAGTGCTTAACCTGTGAGGAGATTGCTCTAGAGTGAAAGGGAGTTTTGTCATGCAAATGCTTCGGCTGAAACGCGTTTCGCGCAGCGAATTCAGATGTCAAATTAAAAACGAACTTGCGCAGCATTATTCCGTAATAACAATTGAGATATGCGTTTAACGACCATGTCGGGGTAAGGATATGATCAAACTTTTCAGCTTAGAAGGCAACAGGCTCTACGACTGGACTCTGAATGAGGGGAAATACGTTATTGGACGCAGCTCCCAGTGCGATCTGGTCATCAACGACAGCACCGTATCGCGAAGGCATGCACAGATCGAGATTGTAGATGAGAATACCATTAATCTAACCGATCTGAAAAGTCACAACGGGACCACGGTCAATGGTTACGCTATTTCCGATACGGTCAAGTTGCAGGCCGACGATATCATTTCTTTTGGACGGGTGGAGCTGAAGATCAGGCCGTCCGCCGTAACCGAGACATCCGACAGGTCTTTCAGTCTCGCCGATTCAGAGCATGATCTGGCCAACGCCACCGTGTTACCTATAAAAGAAGCTCTCCGACCCCTCCCCGGGAGAGCCATAGATAATCCTCAGGTATTTCGCGCCCTCTCAGAAATGGGAAGGATGCTGATTCTGCCTGGCTCCGGGGAGGAAATGTTTGACAAGGCATTGGAACTGTTGCAGGGTGCTATTCCAACCGAACGCGTAGCGTTGCTGCTGACCAGACCAGGAAGTCAAGATCTTTCACTTGCCGGAAGCCGGGTGTCGGGAAAACAAGCTGTGGGGTCATTTACCATATCGCGCACCATTGTCCGGGAGCTATTGAGTCAGAAGAACGCTATTCTGATCTCCGATCCCGGGGCAGACTCGCGGTTCGCACAACAACAGTCAATAGTGGGATCGGGAATAAAATCGGCCATGGCAGTTCCCTTATTCGATCAGGAACAGGTTCTGGGAATTCTGTACGCTGATACGACTAACCCTTTGCATCGCTACACCGAGGACTTTCTGAGGATAACGGCCACCTTCGGGAACATTCTCGCCGCCAAAATCAACAATCAGAATCTCCTGAAAGAACGACAGGCCAAGGAGGTCTTGGAGGCTGAGTTAAAAGTCGCCTCCCAGATTCAAAATCAGCTTCTCCCTCCCAGGCTCTTGGAGATAGAAGGTTACAGCTTGAGCGCATTTCAGGCTCAGTGCAAGGCGGTGGGGGGGGATCTTTACGATGTGGCTGAGCTCAACAACGGGTGCATACTCCTTCTACTGGCGGACGTTTCGGGCAAGGGGATGGGCGCAGCTCTTCTGATGTCAAATGTTCTGGCAGCTTTCAGAATCCTCTATTGTGCTCAGGATTTCAACCTTCTGGAGGTCACCTCCCGGGTTTCAAAAGAGCTTCTCCGGGTGAGCCGTTCGGAAGACTTCGCCACCTTGTTCGCCTGTCAGCTTTGCCCCAAAACTCACCGTCTCAGTTATATAAATGCAGGCCACAACCCACCTCTTATGGTGAGAAGCGATGGAAACGTGGAACAACTTGAGGCGTCTGGCATTCCGATTGGCGCATTTGACATATCCGACTGGGAGGTGAGCAGTCTTGAGTTTGGATTGGGGGACTTTCTTTTCATGTTTACCGACGGAGTGTCTGAGGCGACCAACACCAAAGGTGAGATGTATGAAGACGATAGGTTGGAACATTTTCTTATCAATTCTCGCCACAAGTCCCCAGATGAACTGACCGAATCGGTGCTCGACGAGATCAACAGTTTCATGGGGGGCGCCCCCCAGAGTGATGACATCACCATGATGATTTTGCGCAGAGATCGGTGAGAGACAAAACGTCTTGATTTTTCAGATAAATACCCTATCTTTAATCTACGTAAATTCCGGATTTGCCTGGTCTGGTGAAGGAGAAATCATCGTGGCTGCCGAATTCGAAGGGAACGGGCCGAAGAAGAGCCAATCATCTGCCTTCCTTGGCCGGGGGACGAGGGTATCCCACTATCAGGTCGAAAAGAAGATCGGCGCGGGTGGGATGGGGGAAGTCTACCTGGCCGGGGATACCAAACTCAATCGTCGGGTGGCACTGAAGTTTCTGCCTGCTCAGTTCGCCTCGGATCAGGAGTTCAAGGTGCGATTCCAGCGTGAAGCTCAAGCGGCTGCGGCTCTGAACCATCCCAACATCGTCACCGTATACGAAGTTGCGGAGTACGAGGGTCGGCCATATATGGCCATGGAGTACGTGGAAGGTAGATCGCTGAAAGAGCTGATCGCCGAGAAGAAGCTGTCTGTCGAGGAAGTGATTGATATTGCCGTGCAGACGTGCGACGCTTTGGCCAAAGCTCATGCGGCGGATATTATTCATCGGGATATAAAATCGCAAAACGTCTTGATAGACAAGGACGGTCGGGTGAGGGTGCTGGACTTCGGATTGGTGAAGCTAAAAAGGGAAATGATGTTGACACAGGTGGGCACGGTTGTGGGGACGGTTGCTTACATGTCGCCGGAGCAGGCAAAAGGGGAAGAGGTGGATCACCGCACAGACATCTGGTCTTTGGGTGTGGTTCTCTACGAGATGATCACCGGTGAGATGCCTTTCCGGGGAGAGCATGACCAGGCGGTGATATATTCGATCTTGAATACCGATCCGCGGCCGGTAGCCAGTTTCCGCCTAAAGTCGCCAACCGAATTGGAGGATATCGTCAGCAAGAGTTTGGCCAAAAGCGTCGAGGAGCGTTATCAGAAAACCGAGGACTTGCTCGCAGACTTAACATCGCTCAGGGATGCTTTCAAGTCCGGGTCGACGAGAACGCTTCGGGCCACAACCGGGCCTTCGCCTTCCATCGCCGTGCTGCCGTTCAAGAACTTGAGCGCCGATAAAGAGCAGGATTATTTCTGCGACGGCGTGGCCGAAGAGATTATCAGCGCCCTCACGCGCCTGGAGGGTCTGCGGGTGGTCGCCCGAACCTCCGCTTTTTCGTTCAGAGGAGAAAAACGGGACATCCGCGAGATTGGCAGAAAATTGAACGTAGGGAGCGTGCTGGAAGGGAGCGTGCGCAAAGCCGGGAATCGGCTGCGTATCACCGCCCAGTTGGTTGACGTGGCTGACGGATACCATCTCTGGTCCGAGAGATACGATAGGGACATAGGTGAGATGTGCTGCCCGGAAGACATCTTTTCCATTCAGGAGGAGATCTCGCTGGCGGTAGTGGGTAAACTCAAAGTGAAACTTCTGGGAGGAGAGAAGACCAAAGTTCTCAAGCGATATACCGATGATCTGGATGCTTACGATCTGTACCTGAAAGGCCGCTATTTCTGGAATCGGAGAACAGAAGAGAGTCTGAAGAGGAGTGTCGAGTACCTCAATCAGGCGATCGAGAAAGACCCGGGGTACGCGCTGGCTTATGCCGGTTTGGCTGATTCATATGTCACGCTTCAGGACTACACTTCTGTATCACCGAAGGTAACTCTTCCCAAGGCAAAGGAGGCGGCCCACAAGGCACTTGAGATAGACAGCACGTTGGCTGAAGCCCACAACTCCCTGGCACAGGTCATGTTCCGCGAATGGGATTGGGAAGGCGCCCAGAGGGAACACAAGCGAGCTATTGAGTTAAACTCCAATTATGCGACAGCTCACCATTGGTACGCGCTCGTCTTAGCGTACGCGGCTCGGTTCGATGAGGCCATTGCTGAGATGAAAAGGGCTCGGGAACTGGATCCCCTATCTCTTATTATAAACAGAAATCTCGGTTTAGTGTTATACTTCGCTCGTCGCTACGATAAGGCCGTGGAGCAACTTCAGAAGACGCTCGAAATGGATCCTAGTTTTAGCTTAGCCCATGCCAGCCTTGGGCAGGTATATTTGCAGAAGTCAATGTACCAGGAAGCTCTGACAGAGCTGCAAAAGGAGAGTGATATTCGCGGAGGGTCGGACGCGGTTGTGGAAACATGGAGGGGAATCGCTTATGTAAAAGCGGGTAAAAAAAGTGAAGCCCACAGAATCCTGGCGGATCTGCTGGAGCGAGCGAAGCAGGCATATGTATCGCCGGTTTTATTTGCTAGTCTTCATTTTGCCCTGGGAGAAAACGACTTGGGCTTTAGGTCACTGGAAGCAGCATACGACCAGCGCGATAGCAGGTTGCTAGAATTAAAAGTACTTCCGGAATTTGACAGTGTCCGCTCGGATGCAAGGTTCAAAGTGTTGCTGAAAAATGTTGGATTTGAGGAATGATCGGAAGAACCATCTCACATTATAAGATTATTGAGAAGATAGGTCAGGGAGGGATGGGGGAGGTCTACTTAGCCGAGGATACGAAACTGAACCGAAAGGTGGCATTGAAGTTCTTGCCTATTCAATACGTCTCCGATCGGGATCTCAAGGCTCGCTTCAAACGTGAGGCCCAAGCAGCTGCTGCCTTGAATCATCCCAATATCATCATCATTCACGAGGTCTCTGAGTATGAGGGCAGACCATACATGGCCATGGAATACGTGGAGGGAGGATCACTCAAGGATCTGATTGGTGCCGACAGGATGTCCGTGGCTCAGGCGACAAACCTTGCTGCTCAGATCTCAGAAGGTTTGGCTAAAGCCCATCAGATGGGGATCATTCACCGGGACATCAAACCGCAGAATATCCTGATAGATGCAGATGGTCGTCCCCGGATATGTGATTTCGGTTTGGCCAAGGTCAGAAGGGAGGCCATGCTTACCCAGACCGGAACCACCCTGGGCACCATAGCTTACATGCCGCCGGAGCAGGCACGAGGCGAACAGGTTGACCACCGGGCGGATATCTGGTCATTGGGCGTGGTTATCTACGAGATGCTTACCGGTCAGCCGCCTTTCAAAGGGGATCACGACCAGGCTGTGATATATGCGATTCTGAACAGCCAACCGGAGTCAATAACGGGAATCCGTCCGGATGCACCCGGCGCGCTTGTTCGGATTGTTGACAAGGCGATGGCGAAAGGCCGGAATGAACGCTACCAGGACGCAGCTGAGATGGCAAGTGAACTAAGGTCTATTAAGACTGAGCTTGACTCCGAGGCTACGAAGACGGTTAAGACCGAAAGGAAAAAGTCTCCTTCTATTGCGGTTCTACCCTTTGCCAACTTGAGTGCCGACAAGGAACAGGAATATTTCTGCGACGGCATGGCTGAGGATATCATCAACGCCTTGACTCAGGTGGAAGGTCTGCGCGTGGTAGCTCGCACTTCGGCCTTCGCTTTCAAAGGCAAACATCAAGATATCAGGCAGATAGGTAAGGAACTTAGCGTAAATTCGGTGTTGGAAGGGAGTGTACGTAAATCAGGCAACCGGTTGCGGATAACGGCCCAGTTGATCAACGTGGCTGACGGCTATCACATCTGGTCAGAGAAATTCGACCGGGATTTAGCGGATGTATTCGCCATCCAGGACGAAATCTCCTTAGCCACTGTGGAAAAGTTGAAGGTCAAACTGCTCGGGGATGAGAAAGAGAAGATGCTAAAGCGATACACTCAGAACTTGGAGGCGTACGATCTATATTTGAAAGGCAGGTACCACTGGAACAGGAGGACGCCCGAGTCGCTTAAGAAAGCATTGGCTCATTTTGAACAGGTGATAGAAAAGGACCCGGACTATGCGCTGGCCTATGCTGGCTTGGCCGATTGCTATAGCATGTTGGCGCAGGTTTTTGTCATTCCCCCAAAGGAAGCCTTTCCCAAAGCCAGGGAACTGGCAAAAAAGGCTCTGGAGATAGACGAAACTCTAGCCGAAGCGCATACCTCCCTTGCTTATGTGCTTTGGTCCTATGACTGGGACTGGATCGGCATGGAGCGTGAGTTCAGAAGAGCGATAGAGTTGAATCCCAAGTATGCTACGGCCCGCCAGTGGTTTGCTATGGCCCTCGCTCCCCTGGGGCGAACTTCCGTAGCAATTCAAGAGATAAAGAAAGCAATGGAGCTTGATCCCCTTTCACTTATAATAAATACCAGTGCAGGTTTTGTGTATGTCTATTCCGGACAGGAGGAAAAAGCATTGAAGCAAGTCGAAAAGATTTTGGACATGGACCCGACCTTCGACTTTGCGCACCTCATCTCTGCTCTTGTGAGCGAGCGCCGCAAAAGATATGGTGAAGCGGTGGAAAGGTATCTGAAAGGAGTTACCCTTGCTGGAGTCTTTAGCCAGAAGGAGCTTACCGCCTTACGAGATGCTTATTCATCCTTAAGTTGGACCGGTTATTTGGGAAAGCGACTGGAGATACTTCAGCAAAAGGCAGATGAAGGATATGTGCTTCATTATGAAATAGCCTCGTTACATGCGCGTCTTGACGACACAAAGAAAGCGATCGAGAGCTTAGAAAAGGCATACGAAAAACGTGAGAAAGGCCTTACTAGTTTGCTGATCGATGACGCCTTTGACAAATTGCGGTCGGAACCCCGGTTTAATGAGATAATCAAGAAAATGAGGTTTCCGGAATGATCGGTAAGAGTGTTTCCCATTACAAGATCGTTGGGAAGCTGGGTGAGGGAGGGATGGGTGAGGTCTACCTGGCCCAGGACACCAAACTCAATCGTCGGGTGGCATTGAAGTTTTTGCCCTCACAGTACGCTTCGGATGAGAACTTCAAGGCTCGTTTCAAGCGGGAAGCTCAGGCTGCCGCGGCTTTGAATCATCCCAACATCGTCACCATTCATGAGGTTGCTGAATACGAGAGCCAGCCGTTTATCGCCATGGAGTACGTGGAGGGGGAGTCTCTGAAGGATTTGATTAGCAGGAAGGGTTTGTCCTTGGACCGGGTGATTGATCTTGGTATACAGATATCGGGAGGGTTGGCTAAAGCTCATCAGCAGGGGATCGTGCACCGGGACGTAAAGCCCCAGAACGTGGTGATAGACAAGGATGGTCGAGCCCGGATACTTGATTTTGGTTTGGCCAAGCTGGCCCGGGATGCTATGCTGACCCGGACCGGCTCGGCGGTTGGCACGGTGGCTTACATGTCCCCGGAGCAGGCCAGGGGGGAGGAGGTCGACGCACGCTCCGATGTTTTCTCGTTTGGGGTGGTTTTATACGAGATGATCACGAGGCGTCTTCCTTTCCAGGGGGATCACGAGGCAGCGGTGATGCACTCCATACTGAGCGACACGCCGGAGCCATTGGCTAGGTACAAGGCTGACGTGCCGGAGGAGCTGCAGAGGATAGTTGACAAGGCATTACGGAAGGACGTTGGAACCAGGTATCAGAGTGCCGCTGACTTGATGGCGGATTTGAAGGAGCTGCGCAAGGTGGCCACGACTCAGACAACGCTTTCGACCAAGAGCGTGTACCGGCCTGTTCGGGAAGGTCGGTCCAGGTCGATTTTGGTGGCAGGTATTGTTTTGGTGGCTTTGATCGTGCTGGTCAGTTACTTGGTTTTCAAGGGTGCCCCGGTTCCGGCCCCTCCGGGAGCGGAGATGGCCTCCCGGATCGGCTGGAGGAGCTCTGTGGCGGTGTTACCTTTCAGGGATTTCAGTCCGGATGGGGATCAGGAGTATTTCTGTGACGGGATGACCGATGCCATCATCGGCAAGCTGAGCGGTTTGGAGGATTTGAAGGTGATCTCCATGTCCTCGGTGATGCGCTACAAGTCTCCCGACCTTGATGTCAGAGAGATTGGCCGGGAGCTGGGAGTAAGCACTGTCTTGGAAGGAAGTATCCAGAAGGAAGGTGACAGAGTCCGCCTCAGCGCCCAGTTGGTCAACGTGGCGGACGGCTCACATTTGTGGTCAGAAACCTACAACAGGCAGCTTGAGAGCGTCTTTGCCATCCAGGATGAGGTCTCCCAGGCGATAGTGAACGTACTGAAAATCAGGCTGCTGGGGAACGACCGAGCCGCTTTCGTAAAGCGGCACACCGAAAACCTCGAGGCTTTTAATGCCTATACCCAGGGTCGTTTCCTGTGGAACAAGCGGACCGAAGAGGATTTGATGAAGTCCATCCAATACTTCGAGAGAGCCATTGAGCTCGATCCCAACTACGCCTTGGCCTACGCCGGGCTGGCCGATGCCTACGCAGTGCTTCCCAGTAACATCGGTTTTCCGACGGAAGAGGCCGTGTCGAAGGCCAAGGAAGCCGCCCTCAAGGCGCTGGATCTGGATGAGGACTTGGCTGAGGCTTACGCGTCATTAGGTCTGGCCCTTGCGATTGGGGATGAGCCCGAGGAGGCCGGGAGACAGTACCGGCGAGCCATAGAGCTTAACCCGGGTTATGCCTATGCACATTACTGGTACTCTCTCCTGCTGAAAGAGATGGGCAAACTCGACGAGAGCATGATAGAGCTGGAAACCGCCTTCCAGCTGAATCCTCTTTCCGTCGTTATACTGACGAACCTGGCGTCGAGGGTGGGAGCAACAGGGGATTGGCAGAAGGCCGAGGAGCTAATCAAACGTGCCATAGAGATCGAACCGAACCGAGCGACCACATACGCGGTGTATGCTGGGGGGCTCAGAGCCATTGGGCGGAGGGATGAGGCCATTGAAGTCTATACTCAAGCCGTCCAGGCGGATTCCTCCTACCTCTCAGCATATAACGAACTGGCCTACCTTCACAGCTACGAAGGCGATTTCGACAAAGCTGTGGCATTCGCCAACAGGTGCGTGGAGTTGGCACCGGAGAAGGCCAATCCGCACGATACGCGCGGCGATATTTATGCCCACTATGGCAAGCTCGACCAGGCGGTTGAGAACTACGAAAAGGTTCTTAAGATAGATCCGAATTTTGACAATACCCTGTGGAAACTGACAGCTATGCACGTTTTTAAAAGAGAGTATGCCAAGGCAGAGAGCCTAATCAAGAGACTTCTCTTGAGCAAAGATGAAGGAGACCGCTCTTCAGTAAGTAACGGTTTGGCTCATATCCTGGTCTATCAGGGGAAGTTCGAGCAGGCTCTCTCCGTTCTGGACGAGGGAATTGCCGCCGATAAGAAAGAACAGACCGAAGGATGGACCACTGTAGGCAAGCATTCTCTCAAGTTCTTTATCCATTTAGAAAAGGAGAATCTGGACTTGGCTTTCAGAGAAATTGAATTGATGAGAGAAATCCAGAAGAAGGTCTATCCCGATGATCCGGTCAAGCTGCAGGATGCATACGCTATCGTTTGGGTGCTGCGTGGGCAGACAGCAACGGCCGATGAGATCCTGCGGACCTGGAGAGAAAATATTGACGAGAGCAATCCAGGCTTGGTAAGTGGTTACCACCGGGTCTCGGGCATCGTGGAGTTCTTCAAAGGGAATGCGGAGGAGGCCATACCCCATTTGAGAAGAGGACTCACGGAAAACTCAAAGCCACTTTTTGAAGCCCGCTACTTTCTCAGCGAGGCTTATCTTCAGACGGGCCAGCCGGAGGAGGCGGCCAGCCTCCTGGAGAGAGCACTTCTGAGCCACGATGAACGCAGAATGGCCTATCCGACTCTATCGGTGAAGGCTCATTACCTTTTGGGAAAAGCTTACCAGCAGTTGGGCCGGAATGAAGAAGCGATTCAGCAGTACAAGGAATTTCTCGATATCTGGAAGGATGCGGATTTGGGAATCCCCGAAGTCGAAGATGCTGAGCAGAGATTGAAGGACTTGAGGTTGAAGAGTTGAGATCCAAGAGCAGGGCAAAAGACAGACAGTCGACCGATATCATTGAGTTAACCCAAAGCCTTGATGGTATTGTCAAGGAGGCCGCCGACTTGCCGCAGTTGCGCAAAGCGGACCTGCAATTTGGAGATGTGGTGCTCGTCAGCACCCGAAACTCGGTTTACTCAGCCTACGTCTTGGATCACGGTCTCTATCTTGTCTCTGGCGGGTGGTTCGATCGGAAGAAGGTATCTCCTGTGAAAACTACCATTACAGGATGCACTTTTGGGGGCAGTATCATCAAATCGGATGTGGTCGCAGCTTGTGGGCTACGCTTGGAATTCGGAAATCGCGTGGTGACCAGCCCTATCCAGAAAGCATGCGTGATTCGGGTTGGAAGCAGGAATTAGGAAAGTAGGAGGTAGTGCTTGGCCAGTCCGCATGTCACGCCACAGGATACTTGATGAGCTTGGCCAAGGCGGCACGGTTGTGGCGTACGAAGCCCAGGAGATGAAGCTCAATCGCCTGTTGGCTTTGAAGTTTCTGCCCAAGCATCTTTTGTGTGACAAAGAAGCCAAAAGCAGGTTGCCCCATAAAGCCAAAGCCACATCGGCATTAAATCGTCCCGATATGACCGCCATCTATGAAATAGATAAGTGGAAAACGGATGCTCAATCTGCGGGGAGCATGTTGAAGGAAAACCCATAAAGCAGCTCTTGTTCGTCACAGACACCTCGCAGGCGGATCCTCGATGTCCGTGACGTTGAAGTAGATAAAGGTAACGGACGAAGGGTACGTTAGCGATGATAGGAGAACCGCCAATGGCTAATACAGACGAGATCATCCAGCGAGCCCAAAAAGCGGCTGCTGCCTTCAGAGAATTAGACCAGCCGAAAACGGATCGCATCGCACGGGCGGTCTATCTAACAGCCATGGATAACCGTGTTCGTCTCGCCATAATGGCGGCTGAGGAGACTGGCATGGGTTTTGGGCCACATAAGGTTATCAAGAATGTCATCGCCAGCCAACTGGTATACGAGCACATCAAGGATCATAAGACGGTGGGTGTTATCTCTGAAGATTCGTTTGCGGGCATCATCGAAATGGCCCAGCCATTGGGCCCGATTCTAGCATTGATTCCGGCAATCAATCCCACATCCACCACCATCTTCAAGATTCTCATTACCATGAAAACTCGCAATCCGGTGATTATCAGCGGGAATGCGATAGCTAAAAACTGTGTGGCGGAAACTGCCCGGGTCTGTTACGAGGCAGCGCTGAAGGCGGGCGCACCCGAGCACTGCATCCAGTGGTTGACGAAACCCAACCCAATGAAGACCAAGGAGTTGATGAGCCATCGCGCCTTGGCGCTCATATTAGCCACTGGTACAGGTGAACTGGTCAAAGCAAGTTATAGCTCCGGCACGCCGACTATAGGTGTCGGATCCGGCAATGTCCCGGTATATGTCGGCGCCACCGCCGATATCCCGTTCGCCCTCCAGAATATCTTGATGTCCAAAACGTTTGACAATGGTTCCATATGTGCCAGCGAACAGGCCATAGTGGTCAAAAAGGAGATTGCTGAAAAGGTGACAGCGGAGTTCAAAATACGAAAAGCTTATTTTCTGTCGCCAGAAGAAATCGAAAAAGTCGGTCGTATTGCTTACGACAAAGAAAGAGGGACGATGTTGGCTGGGGTGGTAGGTCAGTCGGTTCAACGGATTGCGGAGATGGCCGGCATCGAGGTCCCTGTGGATGCCTCGGTTCTTATTGCAAAACTGGACAAGGTTTCGCCCAAGCAGCCTCTGTCCGCAGAAATCCTGGCGCCGATTCTCGCATTCTATGTCGAAGAATCCTTTGAAGCTGCCATTGCTCGGTGCATGGAGATCACTCGCTTCGGGGGCATTGGCCACACGGCCGTGATCTACTCCAACAACCCGGAGCGGATTGAGTACTTCTCCAGGAATCTGGATGTGGCCCGGATTCTGGTCAACACCCCATCGACCCAGGGAGCACTAGGAGGAATGTTCAATACCCTTCCACCTTCTTTCACCTTAAGTTGTGGTTCGGGCGGGAAAAATAGCACCACCGACAATATCTCCACGCGCCATCTGTTGAACATCCATCGAATATGTCGACGTCGGATTAACGAGCGTTGGAAAAATATTGATCACCGAAAGTACTTAGATGAGTCACTAACAGCCGGGGAGATCGAAAGAGAATTCAACAAAAACACGTAAGTGTTTTCGCCATCATTGTCAGGAGGGGACCACTGAATTGATCGGCGACATAATGTCTCACTACAAAATCCTCGAAAAATTAGGCAGCGGGGGCATGGGCGAGGTGTATCTTGCCGAGGATACCAGGCTTCGCCGCAGGGTGGCCTTAAAGTTCCTGCCATCCCAGTACACTTCCGAGCCGGAACTCAAGGCCAGGTTCATGCGGGAAGCGCAGGCGGCGGCAGCTTTGAATCATCCCAACATAATCACGGTGCATGAGGTGGCGGAATACAAAGATAAACTGTACATCGCCATGGAGTATGTGGAAGGCGAGTCGCTGAAGGATTTGATCGCGAGGAAGGAACTCTCCATCGGCCAGGTTCTGGATGTCGCTTTGCAGATATCGGACGGCCTGAGTGCGGCTCACCAGGTGGGTATCGTACACCGCGACATCAAGCCGCAGAACATCCTGATGGGTAAGGACAATCGGATCAGGATCTGTGATTTCGGTCTGGCTAAAGCGAAAAGAGATGTCACGCTGACCCAGGCTGGCTCGACGCTTGGCACGGTTGCCTACATGTCCCCGGAGCAGGCTCAGGGGATGGAGGTTGACCAGCGTTCGGATATTTTCTCCTTCGGAGTGATTCTATATGAGATGATAACGGGTCAGCTTCCCTTCAAGGGTGAGTATGAAGCTGCCGTAATCCATTCTATTATAAATGAGACACCAGAACCACTGGCCAGGTATAAACCGAATGTTCCAGAGGGACTGCAGAGGGTCGTGGAGAAGGCGACGGAGAAGAACTCAGAGATGCGCTACCAGCACGTTGATGACCTTGGGGCCGATTTAAGAAAGCTCAAAAAGGAGCTTGAATTTGTGAAAGAACAGCCTTCTGCTAAAAGACGTCAACCCTCTATTGCCGTTCTCCCATTTACCAACTTGAGTGCTGACCCAGAGCAGGAGTACTTCTGCGACGGCATGGCAGAGGAGATCATCAATGCTCTGACTCATGTGGAAGGTTTGAGGGTGGTTGCTCGAACCTCGGCTTTTTCATTTAGAGGCAAAGAGGTAGATATCCGTGAGATTGGTCATAAACTGAACGTGGAAACATTGCTTGAAGGGAGTGTGCGGAAAGCGGGGAATCGGGTGCGTATCACTGCCCAACTCGTAAATGTAGCCGATGGCTACCATCTCTGGTCCGAGAAATACGACCGAGACATGGCAGACATTTTTGCCATCCAGGATGAAATCTCCCTGGCGATTGTAGACAAGTCAAAAGTACACCTTTTAGGAGAAGAGAAATCCAAAATCGTTAAGCGTCATACAGGTGATCTCGAAGCTCACAACCTTTATCTGAAAGGCATTTACTTCTTACGAATGTATACAGCCGACGGATTCAACAGAGCTATAGAGTATTTTGAGCATTCACTTCAGAAAGATCCGGATTACGCACTTGCCTATTATGGGCTAGCCGAAGTCTTTTATGCCATCTCGTTTTGGGGAAATGTACCACCAAACGACGCGTACCCTAAAGCAAAAGAACACGCAAAAAAGGCTCTGGAGATCGATGATACCCTAGGCGAAGCCCACGCTGCTTTAGGTCTCGTTTACACCTTTTATGACTGGAGATGGAAGTCGGCAGAACGAGAATTGAATCAGGCTCTGAAGTTGCACCCAAACTCCGCGATTATTCACATGAGTCATTCCTGGTTTTTGACCTTAACTGAGCGTCATGAGAAAGCGGTAATCGAGGCGAAGTATGCACAGGATCTAGATCCGCTTTCAGGCCTCATTAGCGCACACGTAGGTCTTGCATGCATTTGGGGCAGTCAGTATGATAAGGCGATAGAAGAATTGCAGATGACGCTGACGTTAACTCCTGGCTTTTACTTAGCACATTATTATCTCGGTTTGGCCTATCGGGCAAAATCAATGATTGAAGAGGCGATTGAAGAATTTGAAAAGGCGGTTGATCTTGGAACTGGAACTCCATGGCCAGCGATGATTCTTGCAACAAACTATTTTGAATCCGGGAAAAACGCCCAAGGTGAGAAGCTGTTGAAGAGTTTGAAGCAGAGGCTGAGACATGAGTATATGCCTTCACTGGGGTTCTTCTATATTCATCTTGTCCGTGGTGAGTTGGAACTGGCATTGGATTGGCTGGAACGGGCATGTAAGGAGCGTGACAGTTTTCTCCCTTGGTCCAGGATCATACCAATAGATAGCTATCGTATTCCAGATGAACCGAAGTTTAGAGCCTTGCTACAAGAAGCGGGATTAGACGCATGATCGGCGAGACCATATCACATTACAAGATTTTAGAAAAGCTCGGCGAAGGTGGCATGGGCGAGGTTTACCTGGCGGAGGATACGAAACTCAGTCGACGGGTGGCACTGAAGTTTTTGCCCGTCCAGTTAGCCTCGGATGAAGAGCTTAGGGCGCGCTTCAAGCGTGAAGCGCAGGCAGCGGCCACATTGAATCACCCCAACATCATCACGGTCTATGAGGTCTCCGAACATGAGAACAGGCCTTTCATCGCCATGGAGTACGTGGAAGGTGAATCGCTGAAGGATTCGATTGGCAAGAAAGATTTGTCCATAGATGAAGTCATTGATATTTCTCTCCAGATTTCTGATGGATTGGCCGTTGCCCGTCAAGCAGGTATCGTTCATCGTGATATCAAGCCTCAAAACATTCTGATGGGCAAAGACGGCCGGGTGAGGATATGCGATTTTGGCCTGGCCAAGGCTAAAAGAGATGTGACCCTGACTCGAACCGGATCGACGCTGGGCACGGTTGCCTATATGTCCCCGGAGCAGGCTCAGGGCGAAGAGGCCGATCATCGAAGCGACGTCTTTTCCTTGGGAGTGGTGCTGTATGAGATGATCACCGGGAAGCTTCCCTTTGAGGGTGAACACGAGGCCGCGGTAGTCTATTCCATTGTGAACGAGACACCAGAACCATTAGCTAGGTATAAATCGGATGTGCCCGATGAACTACAGACGGTCGTGGAGAAGGCGACGGAGAAGAACCCAGGGATGCGCTATCAGCACGTTGATGACCTTGGGGCTGATTTGAGAAAGCTCAGAAAAGAACTTGAGTCTGTCAGACACCGACCTTCCACAAAAAAACCCGAGCCCTCCATTGCGGTGCTGCCGTTTACCGATTTAAGTGCTGGCAAAGATCAGGAATACTTCTGCGACGGCATGGCAGAGGAAATCATTAATACCTTGTCGCACGTGGAAGGTCTTCGTGTCGTTGCTCGAACCTCGGCATTTTCATTCAGAGGTAAAGAGATCGACACCCGTGAGATTGGCAGGAAGTTGAACGTGAAAACTCTTCTTGAAGGTAGCGTAAGAAAAGCAGGCAACCGGCTTCGCATTTCTGCACAGCTCGTTAATGTTGTCGATGGCTACCATCTTTGGTCGGAGAAATACGACCGCGACATGGAAGATGTGTTCGCAATCCAGGATGAAATCTCCCTGGCGATTGTGGACAAACTGAAAGTGAAGCTCTTGGGGAAAGAAGAGACTAGAATGGCGAGGCATCACACCCAGGATGTTGACGCCTACAGCCTGTATTTGAGGGGTCGACATTTTTGGAGTAAGCGAACCCCGCAGGAGCTGCAAAAGGCGATTGAACACTTCCGGCAGGCGATTGAGAAGGACCCGGGATATGCGATTGCATATGCCGGTATGGCCGACTGCTATAACATGCTCGGATTCTTCACCTACCTCCGCCCGAGAGATGTGCTTCCAAAGGCGAAGGCGGCAGCGGCTAAGGCGCTGGAGCTGGATGACAGTCTCGCCGAAGGCCTCACCTCGTTCGCTCATGTGAGTGCGTTCTTTGACCGGGATTGGCCGTCCGCTGAACGCTTGTACAAACAGGCTATAGCACTAAACCCCGGTTATGCGACCGCGCACCAGTGGTATGGTGAGTTCTTAACAGCAATGGGACGATTTGAAGAGGGTATTGCGGAAGGAAAACGTGCCCAGGAACTTGACCCACTTTCGCCCCTTATCACTCTGAATCTGGCTGGGATTTACTTTTTCGCGCGTCAATACGAAGAGGCATTGACGCATTACCATAAGGCCATTGAACTGGATCCATACTTCGTGCCGGTCTACTTTTTCCTGGGATCCTTCCATGCAGAGAGGGGGGACTATGAACAGGCACGAGCGGTAATTCAAAAGGCAAGATCACTGATAGGAAAGGACAGCCCGACATTGAACATTCATTTTGCATGGCTAAATGCTCTCACTGGAGATCAGAATGATGCAGAAAGAGCATTTCAAACTCTGGATAAGCTTTCGAAACAAGAGTACATTTCACCATTCGAAATCGCGTCGGTGTATTTAGCGCTCGGCCAGAATGACCAAGTGTTCATGTGGCTGGAAAAAGCAGATGAGGAACGCATTCCCTGGATGGTGTTCTTGAAGGTGTGGCCACTGTATGATCGCGTGCGATCAGATCAAAGGTTTGTGGCGTTGCTGAAGAAGATTGGATTGGAAAAATGATTGGCAAAACCATATCACACTACAAAATCCTTGAGAAGTTAGGCGAAGGTGGTATGGGTGTGGTCTACAAAGCTAAGGACACTAAGCTGGATCGCAAGGTGGCTTTGAAGTTTCTGCCTGTTCAGCTAGCATCGGATGGAGAGTTCAAAGAGCGCTTCAAACGTGAGGCGCAGGCGGCAGCTGCTCTAAACCACCCCAATATCATAACCATACACGAAGTTGCAGAGTACGAGACCAGGCCGTTCATCGCCATGGAGTACGTGGAAGGCGAGTCGCTGAAGGATTTGATCGCGAGAAAAGACCTCTCCGTCGGTGAAGTGCTCGATGTGGCCTTGCAGATTTCCGACGGTTTGGCGGTGGCTCATCAGGCAGGAATCGTCCATCGCGATATAAAACCACAGAACGTCCTGATTGGCAAGGACGGCCGGGCCAGGATTTGTGATTTCGGTCTTGCCAAGGCCAAAAGAGACGTAACCCTGACCCAGGCTGGCTCGACACTTGGGACGGTCGCCTATATGTCTCCGGAGCAGGCACAGGGCAAAGAGGTCGATCACCGAACCGACATCTGGGCTTTGGGTGTTGTTGTTTACGAAATGCTCACCGGGCAGATGCCGTTCAAAGGTGAACATGAGCAGGCAGTGATATGTTCCATTTTGAATGAAGATCCGGAACCTCTCACCTCTTTCCGCACGGATATCCCCAGCTACGTTGAACAGGTTGTCAACAAAGCGCTGGAAAAAGATCAAACCAGCCGATATCAAAACATTCAAGAGATTCTGCAAGATTTGAAAACCTCCCCTGCTTCAACTTTAACATCGCCCCAACAGGAAAAGTCGATAGTCGTTCTGCCATTTGATGATATTAGCCCCGGTAAAGACAACGAGTACTTCAGCGATGGCTTGACCGAAGAGATCATCACCGACCTTTCCAAGATTCATACACTACGGGTGATTTCCCGCACCTCAGCCATGCGGCTTAAAGGTACTGAAAAGGACGTCACCAGAATAGGGAAAGAATTAAATGTGCGGTACGTTTTGGAAGGCAGTGTGCGAAAAGCAGGAAACAACCTTCGGATCACCGCTCAGCTGATTGATGCCACCACCGACTCGCATATCTGGGCTGAGAAGTATAGGGGGACTTTAGAGGATGTGTTTGACATACAAGAGAAAGTGTCTCGATCTATTGTGGATGCACTAAAACTGAAGTTAAGTCCAGAAGAGGATCAAAGAATAGCTCAGCGACCCATTGATAATGTTCATGCCTATGAGTGCTATCTCAGAGCGAGACAAGAAATTTGGCGTTTTACTGAGGATGCGCTGGAACGTGCACTTCAATATCTCCAAAATGGCCTGGACATTGTTGGTGAGAATGCACTTCTCTATGCAGGTATGGGATATGTGTATTGGCAATACGTTAATATGGGGATTAGGCAGGAAGACTATGTGCAGAAAGCAGAAGAATGCGCGGGAAAGGTTTTTGAACTGGAGCCAGAATCACCCCAAGGACATCTTCTTCTTGGATTAATTCAAATGGTGTTTCATGGAGATATGCAGCAAAGTGCCCGGCATCTAAAAAAGGTGCTTAGCGTAAATGCCAATGATCTCGACGCTTTGTCTTGGCTTAGTGTTTTATATGGGATTATCGGAAAGCCAGTCGCCGCGTCTCCATTGATTAGTAAGGCGTTGGAAATTGATCCACTAAATTCCAGTAGTTATTGTATTAAATCAGTGCACCACTATTATGAAGGGCGATTTGAACTTGCGATTGAATCTGCGCTAAAGGGTCATCAAATGGAACCTGAAAACCCTGCAACTATATATTGTTGCGCTCTGACGCTTGCAAGCCAGCATCGTGTTGAAGATGCCATATCTTTTATCGATAATAATGTAGATACAACTTCAGCAAATTTCTTTTTGCGGGTGAGTATATTCTTGAAAAAGGCATTGCTTGGTGAGAATGACGTATCCGAATTGTTGACCGATGAGTTGATCACTACTGCTAAAAGAGATTTTCAGTATTCAAGTCTTTTTGCTGATTTTTATGCGCTGCTTGGTCATAAAAAGGAAGCACTCGATTGGCTTGAAAATGCTGTAAATAGAGGCTTTATCAATTACCCCTTCCTGTCTGAATATGATCCTTTTCTCGAAAACGTCCGCAGTGAAGATCGGTTCAAGAAACTCATGGAAAGAGTGAAGCACGAATGGGAACATTTTGAGGTGTGAACATGATCGGTAAAACCATCTCACATTACAAAATCCTTGAGAAGCTCGGCGAAGGGGGGATGGGCGAGGTCTTCCTGGCCGAGGACACCAAGCTGAACCGCAAGGTGGCTTTAAAGTTCTTGCCTGTCCAATTAGCTTCGGATAGAGAGTTGAAAGCGCGGTTCAAACGTGAAGCACAGGCGGCTGCGCTGCTGAATCACCCCAACATCATCACGGTCTACGAGGTTTCCGAGCACCAGAGCAGACCGTTTATTGCCATGGAGTACGTGCAAGGCGAGTCGCTGAAGGATTTGATCGCGAGAAAAGACCTCTCCGTCGGTGAAGTGCTCGATGTGGCCTTGCAGATTTCCGACGGTTTGGCGGTGGCTCATCAGGTAGGTATCGTGCATCGCGACATCAAGCCGCAAAACATCCTGATGGGCAAAGACGGCCGGGTGAGGATATGCGATTTTGGCCTGGCCAAGGCTAAAAGAGATGTGACCCTGACTCGAACCGGATCGACGCTGGGCACGGTTGCCTATATGTCCCCGGAGCAGGCTCAGGGCGAAGAGGCCGATCATCGAAGCGACCTATTTTCCTTTGGCGTGGTCCTGTACGAGATGATCACCGATCAACTTCCTTTCAAGGGCGAGCATGAGGCTGCGGTGATTCATTCTATTGTCAACGACATAGCCAAACCTTTGGCCCGATACAAATCAGATCTGCCCGAGGGGATCCAGAAGATCGTCAGTAAGGCAATGGAGAAAAACCTGCAGACGCGTTACCAGCACGTTGACGAGCTTGGGGCTGATTTGAGGAAGCTCAAGATGGTGTTGGAATCTGGCGTCACGAAGACGCTGGAGACGGCGGGGAAGGCCACACCCTCCATCGCTGTCCTCCCTTTTGCCAACCTGAGCGCGGATAAGGAACAAGAGTATTTCTGCGACGGCATGGCTGAGGATATCATCAATGCGCTCACCCAATTGGAAAGTCTGCGGGTGGTGGCCCGGACATCTGCCTTTGCCTTTAAGGACAAACATGAGGACATAAGGGAGATCGGGCGGAAGTTGAGCGTGGGCACGCTACTGGAAGGAAGCGTACGCAAGGTCGGTGGCCGCGTGCGCATCACCGCCCAGCTTATAAACGTTGCTGATGGTTACCACCTCTGGTCAGAGAGATTTGATCGCGACCTATCAGATGTCTTTGCCATCCAGGACGAGATATCCCTGACGATCGTAGACAGGTTGAAGGTCAAGCTTTTAGTAGGAGAGAAGGCAAAACTTATCAAGCGGCATACAGGTGATCCGGAGGCCTACAATTTCTATTTGAAAGGCCGGTACTTCTATAACAAAAGAACAGAAGAGGACATGAAGCGAAGCATCGAATACTTTGAGCGGGCTTTAGAGAAAGATCCAAAATTCGCGCTCCCGTACGCTGGTTTGGCCGAGACTTATGCGACGTTCGGATTTTATCATTGGTGGCCGTATGAGGAGGCTCGTTCAAAGGCAAAGGAATTCGCGCTGAAAGGGCTTGAAGTGGACGATTCTGTGGGCGAGACACATGGAGCCTATGCGAATTATGTATTGTGGTATGAATGGCAGTGGGCCGAAGCCGAGAAGGAATATAAAAAAGCTATCCAACTCAGCCCCTCTGATGTGGAGGCTCGCCATATGTATGCCCATTTATTGGAGAGTTCAGGACGTTTTGATGAAGCCATTGCCGAAATGGGAAAGGCTTTGGAGTTGGAGCCTCTCTCGATTAATCTGAATCACTGTATGGCGCAGATTCATTTCTTTGCCGGTAACTATGACGAGGCCATAGACCTGCTTCAGAAGACAATCGAGATGGATCCGGGTTTTCCTCTTCAGTATTTTTGGCTGGGAAGAGTCTATCTTCAGAAAGGAGAGCTTCAGAAAGCCTTAGAGATGTTTGAAAGAGGGGCAGATTTTCCCACGATCGGTACGATGGTCTTGGGAGGTCTCGGCCTTGCCTATGCTGTAGCAGGCAGGAGAGATGAGGCCCAGGGAATGCTCGAACAAATAAATAACCTTTCAAAAGAAAGATATGTTGAACCATATTATATTGCATGCATCTATATGGGTTTAGGAAACACAGAAAAAGTCTTTGATCTGTTTGAGCAGGGTTTTGAGGAAGGAGATATGCATTTATTTTATCTTCCTATAGATCCGATTTTTGATGAATTGCATGAAGACCCAAGATTTAAGGCTTTAATGAAAAAAATGGGCTTAGAGAAATGATCGGAAAAACCATCTCCCATTACAAAATCCTCGAAAAGCTCGGCGAGGGCGGCATGGGTGTAAGACAGTCAATTTGCTATTAAAAAAACCATAGCGCCATGCAATTTAATCCAGAAGAACATTGCCGGCGATCGATTCGATTGAAAAATTACGATTATGCCAGTGCCGGGGCGTATTTCGTCACCATTTGCACGCACGAGAAATTATGTTTGTTAGGTGATATTGTGAATGGTGAAATGCAATTGAGTGTATATGGACGTGTAGTGGAATTCGAATGGTTGAAAACGGCTGAATTACGGAACAATATTGTATTAGATGTATTTGTAATTATGCCAAATCATGTGCATGGGATGATTATTATTACCCGTAGGGGCGTATTGCCATACGCCCCTACCCAGTCCGAATTCCGATCACCATCCCAAACAATTGGTGCAATTGTTCGCGGTTTCAAATCGGCGGTAACCAAACAAATCAATGACATCCGCCACATGCCAGGTGCACCCATCTGGCAACGCAATTATTATGAGCATATTATCAGAAACGAAAGAGAATTAAACAAAATCCGCGAATACATCATTAACAATCCCTTTCAATGGGAATTGGATAAAGAAAATCCGAAAAATTGGGAGACGCATTTATGATCGGCAAGACCATATCACATTACAGAATCCTGGAGAAGTTAGGCGAAGGGGGCATGGGTGTGGTCTACAAAGCTCAGAACACTAAGTTGGAGCGTGTGGTGGCTATCAAATTCTTGCCTCAACATCTGACCACCGATGGTGTTGAAAAGGAAAGATTCGTCCATGAGGCCAAAGCGGCTTCGGCGTTGAACCATACCAACGTCACCACCATCTACGAGATCGACGAGTTCCAGGGGCAGACCTTCATCGTCATGGAGTATTGTGAGGGCGAGACTCTAAGACAAATAATCCAGAAAGAAACCCTTTCGATAAGAAAGGTCCTGGATATTGCAGTTCAGATATGCGAAGGTCTCACCATAGCCCACGAGAAGGGGATTGTGCACCGGGATATCAAATCGGACAACATCATGCTCACCCCCCGAGGCCAGGTTAAGATAATGGACTTTGGTTTGGCCAAGCTGAAAGGTGCAACCAAACTGACCCAGAGTCGCACCACCCTGGGAACTGCTTCCTACATGTCACCGGAGCAAGCTCAACGTGAGGAGGTTGATCGCAGAAGCGATATCTTTTCATTCGGGGTCGTTCTGTATGAGCTTCTCACAGGCCAGTTACCTTTCCAGGGAGAACATGAGGCGGCTGTGCTTCATGCCATAATCAGCGAAGAGCCCCTGCCGGTAGCTCGATTCAACAACAAAGTCTCAACAGACTTGGAGCGGATTGTATCCAAAGCCATGGCGAAGGAAAAAGAGGAAAGATATCAGCACATAGATGACGTTCTGGCGGACTTGAGACGAGAGAAGAAAAGCCTGGAGTATGTAAAGACGACTCAGATTCCTCCGGAAGCGATTCCGGCCAAGCCAAGAAAAACACTGCTGCCGTTCATCGTTCCCGCCTCGATCATCTTTGTTCTGGTTTTGCTCTTCTTGATTCTCAAGCCTTTTCAACTTCAGATAGCTCCGGAGAAGAAAGCGGTGGCGGAAGAAAACACTCTGGCCATCATGTATTTCGAGAATCTGAAAGATAGAGAGGATAAAGAAAGAATCGGTGAGATGGTTTCCGAGCTTCTGATTACTGGTCTGTCGGAATCTCAATATATGAGAGTCGTCTCCAGTCAGAGATTATATGATTTGTTGAAGATGATGGGACGGGAGGGAACGAGAGTAATAGACAAGACCGTCGCCTCAGAGGTGGCGCAAAAAGCAGAGGCGAAATATATGATTCTGGGCAAGATACTCTCGACCCACCCCGATTTTATCATCACCTCTCAGCTGGTGGACGTCCAAACCGGGAACGTAGTCGCCTCTCAGAGAGTAGCACGTCCAGAGGGGACAGATATGTTTTCATTGGTCGACAGCCTATCTTCCGAGATAAGAAAGGATTTGGAGATTCCTGCTTTGGCCCAAAGAGAAGAGGAAAAACCGGTGGCAGATATAACCACCCACTCGCCTGAAGCGTTGAGACTCTATCTGGAAGGAAATGAGCTTTTCTATAAACTCTATATGAAAGAAGCCGCCGAGAAATTCAAGGCGGCCCTCAAGATTGATACGACCTTTGCCAGCGCATACCTGAAATTGGCATTTTGCTACTCCAACCTTAAAGATGTGGTCCGGGCAAGGACCTCTGCGGAGAAAGCCGCCAGATTCTCGAATAAGGTATCGAAAAAAGAGAGATTCTTAATCGATGCTGTTCATCAGATGTTCCAGATGAGATTTCAGGAAGCGAAACAGATCCTGGAAGAAATGGTCGAGCTCTATCCCGACGAGAAAATCGCTCACGAGAATCTGGCTCTGGCAAATCGCATTATGGGTGATTATGAGGAGGCTATTGCAGGGTATAACAAAGTGATCGAGCTGGACTCCTTAGACAAAGAGACATACAATAGCCTGGCTTATGCCTATGATGACGCTGGCCGCCACGATGAAGCTATTCAGTCTATAAACAAGTACATACAGTTGGCTCCGGGAGAAGCCAACCCTTACGATAGCAGGGGAGACATTTATGCTCGCCATGCCGAGGTTGACAAAGCTATTGAATCTTATAAGAAGGCTTTGGAGATCAAGCCTGATTTTGAAGCCAGCATCGAGAAATTGGGACTTATGCATCTGCATAAGAGAGAGTACGATAAAGCTGAGAGATATTTCCTTCAATACGGGGAGCTCGGAGAAAAAACAGCCAAATCGATTTCTCGAGCTGACCTTGCCCTGATTCCTTTAGCTCAGGGCAAATACGAGCAAGCGGTGAAAGTATTGAATCAGGGCATTGCGGCAGATGAGTTGGACAAGCTTCATCTCCAGCAGGTGGAGAAGTATGAACAGGTGGCTCAAATTCACGTGGAGAAGAAGGAGTTTGGTAGAGCCCTGCAATACGGCCAGCGGATGGTAAAGCTTGTAGCTCAGGTCTACCCTGCGTTACTCCCTATTACCAAGCCTCTCTATGGATACTTCTTGGTGAAAGCGGGGGAACTGGACAGCGCACAGAAGATATCAAATGAAGTTCGTGAACAGGTCAGGGATAGAGCCGAAAGTGAGAAGTCTCCGTGGTATTTCCTGCGATTTATGATAAAATATGCCAGTGGAGACATGGACCAGGCTTTAAAGGAAATAGGTGAGCTTGCAGAAAGGGAGAAAAACGATCTCAGGATAAGATACTGGTTGGCGGTAACTTACCTGGAAAGCGATATGATCGGCGAAGCAGTACAGGAATTCGAAAGACTATCAAACTGGAATATATTATCAAGAGCGAGAAATCCTCTTCTCTCTTCCAAGATTCCCTACTTCCTGGGGATCTGTTATGAGAAATCTGGTTGGGAAAGAAGAGCAATCGAGAAATATGAGGAGTTCTTGGAAATCTGGAAGGATGCCGACCCGGGAATACCGGAGGTGGAGGATGCCAGACAAAAATTAGCTCAGTTGAAGAAGAAAGCATAAACGATTTGACAATTTGAGTTGTACTAATATAATGTAGGCGGAGAAATCGTATGGCTTCGGAACTAGACGGCAACGGATTGGACAAGACCCAATCCTTCAAAGTGATCACCCACGGGATGATGGTCTCCCACTATCGGATCGATAAAAAGATCGGTGCCGGCGGGATGGGAGAGGTGTTTCTTGCCCAGGATACCAAGCTCAACCGCAGGGTGGCCCTTAAGTTTTTGCCCACCCAGTTTGTCTCCGACCCCAACGTCAAAGCCAGGTTTACGCGGGAGGCACAGGCGGCTGCAGCTCTGAGTCATCCCAACATAATCACCGTGTACGAGGTGGCAGATTATCAGGACAGACTGTACATCGCCATGGAGTACGTTGAAGGAAAATCCCTGAAAGATCTGCTTGAGAAGAGAGAATTGCAGACCAGGGAAGTTATCGATATCGCCATGCAGATTTGTGAGGGTTTAGCTAAAGCGCATCAGTCGGGCATCGTGCATCGGGACATCAAGCCGCAAAACGTCCTGATAGATAAAGACGGCCGGGCGAGAATAGTGGATTTCGGTCTGGCCAAACTCAAGGGAGATGCCAAGATTACTCAGGTTGGCTCCACGCTGGGCACCGTGTCCTATATGTCTCCGGAGCAGGCGCAAGGCGAGGCGGTGGATCGCCGCTCCGACGTGTTTTCCCTGGGGGTTATTCTCTACGAGATGATCGCCGGTCGACTTCCGTTCCAGGGTGAGCATCAGGCAAGGATTCTTAACTCTATCATAAATGAAGAGCCGCAGCCTATGTCGCGCTACAACAACAAGGTGTCGCAGGAGGTGGAGAGGATAGTCTCCAAGGCGCTGGCCA
>CAYGCR010000006.1:51132-80502 GCA_964348415.1 uncultured Ignavibacteria bacterium | reverse complement strand
CTATTCTCTGCTCATCTATCTTTGTCCCCAGGGTGGCGACTGCCAGAGCCTGGGTCTGCCCCCGGGTAAAGAGAGCAGATCCATGGGTTCGAGGCAAGATGCCCACCTCACAGGTGATGGGCCTAACCTGAGATATATCCCTGCCGTCCGTTCTTCTGCCCTCGTTCAAGACCATCTGCCGCACGTCCTTCTTTTCCAAGTCCTGCAGGATGGCCTTGATCTCCCTTTCGCTCTCCGGGAATCTTTCCAGCAGTTCCAATGAGACCGAATCCAGAAGATTGTCCAGTTTCTCCTGCCGTTCCAGCTTGTCAGCGGTACGGTTCGCTTCCTTTACCTTTTCCAACCCCAGGGCAGTAACCGCCTCCACCAACTCAGGATTGATGGAAGCAGGCTGCACCTCCGGCTTGGGCTTTCCCACCTTTGCGCGCAGTTCCTCCTGCAGTTCGACTATCTTCTTGATCTGGTCGTGACCGAACTCCAAAGCAGAGAGCAGGTCTTGTTCTGAAACCTCGCGGCACTCCCCTTCCACCATATTAACGAAATCCTTGGTGCCTGCCACCACCAGATCTATGTCACTCTCTTCCAGCTCCGTGAAACCGGGATTTGCGATCAGTTGTCCGTTCAGTCTCCCCACCCGTACGGCGCCCACTGGGTGATAAAATGGTATCTGGGAAATGCTTAAGGCGGCGGAGGCACCTATCAGTCCAGGCACATCCGCATCATTCTCCTGGTCAGAGGAGAGGACCAGAACCATGATCTGCACCTCTTTGAAGTACCCCTCGGGAAAAAGGGGCCGCAAGGCTCTATCAATCAGCCGGGCGCTCACCGTCTCCTTCTCGCTGGGCCTTCCCTCCCTCTTGAAGAAGCCTCCCGGTATTTTCCCTGCCGCATAGGCTTTTTCCCGGTAGTCCACAAACAAGGGAAAGAAATCCTGCTCCTCATCAATTTCTTTTGCCTCCACCACGGTGGCCAGGATGACCGTATCGCTCAGACGCACCACGGCGGAACCGTGAGCCTGTTTGGCCACCTTTCCCGTTTTCAGGCCAAGAGTTTTTCCGCCCAGTTCTATCTCGAAACCTGATTCCATCCTATAAACTCCTGTCTCAGCTATATTTTGGCATGGTTTCAGTCAGAGTAAGGTCAAGCTTCGGCCTCAGTCGCAGCTCACTACTTTCTCAACCCCAACTCTTCCACTATCTTTCTATAACCGTCCAGGTCCGTATCCTTCAAGTAATCCAGAAGCCTCCTTCTCTTTCCAACCAATTTGAGAAGCCCCCTCCTGGAACTGAAGTCCTTGCTGTGCCTTTTGAGATGTCCGGTCAACTCATTGATCCTTTCAGTGAGCAGGGCGATCTGGATCTCGGGCGAACCGGTGTCCTTGTCGTGCGTGCGGTATTCCCTCCTCAACCTTTCTTTTTTCTCGCGAGTAAGCGGCAAGGCTTCCTCCTTTTTGTGCCCTTTTAATTCAGTTTGAACGATCTGTTCTCAACATTTCTTTGATTGTTTTTTCGTCGGTTCTCAACTGATTCCTCAGGTGCTTGAGGTCAACGAAGTTCTTGGGTTCCCTGACCCAAGCTTCCGCCCACAGCTTGACTTGAGAATCAGTGACATCCCCTTGCAGCCCGAACAGGTGAACCTCCACAGAATGGGTGTGATCCTGAAAAGTGGGCCTGGGTCCGATGTATAGCATTCCCCCGTAGTTTCCTTCTTCAAGCTCCGCTCCGACGCTATAGACCCCATCCCGGGGCAGAAGTTTCTCTGGCGCAACATTCAGATTCAAGGTGGGGTAGTTTAGACTCCTGCCTCTCCCTTTCCCCTTAATTACTGTACCGGAGATCGGATAGCTGTGTCCCAGCAGGCCTTTGGCCTTGGCAAATTCACCTGCCTTAAGCTCTTTTCTGATCCGGGTGCTGCTTATTTTGATCCCATCCGCCCGCCTGGATGAGACTACCTCCACATCAAAGTCATACTGTAAGGCCGCATGCCTCAAAAGATCAATTCTGCCGGTTCTATTCTTGCCGAAAGCATGATCATCTCCCACCACCAACTCACCTACGTTCAATTTGCCCACCAAAATCTCCTCTACAAACTTTTCTGCGGAGTATTCTTTCAATTGCTGATCGAAATTTATTACCACCGTCTCTTCCACTCCCAACCTTTCCAGAAGCTCAAGCTTCTCCTCCAGAGTAGTCAGAATCTGAGGTGCATCCCGGGCCGCCACCACGCTCTGGGGATGAGGTTCGTAGGTGACCACAACCCCCAGCCGTTCTTTTTCCCTGGATTTCTCGATCAACCTTCTAATTATATCCTGATGACCCAGATGGACTCCATCATAGGTTCCGAGAGTGACTACCGGCCTCTCGAATGCCTGAAAGTCGATCTTTCTTATGTCGAAACAGACGTGCATGGAATTTACCAGGTATCCAACTATATCACTCGAATGTATTCAAAGAGCTTGTTTTCGGGATTCTGATCCAGAAACCCGTTGGACGAGCGCAAAGCTTTGCCGATGGCCAGGATGCTTTTTCGATGGTCCTTTATGGAAACGCTTTGACTTTCTTCAAAGTCGGCCTCTACCGACATCAGGGACGAGGAGACAAGAGGAGCACCCTGCCGGACCTTGTCACCGAAGCCTGCCTTCACCACCACGGAGGGAAGGTGATCCAAAGCCCTCTCTATCGGTATTAAGAGATTTCGCAGTTTGCTCTCATTCTCGACATCAGAGACCTCCTCCAAGTCTGCAGCTTCTTGAAGTTTGAACGGACCAACCCGGGTTCTCCGCAAAGAGAAAAGACAAGCTCCGCATCCCAACTTCTGCCCCAAATCGTGAGCCAGACTCCTTATATAGGTTCCTTTGGAACAACCGATCCTCAGTTTCACATACGGTATCTCTATCTCCACCACCTGGATGTGCTTTATCTCCACCTCTCTTCTTTTTATCCGGACCTCCTTTCCGGCCCTGGCGTATTGGTAAAGCCGCTTACCTTTGTATTGGATGGCTGAATGTAAAGGAGGAACTTGCCAGATCCTCCCCTTAAATGAATCAACTGCCTTCCTTATCTGGTCAGCACTTATATTAAGCTCATCTCTTATCTCTTTGACCTTCCCGTGGCTATCATAGGTGTCCGTAGTTACCCCCAGTTTGATTTCTGCCTCATACTCCTTGTCGTGCGGGGTGAGAAACTGAGCCACCTTGGTGGCTTTGCCCACGCAGGCTAGGAGAACACCGCTGGCTTGGGGATCTAAAGTTCCGGTGTGTCCAATTCGCCTGGTGCGCAAAATCTGCCTGAGTCTCTGTACCAGGTCATGTGAGGTTACCCCGGACGGTTTGTTTACCACCAAAATTCCGGACAGGTTCATTCTTCAAGGCCCTTTGAATCTGTTCTAAGATGATACTTTTAGCCTTCTTTAAATTACGATTAAGCGTACAGCCGGCCGCATTTTTGTGTCCTCCCCCCCCAAAGCGTCTTGCCACTTTTGATACGTCAAATTGGTTTTGTGACCTTAAATTCACCTTGACTTCTTCATTTGCTTTCTCCGTGAATAGCAGCCCTATCTCCACACCTTTTAAGAAGAGGGAGTAATCCGCCACCCCTTCAACCTCTCTGGGATCAATCTTTAGATCGGCCAAAAGGTCATGGTCCAAGGTCATGACGCAAATCCTTCCTCGGCTCAAAATCTGAGGACTGCTCAGCATTGACCCCAGGAGTTTCATAAAAGCGGGAGAATGGTCAAAATAGATCTGATTGGTCACGTACCTGGAATCCGCTCCGGCCGCTAGCAGTTCCGCGCAGACCCTGAGACAACCGGGCGAAGTGTTGGAGAACTTGAATCTACCTGTATCGCTAAGGATGGCGGCATACAGCTGGTTGGCTACCGCAGGAGTGATGCAAAAGTCGGCACTCCGCAACAGGTTAAAGACTATCTCCCCTGTCGCCGAAGCGTTCGCGTCTACGTAGTTGAAAATGCCGAAATCCTCATTGTCTGGATGGTGGTCTATGTTTACCAACGCGACCGCCGGCGGAATCAGCTTCTCCACGTCCCCTACTCGTCTCATGGAAGTGCAGTCCAGCACCAAGACTAAATCTGCGGGGGAGTCGACATCCTTGCGACCTCCTGTTAGTGCCTCCACGTTTTCGATTCTTGTGTTAGGGTCCAGGAACAAGTACTTGCCGGGCAAGTCACCTTGGTTGATGATCCGACAACCCTTTCCCATGCTTTCCACCAGCTCAGCCAAGGCCAACTGAGACCCGACAGAATCCCCGTCTGGATCTCGATGGGAGGTTATCAAAATCCTCTTGCTTTCCCTTACCAAGTCCAAGATCCTTGTTAACTCTTCACTCATCCTCTTCACCCTCATTCAAGGCTGAAGGGTCAACTGGAGCTTCGCCTTGGTCCATTTCGCTACTTAGTCTGTCAGCATTGTGAATTTTCCGGATCAATTCTTCGATGCGCGCGCCGTATTCGATGGATTTGTCGAACCGAAACAAAACCTCGGGGGTATATTTAAGCCTCAATCTTCCCCCTATCTCGTTCTGGATGAAGCCGGAGGCCCTTTTCAAGGCCAACGCGCTTTTCCTTTTGGAGTCTTCATCCCCCAGCACGCTGTAGAACACCTTGGCTTGTTTTAAATCAGCTGAGACCTCCACATCGGTGATGGTCACAAACCCAATTCCCGGATCCTTCAGCTCACGCTGAATTATTTGAGCAATCTCTCTTTTGATCAGGTCCCCTACCCGATCTCTCCTTTGGTACTGCATATCTGGTTTCTTCTTGACCCCGTGGCATGCACCCGTGGTCATCATCTGATCGGATTCCTAAAGCAGCTCAATGGAGTAGTCCAAAACCTGAACTCCATTCTCCTTGCCGATAAAATCCACCACGCCAGAGAGAACCTGATTGGCAAACCTTTTCTGGTTGCTCACTACAGAGACTCCCAGGGTAGTTCTCTGCCACAGATCTGACTGGTCCACCTCGGCGATGGAGACGTTAAATCTGTTTTTTACTCTGTCCTTTATCCCCTTCAGGACGTGTCGCTTTCCTTTCAACGATCCACTTCCTGGGATATGAATGTCTATCCTGGCCAGGCCCACAACCATTGGAAGAGGTACTAGAACTGTATCAGCTTTTCAGATTTGATCTTAGCTGCGTGCAGTTATTCTAACTTTCGGGCTAATTCCTCTATCTGGTAGGTTTCCAAAAGATCGCCCACCTTCACATCGTTGTAGTCTTCGACTTTTATCCCGCATTCCATGCCGCTGGATACCTCTTTGGCGTCATCTTTGAATCTCTTCAGGGAAGAGATCATTCCCTCATAGACCACCACTCCGTTCCGAATGACCCTAACCTTGTCCCCTCTTTTGACGGATCCTTCCTGAACAAGGCAACCTGCCACCTGCCCTACCCCGGAGATCTTGAAGACGTCCTTAACCTCCGCTGTGCCGGAGACGGTTTCCGTGACTTCCGGCTCCAACAGCCCCTCCAGAGCCTTTCTGACGTCGGACTCGATCTCGTAGATCACGTCGTAGAGTCTTATGTCAACGTCCTCTTTTGGAGCAAGTTCTCTGGCTCTCAGATCTGGCCGAACATGAAATCCGATTATTATGGCGTTGGAGGCGGCAGCCAAGAGCACGTCACTTTCATTGATTGACCCCACCCCCCGATGAATTACCGCCACCTTCACCTCGCTGGTTGAGATTTTCTCCAATGCGTCTGACAATGCCTCCACGGATCCACCCACATCCCCCTTGAGGATCAACTTCAACTCTTTGGTTCTGCCCTCTTCGATCTGTTCGTACATCTCAGACAAGGACGCCTTTCTTGCCCGTCTTAGATCCTGCTCTCTTTTCAGTCTCATCCTTTTTGCTGCGATCTCTCGTGCCTCTGTCTCATCTTTTGTCACCATGAAGGTATCTCCCGCCTGAGGCACACCGGATGCGCCTAAGACCTGCACCGGGGCGGATGGTCCCGCCTCCACTACCGGGTTGCCTCTCTCGTTGAACATGGCTCTTACCCGGCCATGGTAGGGTCCGGTCACGAAGGGTTCGCCTATCCTAAGAGTGCCTTTTTCCACCAGGACGGTTGCCACCACTCCTCTTCCTTTGCTAAGTTCGGATTCAATCACCGCGCCGGAAGCCCGGCGTTTGGCGTTACTTTTCAGTTCCATCATCTCCGCCTGAAGCAGAATCATCTCCAAGAGCTTATGCACTCCCGCGCCGGTTTTGGCGGAGATCTCCACCAGAATGGTTGACCCTCCCCATTCCTCCGGCACCAGGTTAAGCTTGGCCAACTCCTGTTTGATCGGCTCGCTCTTTGCCTGAGGCAGATCCATTTTGTTGATGGCCACGATTATCGGGACGCCGGCAGCCCGGGCGTGATCGACGGCTTCGACGGTCTGAGGCATGACACTATCGTCCGCCGCCACAACCAAGACTACGATATCGGTTACCTGGGCACCTCGTGCCCTCATGGCGGTGAAGGCCTCGTGTCCCGGAGTATCCAGAAAGGTTATTTTTCCGCCGGGCACCTCTACCTCATACGCCCCTATGTGCTGGGTGATGCCGCCTGATTCCCCCGCTATTATGTTGCTCTTCCGAATATAATCTAAAAGCGAAGTTTTTCCGTGATCCACGTGTCCCATGATGGTAATAACAGGAGGGCGTGGCACCAGATCCCCTTCTGGTTCCCCCTCTTCTTCCCCCTCCAACCCGATCTCCTTGACCGGCTCCACGGTAAATCCGAATTCCAGAGCCACCGTCTCTATGGTGTCCATATCCAGCCTCTGATTGATGCTGGCCACAAACCCCAGCTCCAGGCATTTGGAGATTACCTGGGTTGGCTTGACCTCCATCAAATTCGCCAGCTCTGCTACGGAGATGAACTCGCTAACCCGGAGAATATTGGCCGGCTGAGTTTCCGGCACGCCCTGCTCTCTGGGCAATTTCCTTTTGTGTCTTCTTACCCGCTTGACCGCATCCATGGAAGCCAAAGTCTTCTTTACGCTCTGCTCCACCTCGGCTTTGTCCACCCTTCTTTCCAGTTTGCCTCTAAAAAAAGTAGGTCTCCTTTTTCTGGCTTCCAGCCTTTTTTTCTCCAGCTTTCTGAAACGTTCCTTGCGACGAAGTTTAGCCTCTCGGCTTTTGACGGTGGGCTTTGATTCGACCTTTTGTTCCTCTTTTTCCTCACGTTCCTTCAGCTTCTTTTTCTTCTGGGCGTATTCTTTCTTTACCGCCTCTTTCTCTCTTCGGAACTTTTCCTCGATGGCAGAGGCCACAGCATTGTCCACCGCGCTCATGTGGCTTTTTATCTCAAAGCCGAGCTCTCTGATGGTAGTGAGCATCGCCTCGCTGGAGATCTTATAATCTCTGGCCAGCTGGTATACTCTTTTCTTGGCCAAACCTAATACCTCGGTTTAAACTGATGTCTTATGCTAAAGTCTCAGGGTCTGCGGACACACCTTAAGTTGTTGTGCGCCTTATTTTGTTTTCCAGTCCCGGAGAAACACCATTCACGGTTCAGATTTTCACGCTCCCAGGAAACCCACTGCCCCACCCCGCAGGCTATTCCTCGCCAGCCTGCGAAGGACTCAGATATTCGTTTGCTTTTTCGATTAGGGACTCAGCTCTTTTCTTCCCCACGCCCTCGATCTGTACCAGATCCTCCACACTGCTTTTGGCGAGATCCTGAATGGTTTCAATTCCCGTTGCGGTCAACTTCTCTTTAAGCTTCTTGCCCACGCCGGGCAATTCGGTTACATAAATTTTCAGTTGCTCCTCAAGCTTCTTTTGTTCTCGGTATTCGCTTTCACTCAGGATGTTGATCTTCCATCCGGTGAGCTTTGCCGCCAGTCTTGCATTCTGCCCTGCTCGGCCAATGGCCAGGGAGAGCCTGTCGTCCTCTACGACAATGGTCATGCTGTTATCATCGTGATAGGTGTCAATATGCACCACCTTGGCCGGTGCCAACGCTCTGGTGGCGAAGTTCTCCGGATCTGGGTTCCAAGGAACTATGTCGATCCTTTCGCTGGAAAGCTCCCTGACGATGCTTTGCACCCGGGTGCCCTTTACCCCCACGCAGGCACCCACGGGATCCACCCGATCATCGATGGAACTGACCGCTATCTTGCACCGCTCTCCCGGTTCCCGGGCCACGGCTTTGATTTCAATTATCCTCTCATAGATCTCCGGAACCTCCAGCTCAAAAAGTCGTTTCAAGAAGACTGGAGAAGCCCGGGACAGCACAATCTGCGGCCCCTTGGCAGTTTCCTGAACGTCGATGATAAGTGCTCTTATCCTGTCTCCTTGACGATATCTCTCTTTGGGGATCTGTTCCTTCGGAGGAATAATCCCTTCGGCTCTTCCTAAATTTACGATAAGATGCCCCTTCTCAATCTGCTGCACTCCCCCGGTCACTATGGTCTCCACCTTATCCTTGTATTCCTCATAGATTCTTTGCCTCTCTGCCTCTCTGACCTTCTGGATCAGATTTTGCTTGGCCACGCTGATGGCGTTTCTTCCGAATTGGTCGAATCCCACGTCCACCTCCACCTCATCTCCCAGATCTACTTCTGGATCTATTTCCTGAGCCTTCTCCAGCGCGATCTCCGTGTTCGGGTCAGCTTCCTGCTCTACCACTTTCTTGGTGGCAGTGATTTTGATCTCTCCAGATGTTGGATCAACATTGACGGCAATATTATCGGTGTTGCCAAACTTCTTTTTGGCAGCCGACATCAAACTTGCTTCCAGAGTCTGAATCACAAAATCCATGTCTATGTTTTTGTTCTTGGTAATCTGGCTCAATGCCTCTAAGATTTCGTAGTTCATGGATCAAGACCTCCCCTAAAACACGATCTGAGCCTTGGCTACCTTCACCAGGGGGATGATTTCCTCCCGTTCTTCGTCCGGGCCAGAGCCCGGCGATTCGATCCTAAGATGAAGGTTCTGGCTTTCGAAATTTTTGATTTTGCCTACCAATTCCTTCTTTCCCCTCACTTCCTCCTTCAGGAAAACCTTCACCTTTTCCCCCACCTTTCTTCTGAAATCTGCCCCACAGACCAGCGGTCTATCCAGCCCTGGAGAAGATACCTGCAAAGTGTAACGGCCAGGGATGAGATTCTCCATGTCCAGAAAATCACTGATCTTTTTGCTCAAAGTCGCGCATTGATCAACGGTAACTCCTCCGGCTCTGTCTACGTACATCCTCAAGATGGAGGCCGGCCCGGCTTCAAAAAACTCAAGTTCGACCAGCTCTAAATCCTCCTCCTCGACTAAAGGTCTAAGTCTGTTTCCCAATATTTCCTTTGTAGAGCTCATAACCTTATTTATACGTCAACAAGTATGTAAAAGAGTGGGTTACACCCACTCCTAATACTCAGTATAACATCTTTTCACCAAAAGCGCAATCTAAAAATGTTCCCCAATTAATTTCGTATCATGGCTTCACCAGATAAGTCTCCTTTAGATTAGTTTGCCGTTATGGTCGTATTTGCAAACTCTAAAGGGTATTAAGAAGCTTCTTGCACTTGCCCAGCACCTCCGTCTGCGTCACCAGCATTGTCTTTTTTGTCTTCCTCACATATATTTCCACGCTGTTTTCCTTCAAGCTTTTTGCTCCCACGTTAACCCTCAGGGGCAGCCCGATCAGATCCGCGTCGTTGAACTTTACTCCAGCCCGTTCATCTCTGTCGTCGATTAAGACCTCAATATTATGCTTCTTCATCTTTTCGTATATGTCGAAAGCCGCCTCCTTTTGTCTTCGGTCAACCACGTTTAGCGGAAGAATCTCGACCCAAAAAGGAGCGATGGGAGTAGGCCAGATCATGCCTTTGTCGTCGTGAAACCTTTCCACTGCTGCCTGAGCGGTACGAGTGATTCCTATTCCGTATGACCCCATGATGAAAGGCTTCTCCTTTCCGTCCGCATCCAGGAAATTCGCGCCCAGGCTCTGGCTGTACTTCGTTCCCAGCATGAAAGTGTTTCCCACCTCTATGCCGCGGGCTGTATGAAGCCTGCCCTTCTCGCATCGCGGGCACATCTCCCCTTCTTTTGCGGATCTAATCTCAGCAACCGTATCTATTTTGAAATCCCGGCCGGCGTTGACGTTTATCAAGTGATAATCGTTCTCGTTGGCCCCGGTGACGAAATTCTTCAGCCCGGGGATTTCTCTGTCCGCTATGATGGTAATGCCTTTCAAGTTTAAGGGGCCGGCGAAACCGACCGCCGCACCAGTGGTTTTTTCGACAGTTTCTGCGTCCGCCATCTCCAGGTTGATGCAACCTAAGAAATTCTTCAGCTTTACCTCGTTGATCTCCCTGTCTCCCCTTATCATGGCAGCAACAATTTTACCGTCGGCCCGGTAAAGCAGAGTTTTGACCAACTTTCTTGCCGGGACGCCCAGAAATGCCGTCACCTCCTCAACCGTTTTTACATCCGGGGTTGCCACTTTCTCAAGCGGCTTTTGCGAATTTCCCTCTTCACGTGGTCCCACCTCGGTGGAGCTAGCCTTGTCCATATTGGCTGCGTAGTCACATTTGTCACAGTAGAAGATTATGTTCTCTCCCCCATCCGTATCAACGATGACCATAAACTCATGGGCCGCTTTTCCTCCCATGGCTCCGGTATCCGACTCCACCATTTTGGTCTCCAGCCCGCACCGGCTGAAGATTTTGAAATATGCGTCCAGCATCTTCTGGTAGCTGATCTTGAAGCTTTGCTCATCCCTATCAAAAGAGTAGGCATCTTTCATCATGAACTCTCGCCCCCGCATCAAGCCAAATCGAGGTCTGATTTCGTCCCTGAACTTGTTTTGAATCTGATACAGGTTCAGGGGAAGCTGGCGATAGGATTTGACCTCTCCCTTGATGAGGTAGGTTACCACCTCCTCATGAGTGCCACCCAAGACCAGGAGCCGATCGTGCCTATCCTTGGCTCTCATCAGCTCTTTCCCCACGGTATCCCATCTTCCGCTCTGCTGCCACAGCTCTGCGGGATGAAGCACGGGCATCAATATCTCCTGGGCGCCGGCAGCGTTCATCTCCTGGCGGACGATGTCGGTAATCTTCAACAACACCCTCTGCATTAAAGGGAGATAGTTATACACCCCGGCAGCCAGCTTTCTGATGTAACCTGCCCGCACCAGCAACCTGTGGCTGACGATGTCCGCCTCAGCCGGATCGTCTCTCAGCGTGGGTATGTATGTCTCGCTCCATTTCATAGACTTGTCCTGTGGTCAACTCCGTGGCCCGTTTGCTGGTACTATTGATCTTGACCACAGACTGCACGATAAATGAGTTCGCAGGCCGACTTCGTCCCGAGGTACTCACTTCGAGGGAAGCCCGCGGCTCGCACATTTTGTTCCAGTTTACGTTTTCCGTTTTGCTATGAACTATGAACCGTGAGCCCCCAACCGCTTTAACTACCCCTGACCCGACTCGAACGGGTGCACGCGGCTCCGGAGGCCGCTGCTCTATCCGACTGAGCTACAGGGGCAGGAATTTTGGCATACGGTTCACGGTCAACAGTCTTCTTTGGGTGGCGACTGTTTTTCCTTTCTGCCAAATCTCACTTCAGCTCGAATACCTCACCCCATACGTCGTTGCCCTCTATGGTGAGTACGCCGTACGTGGCGTTAAATGGTGACACCAGGTTCCAGGAAAGGCTTCCTGGGTTGAAAAGCAGCGTATCGCCCATCTTGGTGTTAAAAGGGGCATGAGAATGTCCGAAGATCAAAACATCGCACTCTTGCCCGAATCCTCGATAAACCCTGTCCCACACTCCGTGGGCAGGACCAGATCCGTGACACAACCCGATTCTTTTGCCTTGCACCTCCACGATTTTCTTTTGGGGCAGGAGCCTTCGTATCTTTGGCTCATCCATATTCCCCCAGACCGCATGAACCGTTGCCAGCCTCTGGAGTTCTTCAAATACCGCCCATCGCACGAAGTCGCCCGCATGAAAAACTAAATCCCCCGGTTTGATCTGGTTCAGGAATTTCTGAGAAAGCCTAGGCATTCTGTCGGGAACATGCGTATCCGAGAGCACAAAGATCATACCTACCGCGGTTTCTTTTTGTGCCGGTCGGCTCTGAGCTTCTTTTTTCTTTTGTGCGTTTTTATCTTGTGTCTTTTTCGCTTCCTACCACAGGGCATGCCGTTACCACGTGTTAGTATTGTTGAAGACACCAAGCGTTTCACTCAAGGGGAAGCTTGGTAATTAAAGCCTTAAACTCATTGGAGGGTTTGAACACCGGCACCTTCCGGTCTGGGACTGGCACCTCCTCACCGGTTCTGGGGTTACGTGCCTTTCGAGCTTTTCTCTGCTTGATTTTAAAGGTCCCGAATCCTCTGATCTCAATATTACTGCCGTTCTCCAAAGCCTGTTTTATCGCTTCCAGAAACTTGTCCACGACCACTGCCACATCGGTTCGGGTAAGACCGGTTTTTTCAACCACTGCCTCAACCAAATCCGCTTTGGTCATTTAACACCTCCTTTGATAGATTCTGCAAACTATATGCCGCTTTCTTGATTCTCGGTATCGCCAATCATATCCATCTTGTTACCTGCAGCCGCTGCAGTCTCGGGAACTGCAGGTAGAGCAACTTGTCCCTTTGGAGGAAGAAGAGACAAATTCCCCTCCGGATGAGAAGGCAAAGACAGAGAGAAGCTTTTTGACTTGGTTTGATCTGCACTTCGGACAAGCCGGAGCCTGCGATGTACTGGCTCTTTGAAGAATGTCGAATTTAGCGCCGCAGCGCTGACAGCTGTATTCGTAAATTGGCATTTTTACAACTGAGAGCTCTTACTTCCGGTTCAGCTTACTTGAATATGTATTCCAACTTGGGCATCATTTTTTTGCTTTGGTCCAGCTCCAGCAGATCGCTCATCTTCTGGGTCAAAACATCAAACCAGGATATTTTCCTTTTGGCTTCTTTGACTGTCTTTGGAAATCCTTCGATGCCCACCATCTCCCCTGCGATTTTTATGGCATCCTGCAGGTTTCCCAGCTCATCCACCAACCCAAGCTCTTTTGCCTGTCTCCCCGTAAAAATGCTTCCGTCGGCTATTTTCAGAACCTGTTCTTTTTCCATTCCTCTGCTCGTGGCCACCGCCTCTACGAACTGCTCGTAGGTGTCGTCGACCACCGATTGCAGGGACTCCCTTTCCCTTTTGGTCATGGATCTGTCTATCGTGCCTAAGTCTTTCACCTCTCCCCTTTTTACCACTTCAAACTTCACTCCGATCTTCTTAAACAGTTCCTCGGCCACCGGAAACTGAAAGATCACGCCGATACTCCCGGTTAAGGTGGCGGGATTAACCACGATGGTATCGGCGGCGCAGGCAACGTAGTATCCCCCGGATGCTCCCACGCTCCCCATTGAGGCTACCACTTTTTTACCTTTTTCTCTTAACTTACCAATCTCTTTATAAATCTCCTGGGAGGGCGCCGCGCCCCCTCCGGGACTATCTATGTGCACCACCACAGCCGGGACCGAGCCGTTCTTGGCATATTTTCTGAGCTGGCGCACCACATCGGAGGAGTTTTGGATCACCCCGTGTACGTCCACTATGGCCACCCTTTTCCCCATACCTGCCCACAATCCGGCTCCTTCACCGGAAAGCCCGATGAAGGCGAATAAGGTCAGAAGCGAGATAATCAGGAAGCTGATCACTATTATGACCGCAATCACCACGTCACTCTTCTTTGCCACCTCTTACTTCCTCCCCGATAGAATTCCTGGAACGCATTGAATAAACCTATCTGCAATGATGAATTAATACGCCACTTTAATTGGCGAGAAATACTCTTATCTTATCTCCCGCCCGGAGTCTGGATGGCGAACCCAGGTTATTCCACTGAATCAACCTCTCCATCAAGACTCCGAAAGCCTTAGCTATGTCCCAGAGTGTGTCTCCCTTCTTAACCACGTACGTTATCCATCTTCCATTTGCCTCCCGATGGCTTGGATTACCATTTCTGGTCGGGATCTTGAGCTTCTGCCCCCTCTTGATGGAATGTGGGTTGCTCAAGCCATTCAGTCTTTTGATCTCGCTGGTATTGGAGCCGAACCTGAGAGCCAGCTCGGACACGGTATCACCCGTCTTCACGGTGTAGCTCTGCAAAGCCACATCTGACGCCACAGGTATCAGAAGCCGCTGCCCAACTTTCAGCACATGTTTGTTCCTAAGATTGTTCGCGGACACTATAGCTGACACGGTCACCCCGTACTTCTGTGCCAGATAAGTAAGATTCTCTCCTCTTTTCACCACATGCTCTGTCAGAAGCCCTCTCGTAGTTGACGTCGCTTGCGGAATTCGCAGCTTTTGTCCCGCTCTTATTCGGTGAGGATTCTTCAGGCCATTTACCCGTCTTATCTCACCGGGGGTGGTGTTAAACCTGACCGCCAGTCCGGAGATAGTGTCTCCTTTCTTCACTCTGTAAACGAAAGAACTGCCCGTTTGCCCTTTGCCTTTCTTGGAGCTGCTCTTGGAACTGCCAGTTTGCTGGGCCACCCGTTTGTGACTCGGGATAATCAGACGCTGCCCGATACTTAACCGGTGCCGGTTGGCCAACCCGTTCAATTCCACTATAGCATAAACCGGTACCCCGTATCTCTGAGAGATATGCGACAGCGTTTGCCCTTTTTTGACCTTATGCTCCACAAACATGCTGCTGGTCTTGGCATCGTAACCTTTGAATTTCTGGGCATAGACCTCTTTGGTTCCAGGCGGAATCCTGAGTTTGTATCCAGAGTAGTTGGGTGGAGTGACCCCTCGTCGCAGCTCCGGATTGAGTTCCTGCATCACGGTGAGCGAGGTCCCCAAGCTCCTGGCAACCTTCTTCAGATCCACTGGCTGGTTGACTACCACCTCGTCGAACTGAAGGGGTTGCTCGTAGTCGATGTCGAACCCGTATCTTTGTGGATTCTTGGCGATGATGGTGGCGGCCATGTACAAAGGCACATAGTTGGCGGTCTGCCAGTTTAGCTTAAGCTTCCAGAAATCGCTGGTTCCACTCTTCCTGATGGCCCTCTGTACTCTCCCCTCTCCCCCGTTGTAAGCCGCCAGAGCCAAAGGCCACGACTTGAACTTGTCATACAGGAAGGTAAGATAATCACAGGCGGCGTAGGTGGACTTTACGAAGTCTCTCCTCTCGTCGTACCACCAGTTTCGTCTCAGACCGTACTTCCGACCTGTGGAAGCGATAAACTGCCACGGTCCTACGGCCCGTGCCCAAGAGTAAGCTTTGGGATTGAATCCGCTCTCTACAAGACACAGCCACACCAAGTCTTGGGGCAACCCTTTCTCCCGAAGTATTGCCTGCATCAGGTCTTTGTATTTGCCCGACCTCCCAAGATAGGTTTCACAGGCTTCCCTGGCCACCGTCTGGAAATAGATGATGGAGTTTTCCACTCTCTGATTCCATTCAATGGGCACATCATAGGTGATCTCTTGCTCTGCAGGCTCAATCCTCTCCAGCGGTGTTTCTTGAAGGGCCTTGAAGTTCTCTATGTCCTCGAATCTCTGGAGGAAAGCGGATATTGAGCTTTCGCCGGAGAGCACCCCCAGGCCGAGTAAGGTAATCTTGTAATCCTCGGCAATCTCGTTGAGAAGTTTCTCGAACCTAAGTTCTCTTAAGGAGTCCCCTTCCTCAATATCCAGATTTGACAGAAGCTCCAGAGCTTCTTCAAAACAATCTTGAGCCTCAAGCCATTTCCCGTTTTGATTTGCGGCAACTCCCAGGGCGTAGTAGAGTTCTACCTCCTCGAATTCATCTCTGGGTACATCGTTCGCTTCCAGGCCGGACTCGTAATCTTCCTCTGGGACTTCTGCTGACGCAGGAGGTTGATCTCCCACACGTGGCTTAATCAGCTCGCCGGAGCAACCTGCCAGCAAGAAGATAGAAATTAAAAGAAAAAACAAGATCTCTCTGTTTCGCATTCTCACCTCCGGGTTAAATCAGACCCGGAATTCACCTCCAAAGGCACCGGGCCTGCCTGCGTCGGCTCCAGAAATTTATAAACCGTTGCTATATAACAAACTTACAAAACCCTGTCAAGTCTTTTTTAGGAGACCTCTTTAAAAACTCCTCTTGCCGCATTCCAAGATAGTATTTTCGGTCGTAAACTTGTTCTTGTTTGTGCCTTCACCATATTCTATTATCCCGGATCGACTTCTTTCATCTCCATCAGTGGTGCGAGCTTTCTAAGGCCTGTTCCGATATTTTCAAAAAGGAGTGTTAGCTCCGGTGAAAGCGTTTTAGGATTTTATTAGTTAGATTATCGGCATCCGCATCCAGCCACACGATTTCTTCATCTTTCCTGAACCAGGTCAGTTGTCTTTTGGCATAGTGTCTCGTGTTTAACTTAATCTTCTGGGTTGCGGTCAAGAGATCCATCTCCCCTTCCAGGTAAGCGAACAGTTCCTGGTAGCCAACAGTCTTCAAAGCTTTCAATTTCGGGGTGAATCCTTTTTCCTTAAGTCGTTTGACCTCATCCACAAGACCCCGAGCCATCATGCTTTCCACTCTTTGATCTATCCTTCGGTACAGCTCCTCTCTTTTTAAGGTTAAGCCAATCTTGATGAACTCCATGGTGAACGGTTCATATTCTCCCTCCCGCTGCCAGGCACTGATGGGCTTTCCGGTCAACTCGTATACTTCCAGCGCCCGGATGATTCTTATCAGATCGTGCGGGTGGATTCTTTCCGCAGCTTTAGAATCAACCTCTTTGAGCCTATTAAAAAGACGAGGCCCACCAAATTCCTGAGCCTCCCTTTCCAGTCTTTTACGAGTCTTCTCGTCGGCTTGGGGACCTTGGAAGAATCCCTCTATCAGTCCCTTCAGATATAGGCCTGAACCTCCGACTGCGATAGGTTGTTTGTTTCTTCCTATTATCCCCCTGATGATTTCTCTGGCTCTTTTACCGTAATCGGAAGCGGTGAATTTCTCATCCGGAAATACCAGATCAATCAGATGGTGACGGATTCTTTCTCTTTCCTCTCCTGTCGGCTTGGCGGTTCCGATGTCCATGAACTTATAGACCTGCCTGGAGTCGAAAGAGACAATCTCACCGTTTACTATATCGGCAAGTTTAAGTGAGGCTTGAGTTTTGCCCACGCAGGTAGGTCCCAGTATTACCAGTACTCGATCGTTCATATTGCGAGTGCTAAAATCCAGAAAGCAACCAGCTGTGCAAAATTTGGCCAGCGGTCACATGGAATTTCTGCCTTTAGAATCAATCCACAGTAGCGGGGATCCGTCGGGACGAATTTGAAGATTCGTCCCTGAAAGTTTTGAGGCTCAGGTTCTGCCAAATTTCTTGTTCAGCTCTTCCAGGGAGAGCTTAATTATGGTGGGGCGGCCATGTGGGCAGGAGTATGGCTCGTGTGCAGCAAACAGTTGTCGCACCAGGCCCTGCATCTCCTCGCTGTTGAGCCTCTCCCCCGCCTTTATTGCTCCGTGGCAGGCGAAGGACTTTGCCACCGCCTTTGCTCGATCCTTCTCCACCTTTTCTTCTTCTTCCAATTGGGTCAAAATCTCTTTAAGAAAAACCTCGCCGCTTTTATTTCTGATAAGTGTGGGAACCGCAGTCACCAGGATGGTTCTTCCTCCAAAATGTTTGATCTCAAATCCCAGTTTTCGAATCAACTCCTCGTGCTCTTGCAGAATCTGAAATTCACCGGGGGTAAGCTCCGACACTGTTGGAAAAAGAACCTGCTGGGAAGCTGCTTGTCTTTCGGTCAGATTTCTTAAAGCTTCTTCATATAAGATCCTCTCATGGGCGGCGTGCTGATCCAAAACCATCAGATTTCCCTTAGTCTGGGAGAGAATATAGGTGTCAGCCAGCTGCCAGTAATTGGCCAAGCCCGGTTCGACACCCTTGTCTTTCAGGCCGTCTCTTCTTTTTTCCGTGCTGACCTGCTCTTCAGTCGGTCTCGGAGTTACTGTTCCCTGGGGCTCGGAGAAAAAACTGTCCTGGGATGAATCTCGCTCTCCTGCCTTTCGTGACTCAACAGCATAGGGTCCTGCTTGCCTAGCTTTCTGGGGGTAAGATTTTTCTTTGTGAAAGGGATAGACCGTCTTCTTCGAACGATCAGTCGGGAAGGGTTCTTCCCGTTTTTCAGCCGTTTTGAGATCCGCCACTATTTCCGGGGTAGACAGCGATTCTTTGATTCTTTCATAGACCAGATCGTGAACACCCCTTTCGTCGGCAAACCTGACCTCATTTTTGGTGGGGTGCACGTTCACGTCTATCTGCGCAGGATCGATCTGTATGAACAGGATGGCGAAGGGAAATTTCCCTTTAGGGAGGAGCTCCTCGTATCCTGACTGCACCGCATGGTAAAGCGACCTTGAGCTAATTGGCCTTCGGTTCACGAAAAGGTAAAGCTCTGCTCGGTTTGATCGGGCTATCTCTGGCTTCCCCAGAAAACCAGTTACCGCGGGATCTTCGTCTGCCGCCTTCATCTCTATCATACTTTCCGCTTTAACTTTTCCAAAAATATCTGCAATCCTCTGGCTTAGGTCGCTTGTCGGCGAGAAGTCAAATAGTTCTCTTTCGTCGCTTTTCAGCTTGAAGGATATGTCTGGATAGGCTATGGCAAACTTGGTTAACAGGTCGATTATATGTCTGGTTTCAGTCATGACTGTCTTCAAGAACTTTCTGCGCGCCGGAACATTGTAGAATATCTCCCTGACCACAATGGAGGTTCCCACAGGCGCACCCATCTGTTTTTTTTCTTTTATGACTCCCCCTTCGATTTTCAGTCTTGTTCCGCTCAACTCTCCGCTGGTTCGGGTGAGCATATCCAGAAGGGAGATGGAAGCGATAGAAGGCAAAGCTTCGCCTCTGAATCCCAGAGTTCCTATTTGAAACAAATCCTCAGCAGTTGCTATTTTGCTTGTGGCGTGTCGCTCAAATGCGAGGAAGGCATTCTTCTCATCCATTCCTGCGCCATCATCAGTCACGCGGACAAGCTTTATTCCACCCTTTTTTATTTCCACGGTTATGTTTTTTGCCCCGGCATCGATTGAATTCTCCACCAGCTCCTTTACCACCGAGGCCGGTCGCTCCACCACCTCACCGGCGGCAATCTTGTCCACCAGATCTTCGGGAAGTATTTTGATGTCGTAATTCATTTCCAAGTTACCGGAGTGTTCGCCTTCAGGCGAACCAAAAAGCCGCTTCGTCGAAGACAAGCTTCGACGTTACACCTCTCCCCCTGTTTTCCCCTCTCCATGAAATGGAGAAGGGGACCAAAGGGGGTGAGGTCATTTTCTCCTCTACAGGCATCAAATCCGGCGCACCCTGAAGGACGCGGTTACTAGTTCGTAGCGAAGTAGGCCGGATATGTCCGGCCACCGGCGGGACTACGCGACAACGACGCTACTGCTTCTCTTGCTTTGCCTCTTTCTCCCGCTGCTGAAGCATTTGTTCCACTTTCTTTATGTTTTCCGCCACTGTTGCCGCTTCTTTATCGGCTCCAAGACTCTGAAAGATGCTCAGGGACTGTCTGGCTAGGCCGATAGCTTTCTGTGAGTCTCCCTTTCTGAGGTGAATGAAAGCTACCTTGGTCAAGGTGGTGGCTTCTCCATGTTCATCTTTTAAGGCTTTGTTTACCTCCAGGGCCGCTTCGAAATACTTCAGAGCTTCGTCTAAGTTTCCCTGATCCCGATAAATATCCCCAATGCTTACCAGCTGTCTGGCGTACGAATTTTCATTGCCGATTTCCTTATAGATCCTGGCTGCCTCCTGATGAGACCCCAGTGCGCTGTCCAACTCGCCTTCGACTTTGTAGATCATGGCGATTATCCGTAGCATATCGGCCTCACCTGGCCGATTTCCAAGCTCGCCCTGCAGAACCAGAGCCTGGTTCAAAAACTTCAGGGCCTCGTCAGAACGGCCTTGCTTTTGATGAACCAAACTCATGCTGGAAAGCGCGGAAGCCTCACCCTGCTTAAACCCTACTTTCCGGTTCAATTTGGCCGACTTCTTGTACAGCTTCAGGGCTTGCTCCAGCTCCCCCCTCGACTCATAAGCCCAGCCCATGCTCAGAAGATCCTGTGCCTCGCCTCTTTCGAAGCCGGTCTTTTCATCGATTTCCAAAGCCTGTCTATGATAATGTAAAGAGACGTCATTAAGACCCTTCCTTTGATATACCGCGCCAATATTGCTGAGTTGGCTGGCCTCCCCTTGAGGAAAGCCGATATCCCTGCTTATTTCCAAGGCCTCTTGATAATAAACCAGGGCGCTATCCCAGTCCCCGCGGATCTGATCAATCCAGCCCAAGTGGCTCAACTGGGTTAGCTGACCCAAAGGATGGCTGATCTCTTTGAATGTGTTCAAGGCCTGACGGTGGTGCCCGAACGCTTCATACAAATCTCCTTTAGTTTGAGAAATCAAGCCCAAGTTGCCCAACTGTATCGCCTCAGCCTCTCGGTTTCCCAGCGCCTGGTAGATATCCAGGGCTCTTCGATCAAAAGCTTCGGCGCTGTCCAAACTTCCCATTTTTTGATATGTCACGCCCAGATTGCCCCAGGCTGCCGCCCCGGCATTCTTATCTTCAACTCCTTCGGAAGAAAGCACTGCCCAGCGGAACTGAATTTCGGCGTCCCGGAGATTACCCAACAAAATGAAGTTGTTGCCGTTTAGGATCAAAAGGGCCACTCTTTCGTCATCCTCGGTCTTCAGTTCCAGGCAGGAATTGAAAGAATATATCGCCTGCGCGTGCTCACCTGTCTCATACAAGGAAAACCCTCGATCGAAAAGCTTCTTCAATTGCGCGTTCTGGGTTTGCGGCAGCCCGTCCACATAGTCCACCAATCCCGCAGAGACCCTTTCTGATTGCTTTACCATCTTGATGACCTCTTCTGAAGGGGCTGACAAGAGTCTAGCCAAAATCATGTAGATGATGAAAAGCCCCACCAGTCCACCCAATAGGGCGAATCCAAGCCTTGAGCTTTTACTCAGACGTTTTGGTGTCTTGGATCGCCTCTTATTTCTTGGCATTCAAACTCCTTTCTCTTCGCCAGCAGACGTCAAAGAGCTATGTGGTGCTTGGCTGCCTCTTTGGCTATAAGAACACTCGTGGTCAAATTGAAAAGGGCCAAATAAAATGGGGCAGCGGTATTCTTCTTACTCCTCTGCTTTTCTTTTCAGCTCATTTAGTTTATTGAGGGCGTCTATGGGTTTGATGGTCTCAATATCCAGCTTCTTTAACTCCTCTGTTATCAAACTATCCTTGGGCGAAAATATGCTTAGCTGATAACTTACCGGCTGAGGAGAAACCCCAGCTGGTTTTGCCCCTGACAGTTCGCCGGCTTCCAGGTCCGCCAATATCTTGTTTGCCCTTTCCAGGACGTGCTTCGGAATGCCGGCCAGTCGTGCCACTTGGATTCCATAGCTATCGTCACAGCCGCCGGGGACGATCTTTCTTAAGAATACTACCTCGTCCTGCCACTGCTTTACCGCCACCTGGTAATTCTTGACCCGGGATAGAAACTTTGCCAGTTCAGTCAACTCGTGGTAGTGTGTGGCGAACAAGGTCTTTGACGAAACCTTAGGATTATTGTGGATATATTCGGTCACCGCCCAGGCGATAGAAAGACCGTCGAAGGTGGAGGTACCCCGTCCCACCTCATCCAAAAGTATCAGGCTTTTGGGAGTGGCATTGTTCAATATGTTTGCCGTCTCGATCATCTCCACCAGGAAAGTGCTCTGTCCCAAGGTGAGATAATCGGTGGCACCAACGCGGGTGAATATTCTGTCCACCAGACCTATACGGGCGGATTTGGCCGGAACATACGAACCCATCTGAGCCAATAGCACTATCAGGCCTACCTGCCTCAGATATGTCGATTTCCCCGCCATGTTCGGGCCGGTGATGATGTGGATCTGCTCATCCTGCCCGCCGATAGCGGTGTTATTGGGAACGAAGCTTCCGGGCTCCAAGACATTCTCGATAACTGGATGTCGTCCGTCATCAATTGTGATCTCGGCGTCTAAATTGACCTGCGGGCGCACGTATTTAAACTTCTCCGCCACCTCCTTCAAGCTCAGCAAAACATCCAGAATGGACACCAGCTCCGCAGTCTTTTGAATCTTCTGCGTTTCTTCTGCCACCTTGGATCTAATCTCCAAGAATAGGTGGTATTCCAGTTTGAATATTCTCTCTTCTGCTCCTAAGATATGGGCCTCTTTTTCTTTCAACTGGGGAGTAACAAATCTTTCCGCATTCACCATGGTCTGTTTGCGAATGTACTCTTGCGGAACTTTGGAAAGGTGCGGCTTGGTCACCTCGATGTAATAACCGAAGACCTTGTTGAATCCGACTTTGAGAGAAGGGATACCGGCTCTTTTCCTTTCCTCCTCCTGTAGGTTGGCGATCCACTGCTTGCTGCCTTTTATCTCTTCCTTCAAGCCGTCCAGATCGGAGGAGTAGCCCGATTTGATCATACCCCCTTCCGTCAGTATCAGAGGAGGATCGTCTACGATGGAACCCTCGATCAACCGGACTAAGTGAGAGATCTCGGGAAGATTCTTCTTTATGGAAATCAAAAGATGGCAGCGGGTCTCTTTCAAAACAGAGATTATGTCCGGGATTTGAATCAGGGAATTCTTAAGCCAGATCAAATCCTTGGGGTTGGCCTTACCGCATCCGATTTTTCCGGCAAGTCTCTCCAAATCGGATACATTCTTGATTCTGCTGACCAGATCATTTGACAGGCTCTTATTCCCAATCAGTTCTTCGATCGCCTCCTGTCTTTCTTTGATCTTGCCGGGATTCAAAAGGGGTCGGATGATCCAGCTTCTCAAAAGCCGCGCCCCCATGGCTGTCTTGGTTCGGTTGAGCAAAGAAAAAAGCGTGGCGCCTTTTTCTCCGGTTCTCAGAGGAGCCAAAAGCTCCAAGTTTCGGATGGTGTTTGCGTCCAGGAACATCGCCTCGTCATCATGGAAGGGAGAGAGCTTGTTGATATGAGAAAGAAGAGGTTTTCTGGTCTGTTTCAGGTAGGCCAGGATAGCTCCCGCGGCCGAGATTCCCAGCTTCAGATTCTGGCAGCCAAATCCGTCCAGGGAGCTGACCTTGAAGTGCTCGGTGAGCATCTGGTATCCCAAGTCGTAGTCGAATTTCCATCCATCAATGGTGGTTATGGTCGCATCCCCGAGAGATGATTCTATGTTCGTGATCCTGTCCTTCGACCAGGCATCAGCTATGATGATCTCTGAGGGCCTCAAAACCCCGAGCTTCTCCAGAACCTTCGATTTATCTCCTTGATCCAGTTTGAACTCCCCGGTGCTCAGGTCCAGAATGGACAACCCCATTTTGTCTTCATCCGCTGAAAGGCTTGCCAGGTAGTTGGTCTCACTTCCTTCAATCACCCCGTCCAAGGTGACGGTTCCCGGGGTGATTATCTCGACCACCTCTCTTTTTACGATTCCCTTTGCCAGTTTGGGGTCTTCCACCTGTTCGCATACCACCACCTTCTTTCCAGCCTTCAACAGCTTGGCCAGATACCTGTCTCCCGCGTGGTAAGGAATTCCAGCCAGAGGTATCTTTCTCCCCTTTATCTGGCCTCTGGAGGTCAAGGCAATGCCCAATATCCGAGAAGCAACCTTGGCATCCTCACCGAACATCTCATAGAAGTCGCCCATACGGAAAAAGACGATTTCCTCCGGATAGTGAGTCTTGATCTTGAAATATTGCTGCATCAGAGGAGTGATATCTTCAGCCATATGTGTCCCGGAGACAAAGCTGCCAGAGCAATTTAGGAGTACCTGTGAAAAGATGCTCCAAGGAAAAACGAAATCTTTCCTTGACTTTACTTTATTACGATCCTATAGCTTTCCTTGGTTTGCGACTCAAGTTTCTTCTTGAGGCTTAAGGCTCGATCGTAGGAGGCGAATGAACCAAGCCGCACCACATAGTACTTCTTTCCGCTGATTATTTTTCTTCTGACGTCAACTGAATATCCTTGCTTCTCAAAATGGGAATGAAGATTACGCGCGTTTTCCTGTTTGGCAAATACCCCTAACTGAATGGTGTAACTTACTCCGGCTACCCGCTCCGCCCGAGTCTTGTCTTTGCCTCCGCTGGCCGAGACGATTCTCTCCGAGGGGCCCCTCACAGTCTCAAGAGAATTGGGATACCTTTCTTTTAACAGATTATAGTACAAGAGCGCGTTCTCTGAGTCCTCAAGCTGAGTGAAACATTCGGTCAGTCCGGAGAGAGCAAAAGCAAAAGCTTCAGAATCCTCGTACTCATCCAAAACTTTGCGATATTCAACTACGGCGTTATCATATTTGTTGCCCGCGAAAAGACAGTCGCCCCTGCATAGCTGAGCCCACGCCGCCCAACCTGAGGCGGGACATAATTCCCCGATTTTGTCAAACCACAGCAGAGCAGAGTCGGGCTTATTGGCAGCCAGAAAGGAAGCTCCCGAAGTCCACAGGATTTCTGGAAGCATCTGGCTGAGCGGAAAATCTTTCTGCAACTTTCTTGCCAGATCAACGGCGGTGAGATGCAGGCCTTTGGAGAATTCATACTTGCAGATGAGAAGCCCCGCACCCTCTGAGTTTCTCCGGTCCGGGAAAAGCGCCATTACCTCTTCGAGGTACATTCTGGACAGCTCCCCTCTTTCCTCGAACAGTCCCAAATAGAACAAGATCTCCGGGTCTTTCTTATTTTCTTCCAGTTGACTCAGGAGGATGGACTTAGTCTTGTCCAACTCACCTGCCTGATAGAGCCTCATGACGTCATCCGGATTCTGGGCTGATGTGAGCCTGAAAACCAGAAGGTTGGATTGCACGAAAAGAAGAAAAAGCAACCACTTGCCGTTTAGCCGTATCCCTCTTTTCATGGCTTTAATGGGATATTAAAGGAATTCCACGTTTTGCAGGATGGACACCTCCACAGAGGTTCGGAAGATCCATATCCACACCGGTCGCAGAGGAATTTCGTGGCCGCTGGCGGGAAGCTTTCGATCAGATTTTCTAGAAGATCCATCGACTCCTCGTTCCTCCCCCCTTGCTGATACAGTTTTGCCAAGCTAAATCTTGCGGACAGAAATTGAGGATCGATGTCCAGAATCTGCCTATATCTCTCGATAGCAAGCTCGACCATCCCTTTCTTCTCATAGATTCGGGCCAACGAGAAGAGAGCAAAGGTGTTCTTTGGATCCTTACCCAGGATGTCTTCGTAAATCTCGGGGATATCGCCATACTCTCCCAACTCGAACAGGGTCCTCTCCAACTTATCGTATACCAAGTAACCGGCCTCCGGCACCACTTTCAACAGTTTCTTCCAGTATTCAACTGCATCTTTAAGCCGTTCGTCTTGATAATAGGCCTCTCCCAGGTAGACGTAGGCAGGAACACAGTTTTCATCATAATTCAGAGCTTCCTTGTAGGCTACCCTAGCCTTGTGGAGCTCGCGCCTTTCTGCCCTCTGCTTGCCCCACAGGACTTTATAAAGCGCCAATATCTTGTCGGTCTGATCCTTCTTGCGAGTAAAGGTTCTTTTTCTCAACTCGAAAGCGTCCTCCCACCTGCCCGTCTCCTCGTACTCGAGCAACAGCCTGACGGCTGCTCGCTGGTCTCTCTCCGAAACCCTGCATAGCTCCTCCAGAACTGAGATGGCTTTGTCATGATTTCCGGAAGCTGAGTAATCTTCAGCCAAGCTTCGTAGGACTTCGCTTTTTTCTTCCCGGGAAAGGGAGGGTCGAAGGGTAAGCTCCTTGTGAATCTGCAAAGCCTTATCGTATCTTCTGTTCTTTCTGAACAGATCGCCCAACTTCAGATAGGCATCGGCATTTTCCGGATCCTCTCTGGCCACTTCCTTTAGTCTCATGAAAGCAACTTTTTCCTCCCCCGCCAAAAGCGCCTTCAAGGCGTCAATGTAAAGTCCAGGAGAGACCTTTCTTCTTTCTTTTTTCGCCTTTGACCATAAAAATGCCATCACCGCGAAAATTACCACAAATGCGATTATGATTGACAGGATGTGACCCGGACTCAATTTTCACCTCCGTTTGACCACCGGCGCAGAATTGATTTCAAACTGCAGTCTGTTTCTCCCCTTCGTCCTCCTCCAGGGGAAGATTACGGAGGGCCGTGATCTCCTCTATGAGTTTCTGATTCTCACCTCTTTGATTGCGCAGTTCAGAATACATCTTGAAGTAGTAGCTGACCCCCAGAGCGAAAGAGATGATCATGCCCACCACTAACGCCCAGAAGGCCACAAAAATCATGGGGACGTCGTAGTATTCTTCCCCGTACAGATTGACCGAGATCCTTTCATCCGAGTTATAGATGGCGAATCCGACTATCAGCGTAATAAGCACGATAACGACAAGAGTTCTCAAAATCCACATAGTACCTCCTGGTCAGGGGTCCCGTTTTTCATCAAAGCTAATATACTACATATATGTTGTCAATCAAAAAGTCATAAAGATTTCTGACCTGCCGCGAACGTATAGGCACCAAAAGTGGCCACGGTGGTCCCTCCTGGTCGAGCAAAGCTCGGTATTGCAAGTTAACAGCTAGGTTGGCGCATCTGTCTTGAGCTGGACCAGATTCACGCTCTTCTGTTACAAAGGCAGACCCCGCGTCTTACCAACGAACCGCCTGCCGACCGTGTTCCTGGGAACGGGCATCTGCCATCGCGGGGAGATCTCAGCCTGGGCAGCCCTCTTCTTGTTATGAACAGGCGTAGAAGGGGAGACCAAGTATGAGGCAGACACAGGCGTGCGCGGCGGACAAGCAGGTTATGCTGAAAGTGAGAACTCGGGACCACAGAGGTTTTTAATTCTCAAAACAAAAGAGCCCCCCTGCGGGGGCCCTGTTGAGTGAGAGAGATAGAGAAATAAAAGGCCTGAGAGTTCACTCCGGTTCTGATGGTTCTGACAGGAATTTCCAGGAGCCGATTATCTTCTGAAATTCTGAGTTTGTGGGATAGTAGAATTCGCGTTCACAGGAGAACTGCACCACGTATATGTTCTTCCCCTTCTTGAACAGGATAACGTGCCCCGCCAGAAAGTCTTGAATGATCACCGAGCTTCCGTAGATGGGGTCTCTTACCCTTATGTCCTCACCCGTCTTCTTATAGGGCTGTTTAAGCGTGTAATCCCGGGCCGGGGCACTGTCAATCGTCACATCATGCAGCTCCAAACATTCCGAGTTGTGGATCAGATCCAGTTTTATCATAAACTCATCTTTGTTCTGCAGGAGCTTTCCTCCTTCAAGGAGGGTTTTCTCCACCTGCTCCAGGGACAGCGAGGTGGTATCAGCCAAAACCAAGATTGCGGGGATTGCCGTGCTATACTTGGAAGCACCAGGAATCGTGCTCACCTTATAATTCTTCTGTGTCATGATTACCCGCACCACAGACGGTTCTTTCTGGCTCTTTACTTTCCAGTTATCCAACCCGGCGATCTGGAATCCAAACTCAGAATCGGTGTAGACGTTCTTTTCCACATTTCCTGTTTTGTTGGGCTTGGCAAAAGGACTGATTATGCTGATAAGTGCGAAAACGAAAGCTGCGGTCAAAATCAAAAGCTTTCTCATAGCACCCTCCCCTCAAAAAAGGATTTGCTGTCCGTGTTTTTGCTTTGTCGTTTTAACGGGAACATCAAAGAAGGCCTGTCATATTTGAACGTCTGTTTCACATTACCCTAGTTATTATACACGTTGTTGAAGAATAAGGTTGCAAAAAGTTTTCTTGGTGAGGAGGTATTGCTTTCGCAGAATTTTACGCCTTTGCGGTTTCCTACCCGCTCCCTGGAGTTTCATCTCCCCTGGCGATTAATTCCTTCAGAGCTCTCTGTACGCGAGGATACAAGTAAAGGGAAGCCGCCACTCCTAGGAGCGTTCCCGTGGTGACCCTAACTAGATTGGTGCTTTCTCGTATTTGCAGAGTCTGCAGAAGGACGCTGACCAGAGCTGGCGACATCAGCAAAACGGCCGGTCTTAAGCTAAGAGGTTTCACCCTTTTCAGACTCAGCAGAAGACCGAAGGCCAGCAGGGAGGAACCAAAGGCCAGACAGCGGGAACAAATCGCCACCTGATTGCCCAAAAGGAACACGGATCGTGAACTTTCCTGGTGACAGAAAAGACCATAGAACCCGTAGCTTATTTTTGATATCCATTGCTCATCCAGATGCAAAAGCAGAGGCGCCTCAAGGGCGCCAATCACAAACACAAGCAAATGGAAATTGACCATCCCCAGCCAGTGGCGGACCACGAAATCGAACGTCCATCCGCCAAGTCTCTCCGTAAAACTGGCAAGAGATCGGCCGAGCCGGGCAGAGAACTGCTCAGGATCCGGACTAAGATGTTGCCGGTTCAGTATCCGGCTCTGCTCCGGGCCGGGTTCCTTCCGTCGTTTCTCCTTCTCTAACCACCTTTCCATACAGGTAATATATGGCCAAATCTGCCCAGAACGCAGTGAAGAATATCCCTACTACCAAAGCCAGAACCCCGAAGGTGGCAATTATCTGCAGGGCTATGGTCAGCAAAACCACAACAATCAGATTATTGATGTTTTTCTTGGTAAAGTCGATGACCTCATTGAAGCGGAAAACGTCTTCAAAGCTTCCGGTCTGAGCATACTTGACCGTGATGTAGGGGAGTATGAAAAGCAGCGCCAAAAAGTAAAGGGGACCAAGACAATATTTGACACACGGGATAAAAGACAGAATAATGCCCGGTATGCTATAGATTATAATGATAATGAGATAAACCAAGCCCCTGACAAACTTGTCTCCCAGTTTATCCCATTCCGGAAGCGGAATCTCCTTCCCCTCCTTTGAATTCTTGGCCAGCTCCAAAACATAGCCCAGGATGAAGGGAATCCCCACCAATACCAGGCTAAGAAGGTTAAATATCGCGCCCAGGAAAATCTTGACGACCCAGTTTTTGTCCTCGAACATAAAAGAGAATGCTCTGGTGTAATTTATCATCCCACCCTCCTTGGTAAACTGATTGGATAACTACCGTCCATTATAGTTATCGAACACATCATGGTTTTCTTCACCTGGCTTTTTCTTCAGTCCGCATCAAGGCTTACGCATGGTCTGAGCGGTTGGTTTCAGACTACAAAAAAGCGGGCGAAGGGAGTCGAACCCTCGACGTCAAGCTTGGGAAGCTTGCATTCTACCGCTGAATTACGCCCGCATCTACTCGGCGACCTTGCTTGAAAAGAAGCCGAAAATCTCCTGGGCGAATTATCGATTTTAGAACAAAGAAATTTCTGGCCCCTTTTAATGTCAAGTGAAAAATGGTGAGACCCGGTCAGGGTTACTATCCGTCTTATTCGCCGCTTTTTCTCAAAAGCTCTCTGATCTCGGACTCAAGCTCACCAGCCATGGAGGCGTTGTACCCCA
>CAYGCR010000006.1:0-51122 GCA_964348415.1 uncultured Ignavibacteria bacterium | reverse complement strand
GCTGAATTACGCCCGCTTAGTTTACGCTAGATCTCGCTCTATGTTTCCGCTTCTCTTAATGTTAACAAAAAACAATTAACAAAACCCCCGTGGGTTGTCAAGAACTATTTTGTTTTGATGTTCTGGAGAAACTGCAGGCGGGTGTGCGTATTCCCACGATTGACCCTTGTGATGGTCACTACATAAGTTGGTTGCCATTCGGCCGAACTTTGTCGACTTGACCGATCATCTGTCTTATCAGCTTAACCGGTGAGTTCGTCTCGCCAAATCCGCCTTCTTACTCTGGCCGAAGCCTTCTCGCCCGCCTCGCGGAGGTTGACTCTACTGGCGACCTGATGCCCATTTTCATTTCTGCGGACCGGTGTCACATCGAAGCTTCTCGATCTAATTTGGATTTGACTACCTTCTTATCTTGAACTTGCCATCCAGCTTTTTCATCTTCTCCACAATTCCACCATATTCCAATTCTTTGTATGGAAGCATGGCGCATCCGGAGAAACCTTGTCTGCGTATGTCCACTGCCTTTTGCGAAACCTGGTCTCTCACCCAGTCCCAGAAAGGCTGGTCGAAAGCGTCAGCTGGTTCGGTGAGTTTTCCGTCTTTCATGGAGAACGCTTGAGCCGAGACCAGTGGCGGTCCGTCGAAATATGATATGGGCGAATTAGCTTTGACCGGCATCAAGGGCCCGGTATGGCTTCCCCGCATGAACCCGGCCACGTAATGGCCGAGGCAGAAGGGAGCAAGAATCTCACCGGTGGCTGGAAACGCTCCCTGCACCCTTACCAGGGCAACCGGATCATCCTTACCGGTGTATTTCCCGGCAATGTTATGCAGGCGAGTGGTGGAGACCGAGGCGGCGATCTCGCCGGTGTTATTGGAGTATATATGCTCTATAACGAACTTCTGGTTGTCCCGCAGGAGTGCGGCGATGTCATACAAGTCTTGAGGGGCGGAAAGCTGGATGACCCTGTCACCTTCAATGTATTCCACGTCCATGATGAAAAAGCGAAACCCCTTGTCCATTTTCGGAGAAAGCATCAACCCGGCACAGTACATGGGATCGGCAAAGGCCAGATAGAAGGGCAAGTTGTACGCTCCGGGATCGGTTTTGTCTGCGGCAAAAAGCAGGAAACACTCATTAGGTCGTTCCTCTATCTCCATTTCTGCTACCGCCGGCCCCATCCCCTTGACATTTCCGGAGAAGGCGTCTTTTAGCAGATCCTGGCCCGCGCCGTACAGCCCTTGTTGTTTCGCCACTTCCGTCCCCTCAAGGAAGGCGTCCCAGGCTAACTTGTGAACGTGCTCGTCGAGCACTCCCTTTTGGTGGGTCATCAGAATAGCGATGTCGTCACCCGTGCTTGAGACGTACTGGTCGATGATCTCACCCTTTTTGATTCCCTTTTCATGGACGAAGTTTCTCACCGCGTCTTTTAGCTTTTGACTTGGTTTGATGTGCCCCCCTATACTGCCGATATCTGCCTTGATCACGCTTATGGTTAGCTTCATCATTCCTCCTGGTTGTGGGATGAGTCGCTATGTTGAACTCAATACATCTAATTTATCCAAAAACCCCGGAAAGTCAAACACTTCCTCAGCTATTCTTGCCTTACCAAAACTTGCTGCGCTTTTGAAAAGCCACTTGGGACGTGAGATAAAGCGCAACGGCCCAAAGGAGCCAATGCGAAAACGCATCCTGTGCGGTGATAAATTACTCCTTGGGTGGACGGGCACAATACTTGTGCAACTTTACGCTACCGTGGGCGTACCGAGGGCGTGGTATATAAACATCAAAAATACCCCAGTTGCCGTCAGGCAAGCTGGAGCATTTTCATCATTACTTTCCCGACCGTCATGATAGCCCGGCAGAAAAGGTGACCACCACCACTACGTCGCGGAGTTCAATAGCCAACGGAGCAGGAACCAAGGCATAAGCGGTGAACATTCCGGTCTTGACCAGATGCTTCAGGGTTTGAAAGTTCTGAAGCAGATCATAATAGTGAGCCATGTCGACGTGGAGGGTGTCTTCTCCAGGGATGGTAATTCCATCCAGAATTATGGTGGCGGAGCTTGTTACCGCGGCGCTGTCGCTTAATGAGCTATCAGAAGAAACATATACTTGCCCGGTGGCAGGAGAGATAAATGGGTTAATCAACTTGAAGGTGATGGAGACGTCTTCGATGTCGTCCAAATGATCCTTGTGCTCCTTCCACACATCCTCTTGAGTTATGTCCACGGTGAACTTATAGAAATCTTGAGTGGCGTGGATTTCCTCGTCATCTACCTTATATATTATGACCCAGGTGCCGGAGAAAAGCCAGCAACCACCGACCAAGGCTATGAGCAAGAGGAGCGAAAACCCGAGACGTTTTCTTCTGGTCTTCAAGTTCTCCATGTTCTAAGCTCCTTTCTCGTCTACTTGGGACCGAAATAGTAATTCAACCCGGCCGAGAGCTCCAGATTATTCCTCGCCCCTCCGCCTTCCAGCCGTATGCCATGGATTCTGGCTCTGACCTCGAGGCTGAACATGTTACTGGGAAGGAATTCAATACCGGCTCCAAATGCAACCCCCAACCCGGTCTGGTCCGCCAGGCCCTCCCGTTTCGTCGTGTTGGAGTTGACGCCGACCAAGCCGTAGAAGCGAGCCTGGGAGAATCCGGATAGAGTTCCGACGACCGCGTCGGCGCCGAAAGAGGTCATCTCCCCACCCTTCCTGGTCATGGTCACTCCGTCGACATCATGCTCCTTATCTCCGTATTCAGAGAAAACGAAATTGGGCTCTATGCCCAGGAATGGCAAAAGTACGATTCGACCTTTTGCCCCGAAGAGCGTGCCGTTGCCCACGTCCTGCTGACCAACCGGAATGTTCAATCCCACAAATCCGCCTATACTGAACTTTCCGGCGGCGGCAATGGACGGGCTTCCTGCAACTAATGAAGCCAAGAGGGTCAAGAAGATTAACTTTCTCATAGAAGTTCCTTTCTAAACATTCTCAAACTTCACGTAGGAACGACCGAATTTACAGGCTCAGGGTTACTCCTTTCCTCCTTTCTTTAAGCTTTGCAGCCCTTCCAGCTTTGACGCAAAAATATCGGCTTGTCGGTTTCTTGTCAAGAAAAAAATGCCGTCGGAATCTTGCTCAGAGCGAGCGGGCTGACCTGCCTTGAGGTGTCCGACGTGCAGACGTTAAATCCGCGTGGTTTCACGCGGCTGATTTTCAATCCACGCAACCTATTGAGACAACATGCTAAGAAAGTCGGGAACAGCCACCCTTGCAGCCCCCTCGATCAGAAGTGCCGCATTTCGTGCGCCTGCTCAATCTCCGAGAACTGGCTCGACCTCACCGCGATCACCGCTGACCGATTTCGGTCCCGTCCTGCTAAGCCACAGCCCCTCCGGCTTATTCTGGGGAGCAGCCGTCGAGCCAAGAGTGACTCCAAGCATAATCGTGACCGAATCTTGAATCGCAGAGTGCCTTTGACCGGTATTTTTCTGTGTGGCCGTACGCTTTTTGTTTGCAGGGCGGAACACAATGGTTTATTTTAACGTGGTGAGCTCTGTTTTACACAATCTTCTGGTGTGCCACTCTTTGTGTCGGATAAGAATTTGAAGTACCCTAGAATTGCCTTGTTTGCTTTGGTCGAAGTCGTCCTGTCGTTGACCTCTTTCTTACCTTTATCGGCAAGGGCGCACGCCTGGGAAAAGATAGATCTGGACCAAATGCCCACCCGGGGCATGTTCCCCTATTCGGATGCCGTGATAATAAGAGATGAGGCCAGCATGGCGATTGAGCCGGACGGAGAGGCTCTGTTTACCCAGCACCGGATAATGAAGGTATTCTCAGACCCGGGCAAAAGGTACAGTCTTCAGGAGATTCCCTTCAACAGCAGTGTGGAAGTTATCAAGATAAAAGCCCGCACAATCCATCCCGACGGGGAGGAGTTTCTTCTGGACCCGAAAGATATTCGGGAAAAATCGCTTCTCTCGGAATACGTCCTTTATTCTGACGCTAAGATCAAAGACTTTTATTTCCCCCGAATGGATACAAACTGCGTTTTGGAATATGAGTACCAGCTCCGTTTCAGCAGTCTGCTTTACTGGGGAGATTGGTTTTTTGAGTCTCACCTGCCTACGCTTTTTTCTAAATACACGCTTATCGCTCCCAAGTACTTCGACTTTAAAGTCAAGGTTCTAAATGACAAAATCGCACCGAAAATAGAGTTTCGCAAAGGTAAAAAGATCTTCACCTGGGAATCAACTAACAAACGTGCGTTAAAAAAAGAACCTTTCATGCCCCCGGCTGCAGATACTGCGTTGCGTCTGGTTTTTTCTCCCCTACAGTTCAGGTTTGGTGACACTACTTACTCCTCCAGGAATTGGGACGATATAGCCTCCTGGTACTGGCAGATTTCGCAGCCCAGTTTCATTCCCGGCCAAAAGGTGCAGCTCTTAGCTTCTGAGCTGACAGCCGCATTGGGATCAAGAGAAGAGAAGATAAAGGCGGTTTTCGAATACATTCAGGAGCGCATAAGATACATATCGGTAGCCGTTGGCACCGGCGCTTTCAAGCCACACCTGTGCGCCGACATTCTGGAATACGCATATGGCGATTGTAAGGACATGACTTCCCTGGTGATCGCACTTCTGAGGGCGGCAAACGTTGAAGCTTTTCCGGCCCTACTCTCAACCAAGGGGCACAGAAGTGTGTTGAACGACATGCCCAAGGTGAAACAATTTGATCATGTGGTGGTGGCTGTTCCTTCCGAAGACGAGTACGCTTGGCTGGACCCGGCGTGCAGAAACTGTGGTTTTGGCCAGCTCCCTTTCGAGGATCAGGGAGCCACTGCTCTTGTGATGAAGCCGACGGGTGGAGAGTTGGTTGTCACTCCAGAAACCAGCGAACATGAGAATTTCACCCACACTATCTGGGAAATAAAGCTGAATTCGGACGGCTCCGCCTCAGGGAAAGTAATCATCCAAGCTGGAGGACAGGAAGACCTATCATTCAGAGCTTCTCTCACCGAATCGAGACCTCAAAGGAGGAGAAAGGCTCTCAGCGGTTTTCTGGCTTCCTGGTTGGTGGACCCCTATCTGGTGGACTATGAATTCAAAAATTTTGAGGAAAAAGATTCCAGTGTTTTGATCCAGGCAAGCTTTGTCTCCGGCCGCTTCGGAGCAGAAGAACAGGGTACGTTCTACCTTCCGGTCAATCTTAACACCCAAAGCTACCTCAATCTCATGTTCCCCCAAGAGCAAAGGGATTACGCCGTTATCTTCGATTTCAAATTCATCAACACAGATGAGCTCACGCTGCAAATCCCGGAGGAATTTGAAATTGACTACCTCCCAGGAGCGGTTCGATTAGACGAGCCTTTCGGGCTGTTTGAATCGACCTGCCGGTCTGAGGACAATAGAATAAAGTACACGAGAGTATTTGTGAGACGGGAGCTTTACGTTTCGGCTGACCAGTACCCGGAGCTTAAAGAATTCTATGACAACGCAGCTGAGGCTGACAACCAGAGGATAATATTAAGGGAAAAAGGTGCTCAAGATGAAACGGAGTGAGCAACGACGCGGAGGCACGTGGGTGCGCGGAGCGATGAGTTCACAGGGAACCGGCTGGTCGTCTCGACTTCGGTCCCTACTCAGGATATCCTGGAATATGTTGGAGCTGCAAATGGCACGTGTAAAGAACAAAGAAATCGTTTTCACCATAGCTCTTCTGCTTCTCTGCCCACTTGCGCTGGCTGACGAAAACTGGGTAGAGAAGCTTCCCTCTGGATGGATCAGGTTTTTCCCCCCGGAGGAGAAAATCCCGTCCTCCTCGGACTACCCTACTGCTGGTGCGGCCTACCTTTTGGACGAGGATATCTTATACGTGGCAGATAGGATAGAGGTGAAGGTGGTGATCATGAAGATCTTCAATCGACGTGGATACGACTATGCTCAGGTAGTCACCCCATTTTGTCGCCAGGATGAATCACTGGAGGTTAGGGGGAGGACGAGAAAAAAAGACGGAACTGTGATGGAGTTAGGTCAAGAAGACATCCACGAGATAGCGGTGTCCAAAGATCTGAGAAGAAAAAGGTTTACCCTCCCCGGGGTTGAGGACGGGTGTCTGATCCAGTACGAGATTGTCTACAGATCGCGAAGGTACGACCTTTCGGGCATTCGCTATTTCCAAAACGAGGAGCCCACCCTTCTGTCCAGATTCAATCTGATCGTTCCCAAGGAGCTTCAGGTGATGTATTACGATAGCCCTCCGGGGATTCTGGATACCGCAAAAAAAGATCCGATTCACTCAGAGAAAACGTCTCTCTATACATTCGTCAAGAGGAATCTGCTTGCCAAGGAGACCGAATCCGCAATGCCCCCATTGTTCACCTACGCCCCGAGCCTGGCTTTCGCCATAACTGGGCCAGAGGAGGAAGAAGAACTTACAGTATCCTGGCAAAACACCTCCACATGGTATTTCGAAACAATAGAAAAACATTTTGCGCCCAGCGGAGACATGAAGAGACTGGCCAAGAACCTTACCAAAGAATGTAGAACCGAAAAGGAGAAGATCGAGAGAATATTCTATTTCGTGCAGTCTCGTTTCAAAGTGGACTTTCCCTCGCGGTCTATTTTTGACCAGCCGCAAGCCATCTTCAATCGGCAGGCCGGTACCAGCGCCGAGGTGAGCGGGATAGTGTACGCCCTGCTTAAGTCTGCGGGAATTGAAGCCACGCTGGTTCTGGTACCAGACCGGGAAATGGTGATTGACGTTCCAGATGTTCCCATGCTGGACTGGTTCGCTCACCTGTTGCTGAAAGTGAAAGTCGACGAAGAAGAATTATGGCTGGATCCATCTGAAGGAGCAAACTGCCTGAACTGTATATCGAAGGGATACCAAGGGGTGAGCGGCCTTCTGACTCAAGCATCGGGTGGAAAGCTCGTTAAAACTCCTTCCGTGAGCCATTCAGATAATCTGAAAAAACATGTCGTGGATGTGAATCTGAGAGAAGATGGGAGCATCGATTGCGAGTCTCGGGAGATGTACTCTCCGTCAAGAGGCTCTTCCATAAAAAGCTCTCTACGGGAGCAGACCATTATGGAGAGGAGGGATAATCTGGCGAAAAGGATCCGTCTACACAGCCCAGGAGCTGTTCTGGATTCATTTCAATTAGGCGATCTCTATAATTATGTCGATGATTTTGAGATCTACTGCCGCTTCCACTCATCGTACTCTGTCCAGAAGAATGATAGCATCCTTTACCTTAATCCAAACATTTTGAACCGAGATGTGACCGCCAAAGAGTTTGCTGAGCCCATCAGAATTTTCCCCATTATGTTTGACGAGACAAAAACGGACTTGGATAGTGTGGTCATACAAATCCCAAGCTCATACGAGCTGTTAAGCACGCCTGATCCGATTAACCTGGAAACAGAATTCGGGGAATTTCGTACAGAATACCGACAGCAAGGGAACTTGATCATCTACAAGCGAACATTCGCTATAGAGAAACTGTTAGTTCCGCAAAGTGATTATAAAGAGGTAAAGAACTTTTTCAATCAGATATTCGAACAGGACCAGAAGTTTGTCACCATTAGGAAACGAGGATAGACTGCACAATGGGCATCCAACCAATGGCTTCTTTGCATCACCCTTCAAAACTGGAAACTGATTTCAAGGAGGGATCAGGTGAATAGAGAATTCAACAGACTTGTAGACGAGATCTTGGAGTTCCGCTGGAAGGCCAGGCCGGTGGGGGCAACGTTCTCAGGAATCCACAAATATGACGGCCAGCTTGACAAGACCGACTCGCAATCCCGGAGGCAGTATCTTCGAAAATCGAAGTCCTACCTGAGGCAACTCGGCGAGTTCTCCCCCGAAGGCAAGGCCAGTCGAAGACAAACGCAGCTTTCTGAAGATCAAAAGATGGACTGGAAAATACTGAGGGATTCTCTTCGGGTGGAGATAGCCGAGGAAGAGAAGATTCGCTGGCTCACCAGGGATGCTATCATTTACCCGTACCTTGCACTCATGGGGTGCTACGTTTTGATCTTCCGAGATTTTGCTCCCTTGAGCCAAAGGATGAATTCCCTTTTGGGAAGGTTGAGACAAGTGCCTCGTCTTCTGAAGGAAGGTCAAGAGAACCTGAGAAGAGGAAGAGATGTCCCCAGAATATGGACTCAAGTTGCTATCGAGACGACTGCCGGAGGCAAGCAATTCTTCCGGCAGATGATACCGGTGTTTGCCGAGAAGATGCCCCATTTGAGAAAGCAGATTTTGGCAGCCAATGGGAAAACTCTGACAGCTTTTGAGGATTACGAGCGCTTCCTGAAGAAAAGGCTCCTTCCCAGGTCTAAAGGCCGCTTCGCGGTTGGAAGACAGTTCTTCAATTTTCTGCTCTCCGTGCACTATCAACTTCCCTACACAGTTGATGACCTCCCGTCAATAGGAGACAGAATCATAAGGCAGACCCAGGCTGAGATGAAATCTTTGGCCAAGAGGATAAACGCTAAGAAGGGCTGGAGTGAGATCGTGAAAGGTCTGAAGAAGAAACATCCTGCTAAAGACAATCTGCTCCGGTTCTACAAAAGGGAGATGGTCAGAGCCAGGAATTTCGTAAGGAAAAAGGATCTTGTGACCATCCCTAAAGGCGAAAGTCTGTCTGTAATCGAGACTGCGGTTTTCCTAAGACACACTATCCCCTACGCTGCATACATGTCTCCCGCTCCATTCGAAAAAAAGCAGAAAGGATTCTTCTGGGTCACGCCGGTGAACGAGAAACTGCCGCCTAGCCAACAGAAAGAACAACTGCAGGGACACAACTCCTATGGAGCGGTCCTCACTGCTTTGCACGAAGCCTATCCCGGGCATCATCTTCAGTTGGTGCATTCCAGCAAGGTAAAATCCAAGGTCAGGCGTGAGTTTGGCACCCCACTCTTTGCTGAGGGCTGGGCACTCTACTGTGAGGAGCTAATGTATGAGAAAGGGTTCTATACGAAAGCGGAGACTCGACTTCTCCAACTCAAGGATCAACTCTGGCGCGCCTGCCGGGTGGTCATCGATGCAAGTTTACACACCGGCAGAATGAGCTTTAACCAGGCGGTGGACATGCTGGTTAACGTAGCGAAGCTGGAGAAGACTAACGCTATCGCCGAGGTCAAAAGATACACGTACACGCCGACCCAGCCCATGACCTACATCATGGGAAAGATGGAGATCCTGAAGTTGAGAGAGGATTTCAAAAAGCTAAAGGGCAAAGCCTTCAACCTAAAAAAATTCCATGACCAGCTTTTAAGCTACGGGACCATTCCAGTTCAGATGGTGAGAGAAAGGATGCTGCAGACGTAGGTTCGAGGCTCAAGACTCTCGTTCGCGCGGGGATTGCCATCAAGATCCGCTCCGAGAGGAGAATTCCGGCATGAAAAAATGGAGTTAGAATCTAATTCTTCAGCCACGTCGAAATGTGCACGGATGGGGTATACCTGGTTAACTGTTATGTGAAACGCAGACGTCAATTGTGGACTAAACCAAGTTACAATGTGAGGGTATTATGAGATTGAACCGAATAGTGACGAGCATTCTCGTAGTTCTCCTCCTGGCCTCTTGTGCGATAGCTCAGAACCCGCAAGAAACCTGGCAGCAATACAAAACGCCCGAGGAGGCGGGATGGTCGTCAGAGAAATTAGAACTAGCGAAAAGGCTTTACGATAGCCTCGATGCTGCCGCCTTCATGGTCGTCTACGACGGCAAGATCCTTATCTCCTGGGGTGACGTCAAGAGAAGATTCATGTGCCATTCCGTTAGGAAGAGTCTGCTCAGCGCTCTTTATGGCATACAGGTAGACGGCGGATCTATCGACTTGAACAAGACTTTGGCGGAGTTGAATATCGATGATAAGTCTCCCCTGACTCAAAGGGAGAAACAAGCAACCATAACAGACCTGCTCAAAGCCAGATCTGGAGTTTATCATCCTGCTGCTTACGAAACCCAGGCTATGAAAGCCAAACGTCCCCAGCGCGGCAGCCACACGCGCGATACATTCTGGTATTACAACAACTGGGACTTCAACGCCCTAGGCACGATTTACGAACAGGAAACGGGAACGGATATCTTTCAAGATTTCAAGAACCGAATAGCCGATCCGCTCCAAATGGAAGATTTCCGATTGATCGACGGTTACCACCATCTGGAAGCCGAGCACTCCATTCATCCGGCGTATCCCTTCAGGATGTCAGCCCGGGACATGGCGCGTTTTGGCCTGCTCTATCTGCGAGAAGGCAAATGGAATGGCAAACAGATCATCTCGAAAGAATGGATTAAGGAAAGCACTACCTCCTATTCTGACGCTGGCAATCGCGGCGGCTATGGTTATCTCTGGTGGATTTCCGGTGAATTCAAAGACCTGGGAATGTATTCGGCGTACGGAGTGGGCACTCAGATCATCTCCGTCCTGCCCGGTGCGAACCTGGTGATCGTCCAGCGCGTTAACACCTATGAAGGCAGACGGGCAGCTCCAAACAGGGAATTATTCCAGCTGATCCTGGACGCCAGAGTATCCGAGCCCAAGCCTGATCCTGAGTTCATCGCATTGCAAAGCTCCCCTTCCTACCAGCGTCCCGAGATCATTCAACTCCAGGCAAATCTCGTGGATAAGTACGTCAAGGAATATCCACTGAGCGATACCAGCATGTCTGTAAGGAAGATTGACGGCGGGCTTTTGATGGATTCTCCCACCTTCGGAAAATTCAAACTTCTCCCCGTCTCAACGACGAAATTTGTAGTCGAGGATCCTGAGCAATATGCCATCTTTGAATTTGACGATGACGGGACGCCCTTTCGTCTAACGCTTCACGAGACATCGAGAACGGGGGACCTATATTCTGCCATAGTCAAAGAGGGTATCGAATCGGCAATAGAGCAGTATCGCCAAATGAAGAGGAACGAAATTAATTTCTCTGAGTCTGAATTGAATACCTTGGGCTATCAACTGCTCGGAATCAAAAAGATCGAGGCCGCCATCGAGATATTCAAGTTAAATGTGGAGGCCTACCCGGAATCATTCAATGTCTACGATAGCCTTGCAGAGGCTTATATGGTGGGTCAGAATGATTCACTTGCCCTTGAAAACTACAAGAAATCTTTGGAGTTGAATCCTCAAAATGTAAATGCTAAACGGATGATAGACAAAATTAAGAATAAGAGATAAAAATGGAGTAATCTATGACCCCTTATAAAAAGCTAGTCGGCCAAAAGTGTTATCTCTCACCTTGCAGTTTAGAAGACGCAGAGAAATGGACCGAGTGGGACAACGATCTGGAGGTAACGATTCCTCTGGGGTCCGAGGCGTATACCCCCCTTTCTCTGGACCGGGTCAGAGAAGGCATACGTAAGCTCATACAAAAGGAAAGTCATATTTTCAGCATAATCGACCTTAAGACGGACAAGCTCATTGGGCGGTGCCTGCTTTTTGACATCGACCAGATCAATCGAAAGGCCACGTTTGGAATCGACATCGGTGATAAGGCGTATTGGGATCAAGGGTATGGCCAGGACGCGACCAAGCTTGTGCTGGACTATGGATTCAATCTGCTTAATCTAAATAACATAATGCTGGGTGTATTTTCTTATAACGAGCGAGCGATAAATTGCTACAGAAAAGTGGGCTTTAAGGAGATTGGCAGAAGGAGAAAATCCAAGCTGATCGGGGGAAAATGGTTCGACGGGGTATGGATGGACATTCTCGCAGAAGAGTTTCAATCTCCCCATGTCAACAAGTTTATGGAAAAGAAAACCAAATGGCGTTTCGCGAGGAAGGCTGCGTTTGACGCGACCTATCCAGTGACCACTGACGGAAGCAAATCATGAAGTGCGGGAAAGATTACCCGTCCAAGTATTACTTCAAGACCCGAACCATTTGTGCTGAGTGCTACGATAAACTGCGTCCGGACGAAGGGAAACTGGAGCATGAGCGCGACGATTTCAGTCTGGCAAAAGAAAGAGCGACTACTTGTGAAATACAGGGTCACCGACTCAAATGGCCCATATGCGGGTATGACAGATTCCGGACCAGGCGAACATTGATGAACACAGCCGGGCTGACCTTTCTTGGATTCGAGTGGATCAAAAAGCAGGCTGACAACTATATCTGTAACCCCTGGGGGCATATAGTCTGGTTTTTCAAGGAAGAATAAAGGGTTTTAATCGGGCTGGATGAATCCAGCCCTACGAACATAAAAGCGCAGGGGGGCGCCATTCGTGGCACCCGCTGGGCGGGGACTGTGTTCGTGCGATTTCTCGCACCTGCTGAGCGGTGGCTGTAGTTGCGCGATTTATCGCGCGGTATAAGAGGAGGAATCGACAAATGAAATCCAACGAACTCGGGTTCGAGATTGTGAAGCCCACTCTGATTCTCGATAAAAACACGGTCCTGAAGAACATCGAAGAGATGGCCGATAAGGCTAAATCTTCCGGTGTTAGGTTCAGACCACATTTCAAGACGCACCAATCAACCGAGATTGGCAATTGGTTTCGGGATTTCGGGGTGGAAGCGATCACCGTTTCATCACTCGACATGGCGAAATATTTTACTGACAACGGTTGGTCCGACATCACGGTTGCGTTCATCGCCAATGTCTTGGAGATCAGCAAGATCAACAGCCTCGCCGACAAGATCACGCTCAATTTGCTGGTCGATTCGAAGGAGACTCTGTCAGCTCTGGAGACCAAACTACAGCAGCGAGTTGGCATGTGGATAAAGATCGACACTGGTTACCACAGAACCGGAATATCGTGGGAGGATTTCAAAGCGATCCGTTCGCTCGCTCACAAGATCAAGGACTCGCCGAAGACGGATTTCAAGGGCTTGCTCGTCCATGCCGGACACAGCTACCATGCCAAGTCGGTCTCCGAGATTCGAAAGATTCATGTCGAGACGTTGCTGAGACTGTCAGCAGCCAAGGAATTTCTGGAAACCAGCGGCGTGGAAGCCTGCGACACTTCAGTTGGTGATACTCCAACCTGCAGCGTGGTTGACGACTTCCAGGGCCTTGACGAAATCAGACCTGGCAACTTCGTGTTCTATGACTTGATGCAGGAGAAGCTCGGCGCTTGCACCGAAGATGAGATAGCGGTTGCTGTCGCCTGCCCGGTTGTTGGAAAGTACAAGGATAGAAACCAGATCGCCGTGTATGGTGGAGCAGTTCATTTGTCGACCGCCTATATAGTGGATGACAGTGGCAGGCAGGTATTCGGGTACGCGACCTCTCTGCGAAATGGAAGCTTCGGCCCCACCGACCTGGAAGCGCCGGTCATATCCTTATCACAAGAACACGGGATGCTTCAGGTTGATCACAAGCTCTTCGAGAAAGTAAAAATTGCAGATTTGCTTCTTGTGTTTCCTGTACATTCATGTCTGACCAGTAGTCTGCATAGCGGCTACAGGACACTGGAAGGCAAAGCCATTTCTCGATTGCAAGAGTCATAGGCGGAGCTCTCCCGCTATTGACGAGATCTGCCTTTGGCACGACCAGCGCCGCCAACCGTCGGCGGGCAAGGGTGCCCGCCCTACGACCTGCTTGCCAGAACCTTCCCCTCGTTGATTGGCGCCACTTTCCTGCAGCTTATGATGATCAGCAGACATCCCCCTACAACGAGAAGGTGGCCTAGAATCTCTGGCGGCGCAGGTCTTTGGCTTGGAGACAAGAGTGCCACGATTGTCACGAAGACAGGTTCGCTTTGGCTGACAAAAGAAACCCGCTCTCCTAAACGTATCAACTATCAGGGACGTCGGGATTCACAGTGAAAAGAACATGATGATGCAACCATCTGGTCAAGCGGTTTGTCTTGCCATCGGTCCCAGTTTCCTCGTGACGTTGGGAAATGGCACACTCGTGTCGGCGCAAGAGCAATCACACGTCCAATTCTTCAATACCTCCGTCAATCAGAACGGTAAGAGAGTTCTTCTGTGCAGCGACGCGCTATGGTCCCGGAGGCTCGGTCTTCAGTTGCGGAGAAGGGAGGAGAAATCTGAAGACAGCTCAAGTCCCGACATTGGCAGGCGCCGAGGCTCCGCCTTGGGCAAGTTTGCGGCTGGCGTGGTTTGGGGCGTGGGAGGATTTATGTATGGGTTCTTGGTTGGAGCTAAGGCTTATGGAGATAAATACCCGCAAAGTTCAGAGCCCATCGACGTGCTGGGGTGGGGAGTGACGGGAGGTGCTATCGGCACGGCTATTTGCCTCCCGACCGGCATTTACTTGGCCAACCGGCGCTTCGAGCACTTCCGCGGCGCGAAAAAACCTATCGTCCCTGTCATAATCTCTCCCATACTGCCAAGCACTGGTCACCTCTATGCTGGTTGCTGGAAAAGAGGTCTTCTGTTTGCAGTGGGACGATTTGGCTGTTTGATCTTCATGGAGGCGAAAGGTGAAAGGAGGGTTCATCGCGGTACGTACCCGTATGGCAGCACGAAGAATGAGTTAACGGCTTCGTTCTACGTTGCGGTAGGCGCTTTCCTGGGGACGACCATATGGGAGACGGCAGATGCTCAGAATCAAATTGAGAAGTATAACCGGCGGCACTACGGGCAAAATCCAGTCCCTGCTCCTTTCGCCGGCAACTTTCATATGCAAGCCATTCCCACGAGAGACGGTTTGAGTCTCCTTTGTGCCTATAGTTTCTGACACGGATGGTTGGCCCGCGCTGCCAGCCCCGCGTGATTCGGCGGGCAAGGATGCCCCTCCTAAGATGTGCCTGCCTCAAGCGTCACCGTATTCGTTCGTCTAACCTTTCTACGGCTCAGGATAATGAGCAGGCATCCCCCGATAACAAACAGACCACCTATGATCTCACGCGGCGCAGGCGTCTGGCTCAAGGCCACGACAGCGAGGATTGCCACAAACATGGGTTGGCTCTGTTGAATCACCGCCACCTTGGATACCTCGAGGTTCTTGAGGGCAAAGAGATAAATGGGGCGCGTGAGTATGGGACCGGTAAAGGCAATAATCAGAATCCCCCACCATACGGAACTCGCGCCCTCGAATGGAGCTCCCGCGAGGGGAACTATGAACCAAAACAGGATGGAAGTCACAACGTTTCGTATGAAACTGATGGTCAGAGGATCAACGTAACGCACGGCGATCTTGGCAAAGAATTCAGCCGTTCCAAAACAGACCGCGCTGAACAGCACCACCCAAAAACCCACCGAATACTCCGCCCTGAAAGTGAATTTCATCAACACAATCCCACCTAAAACCAGGATGGCGCCAAGGCCTTCTCCGCGGGTGAAGCGCTCTCCCAAAATAGCCATGCCCAGGGAAATCGTGACCAGAGTCTCGAAACGATTGAGAAAAGATGCCAGCGTGGGGTCCATCATCTTCACGCCAATCCAGTAAGTCCAGATGGCCACGCAGGCCAGTACGCTGAAAGCCAAGGTCCATTTCCACGCGGTCCAATCCATGGCGAGGATGAGCTTCCACCTCCTGCGATAAAGCACAGTGGGAGCCAAAAGAACTACGCCCATGGGAAAGATCAGCGCGTTCAGTGTCAGTGGTGAGATAGTGTACAGCGTCCACTTGCCGGTTACAATAAGCACCGCCGCCATCATGGCGGACAGCGAAGCATAGAAATAGCCCATCGACGGGTTTCCATTGTTGTGTTGCTGTGGAGAACTGATCATGAACGTGCAGCACTAGAGAAATGCGCCGGGCTTGATGGATGAGGCTCTTAAATACCGGATAAACTGCGGTGCCTCGCTGACGCGATGGATTTTCCTACGAAATCCATTGGAGCGCTGATTCGTGTACGAGGTCAAAAAGGAACATGATAATAGTCGATTTGCGGATTACCTTTGTACTTAAACCCCAGCAGCTTCTCTTTCTTTTCGAGAGCTCTGAAATCTAAGATGAAATATAGCATCTCGACGATCTCGTTATTGTGGTCTTTCAAGACCACTTGATCATCTGCGGTCAGTACAACTCGCCAATTGGCATGCCGAAAGAGCGAAATATCAAGAAGCAAAATATGCCCGAACGGCTCCATTGTGATCCGATGCCATCTGTCGTATGGCACGTTTGTTCTGGGTGGAAACCAATTTATAATGTAATCTTTTATAGATTCCCCGTGGCGCGCGTGTGACCTCAGCCACCCAACTTCCTTTATCCTTCCGACTTCGTGCAGCGGCAAAGAGTAGTAAAGAAAACAAACCGCTATCTTCGCTATCAGAGGGGTTATAGGCGCAAAGGATTTGGAGTCAAACTGGATATCCTGAGTCTGCCTTTTCCTTACCGTAACACCGAGCTTTTCAGAGTGCACTTCTCCACCTGGCTGTAGTCTTTCATACTTCTGTGTTAGATTATTGAGTTCCCTTTCCACTCTTTCAGGCGGCATCGAAGCAGGAGCAATGTGGCGAGTCCATTCTAATCCGATTTTAGGCCAATCCACCTCGGCGCATTCAAAATAAGCATCCTGTATTCGAGATACTTTGGCTTTGAAACTGCCTTTCTTTCTAACCATCTTGACCGTTCCTCCGTCAATCGTGTCCTTTGCCTGGTACGACAAATTGTCAAGCACTCTGTCTGCGCTTGGCAGATTCAACTCTTGTATGGCAGTCACAAGCTGCGGGTTCTTCAGAGAAAGACCATCGACATTGTCTCCAAAGTGCTTCTTACATTCACCACAGATGTCATAGGTCTTCCAGAAGCCGTAAATATTCTTCGGTATGACGTGTTCCCCTTCCCCTGTGCGGTCTTCGGGTGCTGGGAGATCAGCAGCGCAGAACAGGCAGTTGTCATATAAGCCAAACATCTTTGGTTTCTCACGTTGTAGGCCAGCCCCCTAGACCTCCTTCACGCAGACAGGGAGTTCCCCCTGGCCCGATTGCTCAACCTCGGCGATCACTGTCCCCCGGAATTTAGTGCCGGTCGCTTCACAAACGCCTAGAGAGTTTTTCTTAACTCATCCAGCCGCGTCTTGGCCTCGGGCGCCATCCCAAAGAACTTGGTCAGCTTCTCGCACCCGTAATCATCGCAGTAGGCGCAGTTCACCACCGCCTTGTCCTTTGCGCATTTGCGCACTTCGCAAACCTTGCAGTAGTTGAAAAGTCTTTCACTGTCAACTAGACAACCGTCGCAGTTGATGTCTTCCGGTTTCAAAGCCGTCTCGTGATCTTTGGACCACTTTTCAGCCACTTTCTTTCTTTCTTCATCATCGTTTTTCTGAGTGGCAATGAACGCCGGACATTCAGTACAAACTAAGCCGCAATAGGCAATCATCTTTTCCATGTCTTCCTCCCGAACGTTGTGGGTTTAATGTGCAGGCGGAGAAACAGCTTTGCTCATCCGATATGTCAACGCCCCCCTGATCTCCCCTCACCCTCGCCTTTGGCGGGATCTTCGACCTGCCCCTCTCCCAGAGGGAGAGGGAACATCAGTTCTTCCGTCTCATCCGCTTAATCCGCTGACCGTTTAACTGGCTGACTTCCCTATTCCATACTCCTTCATCTTCAGCCGAAGCGTATTTCGGTGAATACCTAAAATCTCTGCGCTTTTAATCAAATTCCAGCTGGTCCTTTTCAATACCTTCAAGATGTGGTTTTTCTCCACGTCCTTGATTGAAAGCGAAGCCGCTGAAGTGTCCTCCAAGGTTCTGTCCCTGACCAATCCTAAATATGGCAAATCACTTTTGTCTATCACGTCGGTCCTGGAAAGAACCACTCCCCTTTCGATCACATTCTCCAGTTCTCTTACGTTTCCCGGCCAATCATAGTTCAGAATAATATCTTTTACCGCCGGGGTAATTCCTCTAATTCCCTTTCCACATTTCTGATTGGCTTTCTTGATGAAATGATCTGTCAACAGTAAGACATCTTCCCTTCTCTCGCGCAAAGGCGGGATGAAGACGGAGATCACGTTCAGCCGATAGTAAAGATCTTCTCTGAAATTCCTTTCCTTAATCTTGCTTTCCAAGTCTTGATTGGTGGCGGAGATGATTCGCACATCCACCTTCAGAGTGTCCTTTCCTCCCACTCTCTCAAATTCTTGTGATTCGATGACTCTTAAAAGCTTGACCTGCGTCTCGAGAGGAATATCGCCGACCTCGTCCAGAAAGAGAGTGCCTCCATCAGCTAATTCGAAACGTCCCTCTCTCGATTTGATGGCCCCGGTGAAGGCGCCTTTTTGGTGCCCGAAAAGCTCCGATTCAAAGAGAGTCTCAGGCAAAGCTGCACAGGAGACGGCAACGAATCTCTCCTCAGCCCTGTCACTCAGACCGTGAATTGCTCTTGCCACCAGTTCTTTGCCTGTCCCGCTTTCGCCTCTTAGCAGAACGGTCGAGTTGGTCTTGGCCACACGCGAGACCGTGCTTAAAACTTCTTTGATGCCTTTACTCTCCCCGATAATTTGAAGGTCCCTGTACCTTTGTTCCAGTTCTTCTTTCAGGTATTTGTTCTCCATCAAGAGATGATGACTCTCCAGGGCCTTGCTAATGTTTAACTTCAGCTCATCCAGGTTAATCGGTTTATTTACATAATGATAAGCGCCCAGCCTCATGGCCTCAACTGCACTTTCCACCGATCCGTAGGCGGTCATCATAATCACCTGCATCTCCGGATTGGATTCGTTAAGCTTGCTCAGAAGCTCAATGCCATCCATTCCCGGCATCTTCAAATCAATTAGCGCAATCTCAAAGCTTTTGTCTCGACAGAGATTGATCGCCTCCGGACCTGATTCAGCTGTCGTAACATTGAAGTTCTGTTTTTTAAGAAATCCGGCCAGTTGCCGTCTCTGCGATTCTTCGTCATCCACAATCAGGATTCGATAAAGTGCCATAGCCTCTCCCCAGAGGTAGTTGGATTTCTATTCCGCTGAGTGATTTTACTCCACGGGTAATCTTATGGTGAAAACGGTGCCTTTGCCTACTTCGCTTCTTACCTCGATTTTGCCTTCATGATCCGAGATAATTCGATACGCTATAGATAACCCAAGTCCGGTTCCTTTTTCCTTGGTCGAAAAATACGGCTGGAAGACCTTGGAGAGTTCTTCCCTGGGAATCCCACGACCAGAGTCCTGAATCTCCAGTACTATACTTCTTTGTGAATCATTGACATAAGATCGCACACTCAAACTGCCACCTGAAGCCATGGCCTGAATCCCATTTAGCATTATGTTGAGCATAGCCTTTTTCAACTCATCTGGATCGACTTTGGCTTGGGGAAGCGTGTCTATTACTCTTATCACCGCAATGTTTCTCTCTTTAGCCTCGACTTCCGCCAAATCCGTTACCTCATTGACGAATCTGCTCATGTCCGTCAAGACCAGGTTGAGCTTTTGAGCTTTTGCAAGACTCAAGAATTGATTTATGATGCTGTCGAGTCTTTTGATCTCGTTGAGGATGAGCTGAGTGAATGACGCATACTCTTCCTGTTCCTTCTGCGGAATGAACTCCGACTTCAGTCTTTGGGCAGTGATGGAGATCGCATTCAGTGGATTTCTGATTTCGTGAGCGACGCCCGCGGCTAAGTTCCCCAAGGCTGAAAGTCTTTCCGCTCTCTTGGCTTCCTCCTCGTATTTTTTCAGATCGGTGATATCATGAATCACCGCCACCGCTCCCTTGAACCTCTTTTCTTCGTCAAAGAGGCAGGAAGTTCCGATTATCAAAGTCTTCTCTTCCCCGGAGATGCTGCGGAATTCAGCTTCCACGTTCCGAGTGGTCCTTTTCTGCTGAAGTGCTTGTTTTAAAAGACAGGCATCTTCTGGAAAGATGGAATTGTAATCTTCGTTGATGGCCTGATCCTTCCTGATTCCGAAAAGATCCTCTGCCAACGGATTCAACGTGACTATTTTCCCATTTTCATCCACGGCCACCACTGCGCTGTGCATGGCCTCGAGCACATTGCCAGTAAGCGTCTTGATCTCCTTGTATGATCTGTCCAGAACAAAATAGTTTTGATTGATGATCACGATTCCGATTATTAGCAGTCCCAGAAAGAAGAGGATTATGGAGAAGAATATCATCTGTCTTTGATAGCTGGAGGTGACCTTCTTATATCCTTCCAGGGAGAGCCCGATTCTAAAGATGCCCGAAGGAATGTCTTCGGACTTGAACGGCTTCACCACCTCCAGCACATCTTCTCCCTCGAAGGAGGTTATTCTACTTTTTGCGACATCTTCTGCTAAGGCGGCCTGAATGAAGGGATCTTCTTCAATTTTGACCATCTTTTCGACTTTTTTAGACGCCAGCACTATCCCTTCCATCGATTGTAAGACGATATAATCGACCCCACTTTCCTGGCTTATCTTCTGGATAAGGTAACCGATTCCGATCTCTTTTTTGAATCTATCCAGATATGAAGCCGAGGCAATCACCACCACGGCACCCGATTCTGTCGATCTCGTCACGGCAGCCGCATAACTTTTCTCCGCCAACAGAGACCGCGCTTCTATTCCGAAAACGACCTCCTCCTCTTCTCCCTTGAGAATGCTGGTTACTGATGGGATTACTGAGGTTGTCGAATCGTCATAAACATCCTTTTCCGAAAGATTGCTGCTATACTCAAGGCTCATCTTTTGGTCAAGAATATCGATTCGGGAGAGGTCGCTCTTCTTGACCAGGGTTTCCAGTTTTGCGTTAGTGATATCTCCGTCTTTTTCCATCTGGTTCACCAAATTAGCGATGTCGCGAAGCCTCTCCCCTACCAGTTCCTCAACCAGAGCATTTGCCCGGACGGTATTCTGGCTTGACAGGATCAAGCCCTCCAGCAAAGCGATCCCCTCCTCTTCCATGACCTTTATCATGTTGGATTGGCTCTGCTTTATTCCGAATAGGGCGATAAAAAACAGGATCAGAGCCAAAAGCAGAGTGATGATAACGACGTACCGCAGCCTTATGTCAGCCAGGAACTTCGTAGTCGGTATAAAAGCCATTTCTTCTCCTTCCAAGGGAACCTTCTGACAAAGCCAATTTAGAGGGAAACAGAGGTGGTGTCAAGAAATAAACCCTGACCTTCGGGCTACCAGAGGGGAAGACATGGCGGCTTAAAAGAAACTAGACTACCCCAAACATCAACGCCAGAAGCATAATGCTGAGTACAACCAGGATGGCTACAGTGAGCCAAGCCAACATATTAAAGCCTATGCCGTTGGTATATTGTCCCATGATCTTCTTGCTGTTGATGAGTATGAGTATGAAGATGAGAATCACCGGAAGAACGACGCCGTTTATCACTTGAGAGATGAACATTATGGGAATAAGCGGCAGATTCGGCCACAACACCACGCCTGCGCCCAGGAATATAAGAAGAGAGTACAGCCCGTAGAACTGAGGGGCTTCGGAGAACTTCTTGTCCACACCCTGCTCCCAACCCATACCCTCACAAACCACATATGCGGTGGACAGGGGCAGGATAGAAGCCGCAAAAAGAGAAGCGTTCAAAAGACCGACGGCAAAAAGAAACGAAGCGTATTTGCCCGCAAGGGGCGCCAATGCCAGCGCGGCATCCTTTGCCGTCTCGATTCTGATACCCGCTTTGGAAATGGTGGCAGCACAAGCCACTATTATAAACAGAGCCACCAGATTTACCATCAAGCTTCCGGAGATGACATCGGCTTTGGAATATCTGTAATTCTTCAACTTAACGTTTTTCTCCACTACGGCAGACTGCAGGTAAAACTGCATCCAGGGGGCGATAGTGGTTCCGATCAAGCCCACCAGCATGGCGAAGCTCCCTGCCGAGAACTTCAACTCTGGCCTCAGGACGCTGTTTTTGACAGCGCTCCAGTCTGGATCAGCCATGAAGCCCGATATGATGTAGCTGACGTAAAGAAGGCAGGCCACCAGAAAGACCTTTTCCACCGATTTGTAAGTTCCTTTTACCACAAGCAGCCAGACGAACACAGCTCCCAGCGGTACGGAAACGTATTTGGAGACATGGAATATCTCCAGGCTTGCCGCGATACCGGCGAACTCCGCTATAGTGTTTCCGAAATTGGTGAAGATTAAGGTCATAAGAAGATAAAAGGTAATTTTCACCCCGAAATTCTCTCTTATCAAATCAGACAAACCCTTCCCCGTGACCACTCCCATGCGAGCGCTCATCTCCTGAATTATGACAAGTGCCAGACTGATGGGAATAAGCGACCAAATCAGAGAATACCCAAAGTGTGCACCGGCGATGGAATAAGTAGCGATTCCGCCGGCGTCGTTGTCAACATTGGAGGTGATTATTCCGGGGCCTATTACGGCAAAGAGGATGAGAAAGCTCCTCCAGCGAGATTTTGATAATAGACCTTTGGCCATTCGAGATAAGGTATGCGAATGGAGGAACCTAATCGGCAGAAGGCACAGCCTCGAACGTGTTCTTTCCCGTCCAGAGTTTTGTCAAAAATCTAGTTTCTCGTCGCTGAAACCTTCCCCAGCGGTCACTCTCCGAATTCCGGGAAGATCGCCTCCACGCCGTCTCTTAGGGTTATTATTCCCTCCATCCGGTCCTGCTCATCCACCACCGGAATAGTAAGGAATTTATACTTGCGGAAGGTGTCTGCCACCTGATCCAGCGAATCATTTACCTTCAGTTTGACGACATCTCGCTTCATCAGGCTGCTGACCTGAGTCTCCGGTGAACAGAGGATCAGGTTGCGGAGAGTTATAACTCCCACAAGTTTTCCATCCTCGTCGGTTACATAAACGTAAGAGATATTGTCGAGCGGGTCGTCCGATTGCCTGAAAATTTCCGTCACCCTTCGGATGCTGTCCGTGTGGAGACATGAGACGTAGCCGGTGGTCATTATGCCGCCGGCAGTCTCCTCTTCAAATTCAAGAAGTTCTCTCAACTCCTGCCTTTTCTCTTTCTCTAAGGCTCTGATCAATTCTTGCTGCTTCTCGTCCGGCAGGTCCTGGAGCAGGTCCACGGCCTCGTCCGGCTCCATCTCCTCCAGAACGTCCGAGGCTCGCTCTTCAGGGAGTGCTTCAATTATGGAAACTCGAGTTTTGTCATCCACCTCCTCCAATGCGTCTGCCTGAGCTTCCACGTCTAGCGATCTAAACACATAGGACCGCTCGTGCCGATCCAGTTCCTCTAAAATGTCCGCCAGATCCGGAGGATGGATCTCCGAGAGCTTACGATGGGTTACGTTCAGCTTCAAGGTTTTCTTCTTGGGATCCGGCGAGAGGGGTTGAATGTATTTCCAGGATAGAAGTCTCTTTGGGATCTTATAGTCAAAAAGCCAGCTGGTCAAAGCGTCCACGAACCGAAGCCAGCCGAGACGACGGAATATGCCCCTGATCCCGAAGTCGACGTGCACCACCCGGAGCTGCCCCTCTGCCAGCAAAAGATGAAGGTCGTTTACCCTCTCCACCTTCGCTCCGTAAGTATCCAAAACCTGATCGTCTAAGATCTCGTCTCTCAACAGTATTTCCCCGGCTTCCAGGTTCAAATCCAGCCTCTGATTTTCTACACCTTTCTTTAGTCTTACTACTTTTCCGTTTATGCTGTCAACTGCGTGCCACGGAAAGGAGACCAGTTTCTTGTCCGCTTTTTGTCGAATCCGAACGGAGACGACCGCTGGGAAGATCATCCCCAGCTTAATCCTGAGATCCACCACCTTGCCCATCACCTTCTCCTGGGAGCTTACGACCTTCCGGTCCAAAATCTCCGAAAGGAAAACAAATGTCTGTTGAGTCTCATCCCTAGCTTTGTTCGTCACAACCGGGAAAACCCTCCCGTCCAAAGAAGCAACCCAAAAACAGAAGCCAAGGAGCCCCACTTGCCGGCATTAGCCGCAAACGTGACAAGCTTGTAACTGAAAAGGCCGACCTAGCGCACCAGCTTCTTGATGCCCCAAAGGATCACAAGAACGGGCCAGAAACGTATGATATCGTGGGTCAAGTAGCCAAGGTTATAAAGCAGAATCAAAACCCCGACAGCTATCAATACCAATGCCCAGAACACCTTGCTGCCTTTCCTATCTTTTTTTAGCTCAGACAAGATGGACCTCCTTTTGTATCAGTAAATTGACCGCAAAATATGTTCACCCCAGATTGTTGTCAATCAAAAAAGATCGGTGAGGTTCACTGCGCCCGAGCCCGCTTTGAAGAGATTTCCGACCGGTAGCTCAGTCTGTGCTGGAATTCCGCAAATATAGGGTTTAATGTCGTATGCTATAGTACAAAGGGTTTGACTTTATGGGATTAAACCTTATATTAGAAACCTGTATGGAAGAGACAAGATCGCCATTTGCCTTTATCGAAGGAGGAGATTATGGCTACGGAACTGGATATGAGCATTGACAATGTCAAGGAGAGACTGGCAAAGCTAAGGGAGTATCTTTGATCTGGACACGAAGGAGAAAAAAGTCATCGAGCTGGAAAAAGTCTCGCAGGAGCCTGGTTTCTGGAATGACAATCAGAAGGCTCAATACGTCTTGAAACAGATCAGCGAACTGAAGAGGTGGTCCGAACGATGGAATGAGCTTTCGCAAAAGGCTGAGGATATTTCGCTTTTGAAAGATATGGCGGAGGAGGAAAAGGACGCCCAGGCGGAAAAAGAAGTAGCTGCCAGCCTGAAGGAGTTGAGGAAGGAACTCGGGGATTTTGAGTTTCACACCATTCTGTCGGCGGAGGACGACTCCAAGAACGCATTACTCTCCATTCACTCTGGTGCGGGAGGCACGGAGGCACAGGATTGGGCGCAGATGCTCCTGCGCATGTACGCCAGGTGGGTGGAACGAGAGGGATTCAGCTGCGAAACCATCGACTTTCTGGCAGGCGAAGAAGCAGGTATAAAAAGCGCCACCCTGGAGATAACCGGACAGTACGCCTACGGCTATCTGAAGGGTGAGAGCGGGGTTCATCGACTTGTGCGCATCTCCCCGTTTGATGCCAACAAGAGGAGGCATACCTCTTTCGCCTCGGTATTCGTCTATCCTGAGATTGAAGACGATATCACCGTGGAGATAAACGATGACGATTTGCGGGTGGAAACTTTTCGCGCCTCCGGCGCCGGAGGTCAGCACGTGAACAAGGTTTCTTCCGCGGTGAGGATTACTCACATGCCCACCGGAATTGTGGTGCAGTGCCAGTCCGAGCGCTCGCAGTTCAGGAACAAGGACAATGCCATGAAGGTCCTTCGAGCCCGCTTGTATCAGCATTACAAGGAAGAAGAGCAGAAAAAGCAGGAAGAGCTGGAGAGCCAGAAGAAGAAGATCGAGTGGGGAAGTCAGATAAGGTCGTACGTGTTCCACCCTTACAGCATGGTGAAAGACCATCGCACCAATGTGGAAACCTCAGATGTTCAAGCAGTGATGAACGGAGATATCGACCGGTTCATTCAAGCCTATTTAAGCTCCAGAGAGAATACCAGAAAAAGATAGGGAGTGACATTCCATGTATTGCTGGAAGTGCGGAGAAGCCTTTGAAACCAAAGAGAAGATCCAACGAAAGGATACGTGTCCTAAGTGTGACTCTGACCTGCGCTGCTGTTACAATTGCGAGTTCTACGACAAGGCAACGTATCACCAATGCAAGGAGCCAGAGGCGGAGTGGGTGAGATACAAGGAGAGGGGCAACTTCTGCGATTTCTTCCGCCCCAGAAGCGCGTTTTTCCGCAAAGGACCGGGGATGGAAGAAAACACAGACGACAAAAAGAAAAAATGGGATTCGCTTTTCAGAGATGACTCAGAGGAGACTTAGGACTTCAGGCCATTATTCTCAGACAGCCACAAGGGCTGTCCCTCCGAAGGCTCAAGCGTAGGGACAGAGCTTGTCCCCGTCCGAATTCGACTGCGCGAGTAAAGGAGAATTCAAAAATCAAAGAGCAAAAAGTAGAATTGCAGTTCAAAATTCAAAATTGAGGAAGCCTGGAGTGTTCGCCTTCAGGCGAACTCGTGGTAAACCTAAAGTCGTGCGTTCCGGTAGGGCGCGGCTTGGCAGTCTAAAGACCTCTCCTAATATGAACACATGATACGAACTGTCATTGCGGGCGCAGCGAAGCAATCTCTAGCCGTTGCGGTTGAATGAGATTGCTTCGTCGTCCCGCCAGAGGCAGGACTCCTCGCAATGACGAGGCTGGCTATATCTTATGTTAGAGGCAAATCGGTAAAATGGTTAGATTGGAAAAATTCACGGAACGTTCGCAGGATGCACTCCAATACGCGCACGAGCTGGCTCAAAGCCACAACAATTCTCAGATCGAGACCGAGCATTTGCTTCTGGCTCTGTTGGAGCAAGAGGAGAGTTTAACGGAAATCGTATTAAGCCAGATGGGAGTGGAAGTTTCCTCTTTCAGGGAAAAACTCAAAGATGAAATCTCGCTCTTGCCCAAAATGTATGCCACCGGGCAGGCTCCCCAAATTTACCTCTCCCCTCCCCTGGGAAACGTGTTAGCCCAAGCCGAAAAAGAAGCCAGGGCTCTGAAAGATGAATACGTCAGCGTGGAGCATCTTCTGATTGCGATTGCAGAGGCAAAGGACACCAAAGCGGCGAGGATGTTATCCGACCTCAAAGTGACCAAGGATGGAATCTACCGGGCTCTAACCAAAATCAGAGGGAGTCAGAGGGTGACAGATCAGACACCGGAGTCAAAATACCAGGTTCTGGAAAAATATAGCCGTGATTTAACTGAGCTTGCCAGAAAGGGGAAGCTTGATCCGGTCATAGGCAGAGATGAGGAGATCCGAAGGGTCATTAAGGTTCTTTCCCGGCGCACCAAGAATAATCCCGTTCTCATCGGAGAGCCGGGTGTCGGAAAAACAGCTATTGCGGAAGGCTTGGCTCTGAAGATTGCCCAGGGGGACATTCCCGAATCACTGAAAGAACGGCGGGTCGTTGCCCTGGACTTGGGTTCCCTGATTGCCGGATCAAAGTTCAGAGGCGAGTTTGAGGAACGACTGAAAGCTATCCTGAAGGAGATTGAAAAAGCCGGGGGGAACATTATCCTGTTTATAGACGAACTTCATACCATTGTGGGCGCGGGAGCAGTGAGCGGCGCAATGGACGCCTCCAATATGCTAAAGCCTGCATTAGCCCGAGGAGAGCTTCGCTGTGTGGGCGCAACCACTTTGGATGAATATAGAAAGAACATAGAAAAGGACGCAGCTTTAGAAAGGCGCTTCGCCCCGGTGCTGATCGGGGAGCCTTCAGTGGAAGAGACGATCTCCATTTTGAGGGGACTGAAGGAGAGGTATGAGGTCCACCACGGAGTGAGGGTACAGGATTCCGCTCTTGTTGCCGCGGCCAAGCTTTCGAAGAGGTACATAACCGACAGGTTTCTTCCGGATAAAGCCATAGACCTGGTGGATGAGGCCGCCGCGGACCTGCGAATCCAGATAGACAGTATGCCGGAGGAGCTGGATGTGGTGGTCAAGAAGATCAGACGGCTGGAAATAGAAAGAGAGGGGGTCAAAAAGGAAAAAGACGCCAGAGAGAGGCTTAAACCCATTGAAGAGGAGTTGAAGGCTCTGCAGAAGCAAGGGGCGCAGCTTACAGAGCATTGGCAAAAGGAGAAGGCGATCGTAACCCGTATCCGCGAGCTTAAAGAAAAACTGGAGCAAACCAAAATCGAAGCGGACAAAGCGGAAAGAGAGGCAAATTACGAGAAGGCGGCCAGGCTGCGATACGGAGAGATAGATCACCTCCAAAAGGAGCTTAAAGGGCAGAATCAGCTGCTGGTGAAGATCCAGAAAGACAGAAAGATGTTGAAGGAAGAGGTGGATGAAGATGATATCGCGGAGGTGGTGTCTAAATGGACCGGGATCCCTGTGACCAGATTGACCGAGACGGAAACAGAGAAGTTGGTCAAGTTGGAGGAGCAGCTTCATCAGCGGGTAGTGGGGCAGGATCTCGCAGTGGAAATCGTTGCCAACGTGGTTAGAAGCGCCAGGGCGGGGCTCTCTGATCCCAGGCGACCGATAGGGTCGTTCATATTCCTTGGTCCCACCGGTGTGGGAAAGACCGAGCTGGCCAAAGCCCTGGCACAGTCGCTGTATGGTGATGAAAACGCCATGATCAGAATTGACATGTCCGAGTACATGGAGAAATTCTCGGTCTCCCGTCTCATAGGTGCCCCGCCGGGGTACGTAGGATATGAAGAAGGAGGGCAGCTGACCGAGGCTGTCAGAAGGCGCCCCTATTCCGTGGTACTCTTCGACGAGATCGAAAAGGCACACCTGGAGGTGTTCAATCTTCTTCTCCAAGTTCTGGATGACGGAAGACTGACCGATAATCAGGGAAGAACCGTAAGCTTCAAAAACACCATCCTGATTATGACCTCTAACATCGGGGCGACCCTTATAGCAGAAATGTCAGAAAAGATCACTGAAAAGAATGAGGATCAAATCTACGATCAGATGAGATCGGAGGTCTTGAGCCTTCTCAGAAAATCGCTAAGACCTGAGTTTTTGAATCGTATAGATGAAATAATAGTGTTCCGCTCCTTATCCTTTGAGGACATGAAGAACATCTTAGACTTGCAGTTCAAGGAGGTCAACCGGAGATTGGCAGAGCGGGAGATGAGCGCAAGTTTAACTGATAGGGCGCGAGAATATCTGGCCAAAGCAGGCTTCGATCCTGCCTTCGGAGCCAGACCTCTGAAAAGAACCATTCAGAAACTGATCACCCAACCTTTAGCCAATGAAATCCTCAAAGCGAAGTTCAAGCCGGAAGACAAAATCAAAATCGATGTGATGGATGAGAGGATTGTGTTCCAGTGAGCCAGGCAAGCTGGTAGTGCGTGTAGAAAACCGTTTCTGCTTAGCCAAGAATGCGAAAAAGCATTTGCAAATTTCAGGTGAGCAGATTACCTTGTAGCAGATGTGACTAAAGAGGAGGTTCAAGAAAATTGAAGAACATCACAACTATCGTGGTTTTTCTGCTTGTCGGGGGCTTCATCCTTTCCTGTTCGTCCGGTTCGAAGAAAAAGAAAACTGAGGAGGAGCTTTACACCGACGCGCAAAACTTCTCAGAACAAGGAGACTTTCAGTCTGCCATAGAAACGTACAAGGAGATTCTGAAGGCGTATCCCGACAGCCCGCGAGCATACAAAGCCGAGTCCTTGATGGTGCTCGTCTATGAGGAGAAGCTCTATACTGCAGCTCAGGAATACTCAGAGGAAGGGGACTTCCAGTCTGCTATAGAAACTTACCAGGAGATCCTGAAAACTTATCCTCACAGCCCACGAGCTTATAAGGCTCAGTTTCTGATCGGCTTCGTTTACTCCGAGAATCTAAAGGACATCGAGAAAGCTGAGGAGAATTACAGAAAGGTGATTGAGAAGTATCCGGACTGCGATCTGGTGGATGATGCCCAGTATATGTTGGAAACGATGGGAAAAGGCAGCATGGGTGACCTTCCCGATACAAGCTCTTAACCTCCCTGCTCGTTCAAATCGAGATCAAGTTTAGAGCACCGGACCCTGACCGGAGTCAGGTTCTGGTGCTTTTCATTACGTTGGGGTCCATCAAGAGTTCGAAAAAGGCAACTGAAAAATAAGGCAGTTGGCTTTGTCAGGAATCGCCGGAATAGTTGATCTTACAGCTAGGTTCAATTTGGCAGAGAAAATCGAGGGGATGCTCTCTCTGATGAAGCACGAAGAGTGGTATAAGGTCCAGCAATTCCATCAAAAGCCAGCAGCTCTGGGGAGAGCCTCACCCGGAATAATTGATCCCTACCCTCAGCCGGTCTTCAGCCAAGACCAATCTTTGTGCCTGGTGATGTATGGCGAAATATATGATTACCAAGATGAACCAACTGGCATCATCAAGAAACCACTTCCCTGTGAACCACACGACCATCCCTCGCTGATTTTAAGACTGATAGAGCGGAAAGGTATTCAGATTGTAAAAGATCTTAACGGCTCTTTTGTGTTAGCTTTATGGGATCTTAAAAGGAAGGTCCTGACCATAGCTAACGATAGATTCGGATTAAGGCCCCTGTATTACTTTCGACGCGACGACCTTTTCATCTTCGCATCCGAGATGAAATCCGTCTTGGCATTTAAGGAAGTGGATAGAGAGATAGATGTCGAAGCAATGGCCCAGTTCTTCAGCTTCAACTTCATCATGGGAGACAGAACCTGGTTGGAAGAAATTAAGGTCTTGAGTCCGGCTTCCATTCTTACCTTTGGAAACGGAAGTCTCCAAAAGCGATCCTATTGGACTCTGGATCTGGCGGAAGAAGATAAAAAGTTCAACAAACAGGACGACCTTGAGAGGGCTCATTTTTTGATAAAACAGGCCGTCCACAGGCAGATCAAAGACGGCATTCCCAAGATCCTCTCGTTAAGCGGAGGTCTCGATTCCAGAACCATCTTAGGAGCTGCTGCCCAGCTGGGCTATCGAATACCCGCCTTTACGTTTGGCATACCCGGGTGCGCCGACGGAGAGCTGGCCCATCGTATCGCAGAGGCTTTCGACGCGGAGAACCGCTTCTTTCGGCTTTCACCCGACTATCTGGAGAGATGGGCCCTACACGGAGTCTGGTTGACAGAAGGAATGAACAACTGCGTCAATTTTCATGGCGTGGAGTTCGTGCCGGAGATCCAAAAGCGAGCCTCCGTGGTGCTAAACGGGTTCATGGGCGGAGAGCTATTCGGTTTTGTGTCTCTGAGCAACGCACAGCTCCTGTTTCGAGCAGGTTCAGGGAATTGGATTAGAAGCTTGTTCCAGCGGATCAATGGTCCTTTCAGCGAGGCGGAGCTGGGGAGGCTGTTTCGAGGAAGATACTATTCGCAGATAAGGGGCGTACCTTTCGAGACATTCGCGAAATCCATGGAAACCTCCTCTTTCCATTCGCCGTTTGATAGATTCTACGATTTCCGTCTCAGAATGCAGTCGGTCAAATCCTTTCTCTACGGTCTTCTTCTGGATAATGACCTGCTGGAATACAGAGTTCCTTTTTGCGACTACGATCTCGTGGATTTCGTTTCGGCTTTGCCACCGCGGCAAAAGGCCATGGCCCTTTTTCACCGCCGCCTGATAAAGGAGAAATTCCGACCGTTGGGTTCTGTTCCTTATCAGAGGACCGGCCTCCCTGTTAGCTCCGGACTGAGCCGAGTCTTATTCCGGAAGACCACGGACTACTTAAAGTGCAGGGTCTTCCCTTCCCGGCTTGATCAACGCAGGTACACCGATTATGACAATTGGATGCGGAACCAGCTGAGGGGCTTTGTGATCTCGGTTCTGTTAAGTGAAAGAGCTCTAAACCGAGGTTATTTCAATCCCGATTATGTAAAAAGATTGGTCGCGGAGCATCTTTCTGCCAAACGGAATCTCTCCCTGCAGTTGGGGGCGCTTCTGACGTTTGAGCTATGGAATCAGCTGTTCGTGGACGAGATCAAAAATCCTCTCACAGGTTGCGTATAACGTTTTGTTTTGATCGTGACGCGACGGTGAAGGTGGGGGGCTGAGGAATTGGGATGCATAAATGGGTATGGAGCGGAAGCGGCTTCTTTTGACCGCCTATGAGGTATGGAGAGGAGTTTGCGGGAAGACCAGGCTCAGGAGGGGCGGGTAGAGTGAGGGTTGGGGGCGCGAGGGTGGTGACAGCAAGACGATCAAACCGGCAGCTTTTTGCTTGACAGGGGGTGTTTTGGGGTTATATTAGGGAATTTGCAAAAGGAGATGAAGATGAAGACGTATACGCCCAAGATTTCGGAGATAGAAAGAAAGTGGTTTGTGATTGACGCCAAGAAAAAGATTCTCGGGAGATTGGCCACCAGAGTGGCCGGTCTTCTCATGGGAAAGGGTAAGCCCCACTTTACCCCGCATCTGGATGTGGGAGACTTCGTCATAGTCACAAATGCAGACAAAGTGATTCTTTCTGGGAAGAAGCAAAACACCAAGACTTACTATCGTTACACCGGATATCCCGGCGGACTGAAGTCGGTGGTGTTTTCCAAGTACTTGAAAGACAAGCCCGAGGAGTTGCTTACCCGCGCCGTGTGGGGAATGTTGCCCAAAAACAAGCTGGGAAGGAAAATGCTCTCGAAGCTTTTCGTGTATCGAGGAGAAAAGCATCCTCATCAGGCTCAAAAGCCCGACCCGTTAAAGTTCTGAAAGCCGGGCTTGGCAAAAACTTCAGCTGCAGGAGGATAAGTTGGCAACTACCATTTACCAAGCGACCGGAAGAAGGAAAACGTCGGTGGCTTCCATCCGGTTGACCCAGGGGGGAGGCAAGATGATGGTTAACGGAAAACCCATGCGCCAGTATCTGACCAAGGACAGCCTAATGCTCCTCGTGGAGAGACCTTTGGAGGTTACCGGCATGCTGGGCAAAGTGGATGTGGTTTGTTCCGCCAGTGGCGGCGGTTTGTCCGGCCAGGCCGGGGCCATCAGATTAGGAATTGCCAGGGCCTTGGTCAAGCTCAACGAGGAGTTTAAGAAAACTCTGAAAAAGGCCGAGCTGCTCAGCAGGGATCCCCGGATGGTGGAAAGGAAGAAGTACGGACAGATAAAAGCTCGAAAAAGATTCCAGTATTCCAAGAGATAAAGAGTTGAGAATCCACACACCGGTTGATCCTCAGGCGGGTCCACTGTGAAATTTCAAGCGGCGCGTGGGGAATTGATGCCGGTGGAGGCCAAAAACCAGGAAAGGGACTGTTCATGGACATCACCATCAAAGACCTATTGGAGGCGGGGGTCCATTTCGGGCATCAGACCAAGCGATGGAACCCCAAAATGAAAAAGTTTATTTTCACTTCTCGAAGTGGGATCTACATCATCGATCTGCAAAAGACTCTTCAGTGCCTGCAGATAGCTTGCCAAAAGGTGAAAGAGGTAGTGGGTGGCGGCCAGAGTCTTCTCTTCGTGGGAACCAAAAAACAGGCTCAGCAGGTGGTCAAAGACGAAGCCCTAAGAAGTGGAGCCTTTTACGGCACATAAAGATGGCTGGGAGGCAGGTTGACCAACTTCCAGACCATCAGAAGAAACGTTAAGCGGCTGAAGGATCTGGAGCGCATGAAAGAGGACGGGACCTATGATAAGCTCACCAAAAAGGAAGCACTGGGATTAGAGAAGGAGAGGATGAAGCTGGAGAAGGTGCTGGGGGGAATCAAGGAGATGAATCGTCTTCCCGGGATGATATACGTGGTAGACGCCAAAAAGGAGAGAATCGCGGTGGCAGAGGGCAGCAAGCTGGGCATACCCATCGCCGCAATCATCGACACCAACTCCGATCCCGACCCCATAAGCTTCCCCATTGCCGCCAATGATGACGCCATCAAGTCCATCAAGGTGATAACCCGTCAGATAGCTGAGGCAGCCTTAGAGACGCAGAAAGGAAAAGAAGAGCAGAAGGAAATCGAGGAGAAGGTGGGGACTTCAGCAGAACCGGCGTGAGATTTGAATTTTGGGTTCAGTTTCCACTGAATCGTTACAGCAGAAGTTTCAGCCAAGCTTAGGTTTTGGGATTCCAGCGCGTAGCCACTCTTCTTTGCCGGTCGCTTATCCCGAGGTGAAAAGAGGTGGTGTTTCCCGGTTGACGGCGATTGGTGATACCGAAAGGCAAAAGTTCTGAATGAATATGGATAGATAACAATGGATCTATTAGAGGAGTAGTTCTATGACCATTACTGCTGACCAGGTCAAGAAACTAAGGGAGAAAACCGGCGCCGGCATGATGGATTGCAAGAGGGCCTTGCAGAAGTCCGACGGCGACATGCAAAAAGCCATAGATTACTTAAGGGAGCAAGGCATAGCCAAGGCTACCCAGAAATCGGCTCGGACCGCCAAAGAGGGTTTGATTTTCTCAGACATTCGGTCGCAGGGGAAACTGGGGGTTTTGCTGGAGCTTAATTGTGAGACCGATTTTGTGGCACGAACCGAAGATTTCAAGAGCATAGCTAAAGAGATGTCTGACTGGATAGTCCAGCACCAACCAGCCGATATCAGCCAGGTTGTGGAATCCACGAAAGAGAGAGTGAACGAAACCATAGCCAGGTTGGGCGAAAACATCAGTGCAAAAAGATTCGCTCTCTTTGAGCTGGATTCAAACTCGAATGGTATCATTTACAGTTACATTCATCCCGGTAGTAAGCTGGGCGTGCTTCTGGAACTGAATTGCCATAGCGACGGAGCAGCTCAAAATGAGGAGTTCAGCCAGCTGGCCAAGGACATATCCATGCAGATTGCCGCCACAAATCCACTAGTAATCACTCGCGACAAGTTGAAGCCGGAAATAATTGAAAAAGAAAAGGACATATACCGGACCCAGGCTAAAAATGAGGGCAAGCCGGAGAAGATCATCGAGAGAATCGTGCAAGGTAAGCTGGAAAAATACTTCCAGGAAGTCTGTTTGCTGGAACAGCCCTTTGTCAAGGATCAGGATCGTTCGGTGAGTGAGAGAATCAGACAAACCCAGAAAAAGTTGGGTGAAGATATAACCGTCGGGCGGTTCGCGCGATTCAGACTTGGAGACGAACTTGGCTGAGACCACTTCTCCGACGGCTCGCTGATCTCGAGTCCAGAGTGATCAGAAAAACAAATGGCTGGTCAGGATTCAAAAACTGTGGGGATACCCGTTTACAAGAGAATAGTACTAAAGATATCCGGAGAATCGCTGGCCGGGGATAAGGAAAATGTCATAAATCCCGAGGCGATCACCTCCGTATCCAAGGAAATCGAATCCGCAAAATACTTGGGGGTGGAGTTGGCCGTGGTGGTTGGCGGGGGAAACATCGTCCGCGGTCAACTATCGAAGTTGGGCGTGGTCGATCGCGTCTCCGCCGACCACATGGGTATGCTTGCGACCATCATAAACGCCCTGGCTCTTCAGGACAACCTGGAAGGCCTGGGGCTCTCCAGCCGGGTGATGAGCGCCGTTCACATAGACACATTGACAGAGCCGTATGTAAAAAGGGAGGCTCTTAGACACTTGAAGGATGGAAAGGTGGTCATCCTGGCGGGCGGGACCGGAAACCCCTATTTCACCACCGACACCTCCGCCGCCCTCAGGGCTATCGAGATAGAGGCAGATGTGCTCATGAAAGGAACCAAGGTGAACGGAGTCTACGATGACGACCCGGTCAAGAACCCGTCCGCAAAGATGTTTGACTCGCTTTCTTATACGGACGTTCTGAACAGAAGACTGAAGGTAATGGATCTAACGGCGATTTCGCTGTGCATGGAGAATAAGCTTCCCATCATTGTGTTCAATCTCAAGGAGCCAGGAAACCTGAAAAAGATTCTCTCTGGAGAGAAGATCGGGTCCAAAGTGAGGGGATGAAAGGCTAATACTCTGGCTCAACAGCCAGAGTTCCGGGTTTGTCGTTTAGGGGAAGCACGGAGTCAGACAGTTAAAGATTAATACAAATAAACAGAAGGCAGGAGGATATGGTAACAAACAAGATCTATGCTGATACCGAGGAAAGGATGGGAAAGGCCCTGGAGGCAATGAGAAAGGAGTTTGCCTCGATTCGTACGGGCAAAGCCACGCCTTCCCTTCTGGATGGAATCAAGGTAGATTATTACGGTACCATGACGCCGTTGTCACAGGTGGCCAATATAGCCGTCCCCGATGCCCGGCTTCTGGTGATTCAGCCCTGGGAGAAGAAACTAATTCCGGAAATCGTGAAAGCCATTCAAAAATCGGATCTGGGGCTTAATCCCCAAAGTGATCCTAACGTAGTCAGGCTGCCCATACCTCCGTTAACCGAAGAGCGGCGGAAGGATCTGGTCAAGGTGGTCAAAAAGGTAGCGGAGGAAGGAAAGGTAGCCATAAGAAACATCAGGCGTGACTCCAACGATGCCTTCAAAAACGCAGAAAAAGAAAAAGATATCTCGGAAGACCAATCCCGCAAAGGGCAGGAACGGGTACAAGAGATCACCGACGACCACATAGAGAAAATAGAAGAGATGCTGGAAAAAAAAGAGCAGGAGATTATGGAGATCTAACTTGTGAGCTGCATTTCTCCTGCTTGTCATGATTTCTGGGTTTTGCAGGTGATGTAAGTTGTCGAAAGTTGTCGCCAGTCTCAAGGAAAAGATCTTGAAAAAGGGGAATCTGCCGGCACACATAGCCATCATCATGGATGGCAACGGAAGATGGGCCAAAAGGAGAGGACTTCCCCGAACTGCCGGACACAGGGCAGGAGTGAAGGCAGTTAAGAAGGTGGTAAGAGCCGCCGGCGATTTGGGAATATCCATTCTCACCCTCTTCACCTTTTCCCAGGAAAACTGGAAAAGACCCAAAAGCGAAGTCTCCGCCATAATGAAGCTCCTCTACGAGACCACCAAAAGGGAGATCAATGAGCTTGACCAAAACAATGTGAAGCTGATCACCACCGGAAGGATTGAGGAGCTCTCGCCACGAAGAAGGGAAATCTTGCACCAAGCCATGGAGAGAACCAAGGACAATACCGGTTTGGTTCTGAATCTGGCCTTAAATTACGGGGGCAGAACCGAGATTCTGGATGCGGTGAAACAGATCTCAAAAGATGCTAAAAAAGGAAAGTTGGATCCGGAGAAGTTAGATGAGGAGATTTTCTCTCATTACCTTTATACCTATGGTCTTCCTGATCCGGACCTGCTGATTCGCACCTCGGGCGAGATGCGCATATCCAATTTCCTTCTGTGGCAAACCTCCTACACCGAGCTTTACGTCACCGACGTTCTCTGGCCCAATTTCACCGCCAAGGACTTCTACGAGGCCATCTGGGACTATCAAAACCGTGAAAGAAGATTCGGGAGAGTGTAGTCCTAGGTGAATGGTGAAGCTGTGACGAGCCAATGAGCAGCAAACTACAATACCTTTCCTTCTTTTATAACAAGAATACCTTCTCGTTCCTGCCCGCTATTGCGTGACCGGAGATTCAATACCGCATAAGACGTCGACCCCAAGTGTCGCCTAAGCCGTCCACTCTTGTGGTGCTTTCATTTCCTTGCTTGATTATAAAAGCCCGTGGTATTCAGTAAGCTCTCCTCGCACAAAAGAGCTACGCCACAACTGGCAAAACCGGGGAAAAGCTTGAAAAAAAATCTAGGGTTGACAGGAACGGAAAATCGGCCTATAATTAGGCTGTTGAGTTTACCATAGAATCCCGAAAAAACCGAGGCTTGAAATGGGAGTATCCGAAACAGTGATGGTCCGCATTTGTGGAATTGGTCTAACGACGTTCTTAGCGTTTGCGTTAACCGCAAAAGCCGCCCCTTCAACCGGCCACCTGCAAAGCTATGTTTCTAAAAGCGGCTCGATAAACTTACGACCAGAAAGGTATTCAGACTTTTTCTTTACCCAACAAATGGAGGATTCGATTGAAGTGGGGAGCGTGGATTCCATAAAACTGAAGGAGCCAAGTATGGCTCTTTTTTATGCAGTGATTCCAGGGGTCATCATTCACGGTTCGGGGCATTTTTACGCCGGAGAAACGACCACCGGCTGGATACTGGTTGGTGGAGAAGTCTTAAGCTTGTGTCTGCTTACATACGCTATTGGTGTTGGCATCGGCGAATCAACAGACGGATCAAGCTCAAATGGCGAAGCGGAAATAGTCAGCATTTTTGCTGGCGGCTTATTTGTAGGGACTTGGATCTACGACATGATTAAAAGTCCTTTGATCGTAGAGAAGGAGAACCGGTTACTTGCGAAGAGCCGGACCAACCTCAATATCCAAATGCACAATAGAACTGCGAAGTTAGTGATTAGACACAGTTTTTAGCAATCTCTGTTAAAATTCTTGTCTTCAGCTATTTTTGTTTTGCTATGGTAGTACCAACAAAAACGATAACGCCACAAGAATGTAATTCGCTTATGGAGATCGCCGGAAGGTCAATCGCAGTAACTGCGCTTCTGATCTGTCTCTTATACGCTAACACTTATGCATCATCAAGTAGCGCTTATATTTATGTTTCAAATCCAACCATCACAGAGCCACCGGCAGTCTAGCGTTTAGACTTTATGTTTGCCCAGCAACTAAAGGATTCAACTGAGGTGGAGATCCTGAATTCGCTTAAGCTCAAAAGCCCTTATATGGCCGTGTTTTACTCGTTCTTTCCGGGCGTTCTGGTACACGGATCCGGACATTTTTATGCGGGCAAGGCAGGAATTGGTTCCGCGCTGTTGGGGTTCGAAGCAGCAGGGGCGCTACTTCTCTATTTCGGGTCTTTGTCGGCATTTCAGGGATCATCTCATCAGAATGACACAGACGCGATGGGATACATGGGGCTTGTCTTGTTCGCAGGTTCCTGGGTCTACGACCTCGTGGACAGCCCCATCGTTGTTGTAAGACAAAACAAATATCTACGTCAGGAGAAACGGGCTGGAATCAAATTGAAGATGAAAGATGGAGACCTGAGACTGGTTGCCGTGTGGCGGTTCCAGATATAAGACTTTTCGTTCGTCCTCCTGCAGTTTTCTCAGTTGTAGTCTGAAGTAGCAGACATTGCAGTTCCCTTCTTGATTTACTTGCCATTTAGCGATTCTCTCGTTATAATAAGCAGCAATGAAAAGCAATCTTCTAACCAGAGTGGTGATCGCGTTTATCTTCGGCCCCATCATAATCTTGATCACCCTTCTCGGCAAGATCCCATTCTTAGTCCTGGTTGAAATTCTCATCGCCTTAAGCCTGTGGGAGTTCCTTTATCTGGCCAAGCTTAAGGGCTTCCGCATTCCGAAGTGGATTGTGATACTTCTCGGGCTTGTTTTTGGCATTTCGGCATATTTCTGGGGGGAGACAGCTTTTCTCTTCTTTTTGCTTGGAGTACTCTATCTGACTGCTTTTGCTTTCATACTTAAAGGAAGAACGCAGGGGACGACCGCAGATTTGTCAACCTCACTTTTCGCCCTCTTCTATGTGGCTGGTCTTTTCAGCTTCGTCATACTCCTCCGTGAACTGCCGCAGAAACTGGGAGTGGACTATAAGGCTGGTGGTTTGTGGATCATTTATCTTCTGCTCTGTATCTGGTCTTGCGATACTTTTGCCTACTTCGTGGGAGCCCCTCTGGGGAAGCACAGGCTCTCGCCTAACGTAAGCCCCAAAAAGACCGTGGAAGGGTTTTTCGGCGGCCTTCTGGGCGCAGCTATAGCAGCGTTCTTCTGCTATTATGTTTTCTTCAAATCAGGTGGACTTAATCATCTGTTGGTGGTCGCCGCTTTTGTCGGTCTAATCGGGCAGGTGGGCGATCTAACCGAATCCCTTTTCAAAAGGGACGCCAAAATCAAAGACATCTCGCACATAATTCCCGGACATGGAGGGATTCTGGATCGATTCGACAGCTTATTGTTTGTTTCTCCGGTGGTTTACTACTATCTGAAGTTTGTGGTGTACAGGTAGGCGGGTTAACGGATTTAACCAATTGAGCAGATGACGCTCTGGGTTTTCCTCAGGTATAAGGATGTTGAAATATCTTGATTACGTTTTCCTTATCAGGCCGGTGTTGATGCCGCCGGTCTGGACCATTCTGCTTCTGGGACATTATCGGAGTTCAGAAATATCGGGCGAAAGCAACCTGGCCGGGTTGGCTATTCTTTTGGTCACCTTCTTGGTCGGAGGAGTTTATGTCCTAAATCAGATTTTCGACATCGAGTCGGACAGGCTGAACCAGAAGCTTTTCTTCCTGGCAAAAGGATACATTTCCGCGAAAAGCGCGATATTTGAGACAGTACTTCTTAATTTGACAGGCATCGTCCCCGCCTTTCTGATCTCACTTAGATTAGGTCTTCTTTTCATTCTGGGAATGGTCTTAGGATTTGTCTACTCCGCTCCACCTGTGAGCTTCAAGAACAGGCCTCTGGGTGGCTTACTGTTAAACGCTTTGGCCCACGGAAACCTCGCTTTCCTCATTGGTTGGAGCGTGAACCGTCCTCTATCAGCGGAGTCTCTTCTGTTTTCCCTGCCCTACATGTTTGCTGTGGCAGCCATCTATCTAAATACTACCGTACCAGATACTGAGGGAGACAGGCAGGTAGGAAAGATTACATTGTCGGTCAAATGGGGTCGCCAAAGAGTGACGATTCTTTCGGTGATCTTGGTGGCGGTGGCCATAACGGCGTCAGCTCTGGTGAGGGATATTCCTTTCTTGGTGGCTTCGTCCTTGTCTTTTCCCCTCTTCGCCTCTGCTGCGTTAGGCAGACAAGAGAGACGCATCGCTCTTTCCACGAAGTTGTCGATATTGTTTTTGTCGATTGCCGCTGGCATTTTCTATCCCTGGTACTTTGCCATCTTGACCATAGGATTCATCGGAACCCGTTTATATTATAAGGCACGTTTTGACTTAGACTATCCCGCACTTGTGTAGTAAATGATGAGGCCGACTTTGCCAGTTGGTCAAATGCAATAATCATGTAGCGGAAAGCTTCAGCTTTCCATCTGATTGGAGACCTAAAGGTCTCCGCTACAATTCACCAGGTGCGTCTATTTTGCGTAGGTTCATTTGATGAACAAAATCCTCGACCGGTTTTTGAACCATCTGTCCATGGAAGTGGGTCTCTCCAGGAACAGCATTGAGTCGTACAGAAGAGATCTGGTGAGATATATCAAATTCCTTCACCAAAGGAATATCAGCCGGGTGGACAGAATCACTGAGGAGCATATTGCCGGCTTCATCGGCTTTCGCCGGAGAAAGGGACTCGCCGCGAGTAGCATCGCACGGAATTTATCTTCCATCAGAAGGTTCCACAAGTTTCTGGTAATGGAGGGCTGCTCGGATTCAGATCCGGCTGGTGGTCTGGAGTCCCCAAAGCAGTGGCGAAAGCTGCCCACGGTATTGACCATTGATCAAGCCGAGGAATTGTTGAATCGGGCCAAAGGGGATAGTCCTCTGAGCATCCGTGACGGGGCGATTCTTGAGTTCCTGTACGCCACAGGAGTCAGGATCTCCGAGCTAATCAAGATAAAGAGAAAAGACCTGTTGTCTGAAGTGGGGCTCGTCAGAGTGTTCGGAAAAGGACAAAAGGAAAGAATCGTACCTATCGGAAAGGCAGCCATCAAGGCCACGTCAAGATACCTGGGCGAGGTTCGGCCGAGTTTAGCAAAAGAGTATTCGGAAGATGTCCTGTTTTTGAACAGTAGAGGGAAGCCCTTTTCCCGAATGGGGTTGTGGAAAATACTGAGAAAGTACGTGATCTTGGCGGGGATAAGGAAGAAAGTGAGCCCGCACACCATAAGGCACTCATTTGCCACCCATCTGTTGGAAGGCGGAGCAGACCTGCGTGCGGTTCAGGAGATGCTTGGACATGCCGATATATCTACTACGCAGATATATACACATCTGGACAGAGAATATCTGAAGCAGGAACACAGAGACCATCACCCGAGGTCAAAGATGAAGATTTGATAGGCTGCTTGCTTCCAACCTCTTCGGGCGCGTGATGGACTTTGATTTTGACACTCTGCTGAGTAAGAAGAAGGCTCAGGTATCTAAGGCTTTTCCCTGATCTATTACAGGACTCCGGCAAGAAGGGGGAACTCTGCGAGTTCGGTCAGGTTCGCGTTGTCGTAACCCAAACCCTATCCTCGCCGCCTGAAAATGAGAGGATAAAGAAGATCCCTATGTTCAATTGCGCAATCTACCAGAACGGCGTGAGGGTCAAAGACAAGCTGAGCAAAGCTTTGAAGAGGAAGGTGAAGTTTCTTCCCTTCTCTGAATTCACCCAACTGGAAGGCTTGATCCAGAAACACATTCTCGATCTGCTGGTCATAGCCGGTAAGGGCTCATTTACCGACGAACTTAATCTGGCCAAGCGCGTGAAAAAACATCCCATCCTGTCTTTAGCTCCACTGGTACTGTATCATCCGCGTCCCGTCTTGAACGCTGTTTTTGCCGGGTTTGGCTTCGGGGCGGACGAGTTCTTTTTCTCCCAATGGGACGAAGGGCTCTTCTCCGCGAAATTGAAGATGATCATTTCCCGCAGCAGCAGAGATCTGGGGGTCAATCCTACCACCCGACTTCCGGGAACCAGCATCATCGAGCGGGAGATAAGCAGGAGGATTAATAAAAGGCAGAAATTCGCGGCCTGTTATGCGGATCTGGACAATTTCAAAGCCTACAATGACTACTACGGCTACCATTATGGCGATAGTCTGATAAAAATGACTTCCGAGATCATCCGGGACGTAGTCTACCGGTCCACCAGAGACGGCTTCGTGGGGCACATCGGAGGGGATGACTTCGTCTTTATAATTCCGCCGGAGAAGGTACAGCCAATCTGCAATGAAATCCTCAAGATCTTTGACCGGATGATAATCCGCGGCTACAAGAAAGAGGATGTCCTGCGGGGCTACATTGTGACCAAAAATCGCAGGGGGAAAAAGGAGAAATTCCCCATAATGACTTTATCTATAGCGGTGATCGTGAACCAGAAGAGAATGTTCAGACACCTGGGTGAAATCTCTCGCATGATCGCGGACCTAAAAAGCTACACCAAGACGCTGCCCGGTTCCAACTATTTTGTGGAAAGAAGGAAGAAGTACTGAAGCCAATTGTGTCTACCCCGTCGCCTATGGGAAGTCCGGAGATTTATCCAGGCGCCTTAGTTCTTCTCCGGAAATGCACCTCCCGGATTGGTCTTTGCGGGTTCGTTTGACCTTCCCGATCTGAGGTGCCCACCAGAAATAGGTAACATCTGTCTCCCCCGGGGTTGTTCTTTTGATCTTCGCGCACCCCCTATAGACTCCCCCGGCTGCCTCTGAGGGAACATCCTCCAGGCCCAAAATGCTGTATTCGTGACCTCGCAGGTCTTTCCAGAACGTACCTCCCCTAACAGGGCCGACCAAAACCTTAGACGCATACGGGGTGGAACCTATGTCTGTGGTGAATATTGTGTCTCCCTTTCGATAAACAAAGGTGGTCCCCCCGCCTGACGAAACCAGATCCCAACCAGATCCTTCCGGTCTGGTTTTTTTTTGCACCACGCTTACCGAAAAGCTGTCCGTACCGACTTCACATTGACTATTTAGCAGCACGTAGGTCCACTTGTACTTCAGGTTGATGGGAAAGAAGTACCCGGGATCCTCCCGATCAATGTCGTCGTTCTTTTTTTCGCTGCATTCAAGCAGAAAGAAAAGAGCCAGAAGCGCTGTGGCTATCAATAATATTCTCTTCATGGTCACCCTTGGTTTTCGACGCTGTACTTGCTACGTATCCGCGCCAGAGTGCGTTGGAAGACGTTGCTGCCGTCTGGCTTTCCTCTCCTCTCCCAGACACGGAATCTCATGTCCCATAGCCGAAGCATCCAAGCTGATTCGCTCGCAAGAACCCGGATCTCGGTTATATCTTTAGTTGGCCATTCTCCATTATGATCCTATCATCGATCCACAAAGTTGGCCTTAGAAGGATTCCGTCCAGGTGACTCTGGACCGAGACATTTCCCCCCATGGATTTGTTGTCTCCCAGCGCCATATGGACGGTTCCCATGACTTTTTCATCTTCCAGAACGCTTCCCACTATTTTGGCTTTGTCATTGGTTCCGATACCCAACTCGGCAACATTTCTGCCTGGCTGCCCGAAAGGCTCCAGGATTTCCTCCAATTCCTCGGCGGATTTATCGCCGGTAATCTGCGTGGCATAACCATCCTTCACCACGATCCGGACGGGCCTTTTTACTTTTCCCACCATGGCCCCATCCACCACAATGATTCCGTCCGCAGTACCCTCCACCGGAGCGATGTAAGCCTCTCCTGCGGGCAAGTTAGAGAAGTCACCGGGATTATGCACAAGCCCGGTATCGGCATGACATTCTCTTCCCTCTATGCTCATGGTGATGTCCGTACCCGCTGGCGTGGTAACCCTGGCTGTTTTACCTGCACTGACGACTTCCGCCAGCTTGACGCTTCGTTTTGCGATTTCGTTGTAGTCAGCGTTCAAGGTCCTCTGCATGGTATCTTCCAGGATTCCCGGAAGGGTGGCGCATCGAACGCCGGCTTCGCACGCTTCTCTTCTGGCTTTGGTGTGAGACATGGACTTGCTGGTGGGAATCATCAGAACGTCGAACTTTCTCATGAATTTCGCCACCATCTCCGGCGGCTCCTCCCCATTGCTGGAGCGCGGCAGAATCTCCAGAAGCATCGCCTCTGAGGCGAACTCTTTTGCCGCTTCCCATAAGGCATAACCGATTTTTCTTTCCGGGTCGTCCGTAATCACCAAAACAGACTCGCCCTTCTTCAACGCCATGCAATTGCTCATCGCCACTCGCGCTGCCTTTATTAATTTATCCATCTCTCCTCCTGACCTTAACCCGAATGTTCAAAGAAATCAGTCCTGGAAAATTAGTACGCGAAAAAAGCTATTGATATTTTGAAACCCCAGGCAAACCTGCTCTATCAGTCAAGATGATTTCTCCGCCGGCAAAAGACTCCACTTTTTCAGGTGCTGGCTCCCTTCATTCGGGTGGAGCGGTAAAGCATATAGGAGATCCCGGCGAAAGCCACCAAAGAAACCCAGGGACCGTAAGCGGCAGTAAGGGACAGTTCCTCATGAGCTTCATAAAACGCTCGGTAGCTGGATGAAAATGCAATTATGAAGGCGATGATCACGCCCAACAGTGCGTCACCCGCCACCAATCCCGAACCGAACAATATTCCCCGTTCCTCCCTTCTCTTGGCCACATCCCCCTTTGATATCTTTCTCACTATGAGAGCTATCAATCCTCCTGCCATAATGGGAGTGGAGAGATTCAGGGGAAGGTAGAGACCGATGGCAAAGGGTAGTGAGGATATGCCCACCAACTCAATTGCAGCCGCTAACATACATCCCACGATTATGGGAATCCAGGGGAGGTTTCCAGTCATCACTCCCTGCACGATCACCGACATCACGTTGGCCTGAGGAGCCAGAAGCGGTGAGGGGTGGGTGGCATCCTTTACAAATCCAAATGCGCTGCTTAATAAAAACACGGTGAAGCCCATGGCTAGCGCAGGAAAAAAGAGCCCCACAAATTCCATCAGCTGTTGCTGTCGGGGGGTTGCTCCCAAAAGATAGCCGGTCTTTAGATCTTGAGCAATGTCACCCGACAGGCAGACCGCAATGCAGACCACTGTTCCTATGGACATCACCGTGACCATTCCTCTGAAGCCGGATATCCCGAAAGACAGCAAGATCACGCTGGTGACCAGAAGTGTGGCGATGGTCATCCCGGACACTGGGGAAGATGAACTTCCCACGATTCCCACTATCCTAGCTGCCACCACCACGAAGAAAAAGCCGAAGATGACCACCAGAGCTGCTCCTATAAGATGAAGCTCCGTGCCCGGATATAGCCATATCAGAAGAATCACCAGAAGCGATCCGATAATGACTGTTTTCATGGGCAGCTCTTGCTCCGTTCTCAAGCGGGACTTTGCTATCTCCTCTGCCGTTCTCCTTCCCAGAATCTGTTTGGCGCCCACCGCGAACGAATGAAAGATCACCGGAAGCGATTTGACCAAGCTCACAAATCCGCCCAAAGCCACCGCTCCGACTCCGAGGTATTTTATGTAATTGCTTCTTATCTCTCCCGGGGTCATCTCGGAGATGAGTTTATCTGCCGGAGGCACTATATTCGGGATATACGCGCCAATATAGGCAATTAGCGGAGCGATTCCCAGATAGCCTAATACTGCTCCTCCCAGCATCAAAGCGGATATTCTGGGACCGATGATATATCCCACCCCCAGAAGAGCCGGGGTGGCGTCTATGCCCACGTTGGCTCCTTTGAAAAACTTCAAGTCGGTGTTCGGTATCTCCGGCCATAACCTGAATCCCCCCATCAAGATCTTGTACAAAGCTGACAGACCCAAACCGGCAAACACGGTTTTCGCCTTGCCTCCGCCTTCGTCACCCGCCTTGATGATCTCAGCACAGGCGGTCCCTTCAGGAAATCTCAGCTTGCCATGCTCACGCTCCACCAGGTATCTTCGCAGGGGAATCATTAACAGTATCCCCAGAGCTCCTCCCAGAAGCGAAAGAAATACGATGTCCAGGTTGGAGATCTGGTGGGAGAAACCCGGAATGGTCTGGTTCCATATGAGAAAGGCGGGAATGGTGAAGATCACTCCTGCAGCCAAAGACTCCCCCGTGGATCCCAGAGTCTGGACTATGTTGTTTTCCAGAACCGTTCCTCTCTGGAATAAGCCGCGAAGTATGGCCATGGATATGACCGCAGCGGGAATGGAGGCCGATACGGTCATGCCCACTTTCAGACCCAGATATGCATTGGCCACGCCAAAAACAACGGAAAGGATGATCCCCAAAACCACCGCCTGCAAGGTGATCTCTGCCATCTTCTGGGTCGGCCCGACGTAAGGTTCAAATTCGTTACTTGATCTTGAATTGTTTCCCCTTTGATTCTCCAACCTTCACCTCCTCGACTTAAACGGGTTGGCCTGCGTGGATCACTACGGTGGAAAGGATAGTGACAACAGGATAAGCTCATGGCAAAAAAGCAACATTTTTCGTCAGCGCAAACTTTCGGAAAAACTAACATGTATAAATGGATGTGTCAAGAGAATTCTTGCTGGGCGCGTTCAGGCTTCATCACTGCGGAAGTGGTGCTGCTCAGGATTATGTTGAACCGGAGAGGCGACGATGCACATTTTTCCTTGTCTTTTAGGAGTGGAAGGATAAATTGCGTAAGATGAAGCGTTCAGGGGGAAGATTCTCCATACCTGTAGCAGGAAAGCTGACTCTGCGATCCTGTATGTGCCTGCTGCTTTGTTTGTTATTGCATCCACTCTGTGGTGAATCAGCCGAGCAAAACGAAGGGCTCAAAGACCAGATGGATCCGCGAGCCTTTGAGCACTTCGTGAATGGGGATTTGTACGAGCTGTCCCGCGATTACCGCTCCGCTATCGAGGAGTACAAGAAAGCTAAAGACCTCCAACCTGACGTCGCGGAAATAAGATACGCACTGGCTCGCGCCTATCTTACCATGAAAGACGTGGAGTCGGCCAAAAAGGAGGCTTCCGAGATCCAGCCCAAGGATGCCAGAACCTACCATCTGCTGGGAGAATGTTACCGGGCCTTGGCACAACCTGACAGCGCGATTGAAGCATATTCCAAGGCGATTGAGCTGGATTCCACCGATCTCAACTCTCTGTGGTATCTGGGCGTATTGTGGCAACAGAAGCAAGACGTAGATACGGCGATTCACTACTGGAGAAAGCTGGCCTCCCTTCAGCCGTTCTCCGCCACCATCCATCTGCAGCTGGCGAAACTTCTGTCTCAAACAGGGGAGTATAATGAAGCTATCTCAGAATACAGGAAGGTGCTGGACGTCAAACCCGACAACGGAAAAGCATTGTATGGGTTGGGCAATACCTATGAGGCCCAGGATTCCTTGGACAGAGCAATAGAGTCTTATGAGAAACTTCTTGAGCTGGAGCCGACGAATCAAAACCTGAGAAACAGACTGATCACCCTTTACTACCGAACGGGGAGGCTGGACGAGGCCACAAAAGAGGCGGAGGCCCACTCTCTCTTCTCTCCGGACGACCCTCTTTCGCAAAAAAGACTGGGCGCCCTTTTTCTTTCTCAAGGTGACTACCAAAAAGCAGAAAGCCTTTTCGTTTTGTATATTCAGCAGCAACCCAACGATGCTGAAGTTCATTATTACCTGGGGAAGATTGCCTCGGAAAAAGGAGATCTCGAGAGAGCAAAAGCCGAATTCAAAACTGCCGTGGCTTTGGCAGATTCTGTGCCCGATGGATGGCTCAGCCTGGCATGGGTATACTTGAACCAGGACAGCACAAGAAAGGCCATCCAGGTCTACAATGAAGCACTTGGGAAGGTACAAGACAAAGTGGGAATCCTGTTCCTTTTGGGCAACGCTTACGCGCAAGAGAAGCAGTATGATTCGGCCATTGCGGTGTTAAGAAAGGCATCCGACAAAAGTCCACACGACACCAGAATCCTTTTTGCGCTCGGATCCACCTATGAGCAGAGTGGACAATTCGACCATGCGGCGGCCACGTTTGAACGGCTCATTCGGATCGATTCCACGCATGCCCCGGCTTTGAATTATCTCGGGTACATGCTGGCGGACAAGGGCATAAGGCTGGAGGAATCGCTGGGCATGATCACAAGGGCTCTGAAATATGATCCCGACAATGGGGCGTACCTTGACAGTTATGGCTGGGTGTTGTACCGGTTAGGACGGCTTAATGAAGCCGAGGCCCAGATTAAGAAGGCGCTGGACGTGGAGAAAGACGATCCGATCATCCACGAGCATCTCGGGGATATTTACAACGCGCTGGGCCAGACCAAGAAGGCCAAAGAGGCCTGGGAAGAGGCACTTAAGTTAGGTCAGGACAACCAGAAGCTGAGAGAAAAGCTTCAGAATCTGAGGTAGGACTAATCATCCTCTAACGGTAGGGTTCTTTGTCAATGGCTGTGTACAGCACGTCTCAATCCTGCAATCCGATCTGTTGATTCGCGCCGTCGGATTCTGGGTCGCCCGTACGGCGCAGTGCAGTACCCACTCTTCCTTGCAAATGACCGCAAAGACAAGCAAGACGTTTGTTTTTACTCTACTTGCTGCCTGCCTGATATTCTCGGAGTGTGCTAAGGAGGGTATGCCGCCCGGTGGTCCGGAAGATACCACACCTCCGGAAGTGTTAGCGGTGTCACCCACCCCAGACGCCACACATGTCGACGTAGATTCTAAGATCAAGATTACGTTCTCTGAAAGGATGCTGGCCAGGATGACCGAAGAATCAATATTCATCTCGCCCCTTCCCAAGAAGCCTCCTGACTTTAGCTGGAAAGGAAGAGAATTGGTCATTACGCCTCAAGAGCCTCTTGAACCTGAGAGAACATACGTGATCTCCATCGGTACGGATGCTCAAGATTTGAGACGAAACCGCCTCAGCCAATCCTACACTTTTGCATTCTCCACCGGAAGCAGACTGGATTACCGCAAAATCTCCGGAGAGGTATGGACAAAGAAGGAAGTTGGGCTGGGGAGAGAGATGGGAATAAGCATTTGGGCATACCTTATTTCTGAGGATAGAACTGAGATCGATCCCAAAAAGGAGAAACCTGACTATGCTACGCAGACAAATAGCGGGGGCGAATACGTTTTGGAGAATTTGAGTCCGGGCCAATATCGACTGTTTGCAGTTCAGGACGCGAATCGAGATTTAGCCTGGAACTGGGAAAAGGAGGCTATTGGGATGACCACCAAGGACGTGGAGTTGACTGAGCAAGTTACGACAAGAACTCATGTGGATTTCATCTTGGCCAGGAGAGACAAGGCCCGGCCAAGCCTGCTCCGCTGCTTCAGCATGAATAGGAACCTGGTAAAGTTGGAATTCGATGAGGAGCTCGCAGGTGAGCCTATCCCGGATCCTGACAACTTCAAGATTCTTCCGGCCTCGGGCCAAAGAGCTGTGGGGATAACCTCTGTCTTTTTTCAGGGAGCTGATGCCAGAAAGATATTTCTTCTCACGGAACAGATCAGTCCGGGAGAAGAGTATCAATTGAGCGTTCTGGAAGCACAAGACAAAGCCGGCAATCTCCTGGACACAGCTTCAAATAATATGTGTCTGTTTGAAGGATCCGAGGTTTTTGACACCTTGGCTCCTCAAATAACTCGAATTTCACCCCAGGACGGGGAGACGGACGTGCCGCTTGACACGAAAACAAAGCTCACCTTTGACGAACCTCCTGACCGGAAGTCGGTGGAGGCCGCTTTTTCGTTGAACGATTCAGACCAGATTCAGGTGTCGGGAAAAAGCTGGTGGAGCAGTTCAAACGAATTTGTTTTTGCGCCCGACTCGCTGCTTTGCGGAAATATGAAATATCAGATTAGGCTCCTGGGCGCGTTAGTGTCCGATCTATTGGGCAATAGATCCACGACTGACTCGGCGTTCACCTCAAGGTTTGTGACATCTGACCCCGCCAATCTGGGTGCCGTTTCAGGAAGCGTGGAAATGGTAGGCAAGGAGGAGCCGAAGAGTATAGTTTTGACGCTCTGGTCTTTGGAAAAGCCTAAGCTCTCATATCAAATAATGCTGGCCCGACCCGAGTCTTTCCTCTTTGAAAGAGTGCTGCCGGGGAAGTACTTCTTAGGTGGATATATCGACTCAGATGGAAACGGCGATCTTTCCCTGGGTCAAACCGACACTTTTGTCCCATTGGAACCCTTTGCCACGTATGCGGATACGATCCGTGTGCGTCCCAGGTGGGAGACTGAAAGCCTCAGACTGACCTTCCGTTAGACAGCCTCATCCGGCGTCTTGGTTAGGGTCAGTGGTGCCAGTTTCAGTTGCAGGCAAAGAAGAGGAGTCTGGGCTGGCAGTTTTGACTTAATCAGGACATAACTTGTCGTTTTTATGGTTGACAAAAGGGATAATCGCGTTATCTTTAAAGTAGAAGGTTGTGCCGCAAGTGCTCTTTCTTGGCGTACGTATGAGATGAGCATTTGTCTGCAACAATTGAAAATTAGAATGCATACCGAGGTGAGAGAGGCTGTTTAGAAAACGTGCCGCTTTTAACCACGGTCGATTCAGTCCCCACCACGGACTGGTGACACTTAGAACTACCATAGGCTTAGGCTGGTATGGGTGTTCCGACCCAAATGGCTTCTCCAAGCGGTTACGGTGGCATAATTTTTGCCCCTCACCGTAAGCGAAATGTGAACTGAGACTTAACATGAATGAGACTCTTGGTCGTCTCCTCGCAGGGGGTGAGAATTGAGGCAGTACCCTGACCTTAATTGACGTCCAGGACCGTACGGGCAATCAGTTATCGGCTGTCAATGACAATCTGGAAGCAGGTCCTTCCAGCGTGAATCAGAACCTCTTATCAAAGGAGTTGTAACATGAAAAAGGTTTTTCTGACCCTGTTGGTTTTTGGGGTTTCGATCTTGCTTTCCAGCACCTTTTCCTGGGGCCAGTGTCCGGAGGATACCAGCGACCACGGAGAATGTGATACCCTGAACGTCACCTGCTACGACTGCGAGGTGGATGTGGGCGCAGGACCCTATACCGTCCAGTTCCCCCTGCTGGTTACCAACGACATCGTCGTCGATTCGACTGATTCCATTGCCTCGTTCGTGGTTCCTCTAACCTGGACCCGCACCAATCCTTCTGCCTATTGCAGTGTGAGTTCGTTCTGGAATAACATCTACCTCTACCCTTATCCCGACCTTTATACCAGACACAGCATCTTCCATCATATTACCGATCCGGTGACCGGAGATACTCTGGTTCGTAACCGGATGATGACCATGTCCGAGGCCC
>CAYGCR010000005.1:0-80773 GCA_964348415.1 uncultured Ignavibacteria bacterium | reverse complement strand
GCTTCAGATCACTGATGAAACCCCACCAGCTGGCCTCCCCGCCATCGGCGGGGCCAGCCAACTGAAAACTCAAAAGCTCCTTGCTACCATCCTCCTTAACACCCAAAGCCACCAACAACACCTTCTTCACCTTAACCGGCTTGCTTAAGGTGATCCATAACCCATCCAAATACAAGAACCGGTAATGATCCCCTAACCGCCGCCCATGATAATCCTGAACCTGCTGATCTAACTCCTTCACAATGTCCGATACCGCCTGAGCACTAATCTCCGCCCCAAATACCCTCTTAAACCACCGAATGCTCTTGCGGGTAGAATGACCCAACAAAAAGGCCTCTAACAATATCCCATCCAAAGCTCGCTGACGACGACGGTATCGCTCCAATACCTCAGACTCCATCCCCCCCTTTCTTACCCGAGGCACCGCCAAACCTTCTATCCAACCATAACTGGTCAATAAGTCCCTCTCGTAACTGCCGTTACGGTAACCCCATCGCCTCGGGCTATGCTTATACCTACCACAACCCACACGCCTCCCCTGCTCCACAACTAATGCCCGCTCCAGCCTAACCTTAATAAATCGCTTGGCCTCTCCCTGCAACTCCTTCCAAAAACTGTTGACTCCAAACCGACGATTCCGTAAATTAGCCTCCGAGAAGTCTATTTCTCGCATAGGGCACATCCTCCTTTCTAATCTCACTAAATGGATATGCCCTACCTAGTTATCTAACCAAACATAATTTTACACAAAAGAATTTACACAATAAATCAGCGAACTTCCCGGTCTCTGCTGGCATCAAGAATTCTGTGTGAAAGGTTTTTTCGACGCGAGAGGCACTCTGCTGGGTTTTACATGTAATTTGTCCTTGACAAGCCTCGGTACCCGAGTTACATTGGTTGCGATGAAACCGGACCTCGCAACAATCGATGAAGGAGGTGAAGAGAGAAAATGAAGAAACTCACCGCGATCTTGGTCTTGTTTTTTGGCGCTTCCCTTCTGTGGTGGGGATTTGCCGTTTCACAGGAGAAACCCAAAGCTTCAACTCCGAAGGCTGCATCTGAGAAGGCCGATACCACGAAGGCAAAAGAGCATGCTTACGTCGGTGCGACCAAGTGCAAGATGTGTCATAACACGGCGACCTGGGGGAAAATCTACGACAAGTGGGCGGCCACCAAGCATGCCGCCGCGTACACGGCTCTGGCAGGCGAAAAAGCACAGACTGTAGCCAAGAATCTGAAGATCGAAGATCCCCAGAAGAGCGAGAAATGTTTGGTGTGCCATGTCGCTGGATACCAGGCGTCTGCTAAGCTTAAGGGTGAAAAATACAGCATGGAGGAAGGTGTTACCTGCGAAGTATGCCACGGTCCTGCAGGCGACTATCTTAAGTCTCACAATAAGAAAGACAACGAGAAACAGGCAATAGCGGACGGACTGGTGAAGCCGACTGAGGAACTCTGTGTGGCGTGCCACAACAAACAGAGCCCCACCTTCGAAGGATTCAAGTATGAGGAGGCCATAAAACTGGTGGAGCACCACAAACCTACTATGGAGGAATTGAAAAAGACGGAAGCCGAGGGTAAGTAACCACTGCGCTATTGAGTAGCACGAATTGTGAGAAGGCGACGCTGCCGGAGGTGGCGTCGCTTTTCTTCTAATCACCGGACTTGCCGCTCGGGTCCATGCCCGGCGCTACAGCTCCATCCTACCACTCGGCTGACTATTCGCGAACGGGTGCCCATGGCGATCTTGAGGTTCTCTCTCTGCTTCCCTGGTCTGCCTTGCCAGAAGATTGTCGGCATCAAGCGGTTTTCCCCCGCAAGCTCGCTTCGCAAGCGGCCTATGGAAATCCGGCTACTGATCCAGAACTGATTTGTCCGCAAGGACCTCCTGCGAAAAACGCCAACTGGTGACCCACGAATGGAGAAACCGCAACAGAACTCTCACTTTTGTTGCTCTCCTCTCTTCTTGCAGGTCTCGTCTGCTTTGCTCTTCTCCAGGCCCGCATTGCCGGGAACGGAGACTTGAGAATCTTCTAGATCGTGCTCCGAATTAAACAGCGGTGTCTCCAAATCCAGCGATCACGCGCGAGCAATTGCATCAAATCACTGTCAACATCGGCTGAACTCTCGAATATTGCAGAGAATTGCTACATTCGATGTCGAAGTTCTCATCAGTCGCCTTAGCTTTTGGTCGAGAGACAGTTGCCCAATGGAAGCATCTCACTCGACGTATGGATGCTGAAATCTTCAACACTGGCCGTGACGAATCTCCAAGTGGCCTGGCCGTCTGACATATAAATCTCCCGGACAACCCAAAGGCAAACTTAGGCTTAACGGCTCATGTCTGGGTGGAGTGACTTATTGGCATCTTCTTTGCATTAGAAACGCAGCGGCCAAAGTCTGAACGGCATACTGAAAGGTCAGGTGAGAGCGATGTCAGTAGTAGTAGGCGCGGTTTTCTTGGCGATAGCGGTCGCAGCTGGCACATGGCGTGAGAGGAGGGGGCCATCTTACGGACCAGCTCGCTGATCGGTCAATACTGGTGACAGGACGGAGGTGAGAAGCATGTCGATAATACTCTGGGTAGTCTTCATAGTGGCCGCGATTGGCATTGGAACTTGGCTGCAGAGGAGACGCGGCAGAGTTCCGCAGGAGAAGGTCGCGAAAGCCAAGGTACCTGCATTGCTGGAGGGTGTGTTCGTCCATCCGGGGCACGCGTGGGTCGAGGTTCTCGAACCCGACTTGGTTGCGGTGGGATCTGATGGGTTCACCAAGTCGGTCTTTGGGTCGGTGGAAGAGCTGGCTCTTCCGGAGCCTGGAACCATAATCCAGCAAGGTGGGAAGGCATGGAAACTGAGAAGAGGCGAACGACATCTGCATCAAACCTCTCCCATCAGCGGCAGAGTGGAGGAGGTGAACCAGGATCTGGCTCGGAACCCTCAGGCGGTCACCCAGAATGGCGCTGAAAATGACTGGGTGCTGAAGGTCCGACCGACAAGACTTAAGACGGAGTTGAAGAACCTTCTCCACGGCAGCATGCTCCGTCGCTGGAATCAGTCTGTCAAGGAGCAATTAGTGGCGTCCCTCGGCCTGGCCGAGTTTCCAGTTCTGCAGGAAGGCGGAGAAATAAAGCCGGACCTGGGAAATGAACTCACTCCCGAACAATGGGAGAAGATTGCAGGAGAATTCTTTGGATAATGTCGGAGACAGGGTCAAGACGCCTCGTCACGCACGACCGACGTGCAACGCCAAGACCTTCATTACACGGAACGAAATTGCAGATGCAGAATCTACTGGAATTCATAGCTAGCACTACGGCTAACGCCTACTTAGTGGGGGCCGCGTTCATTGTGATATTCGTTGTTTTCTGGAGAGTACTGAACGCTCCTCGTCGCGTTCCGGTCAGGGAATCGGTTACTGAATCTCTGCAAATTCTTAAGGGATTCTTCGCGCACCCAAGCCACACTTGGGCAGAAGTTGTTCAACCCGACCTAGTGAACGTGGGAATGGATAAGTTCGCCTCTTCAGTTTTCGGCTCAATTGGAGAGATTGAGCTGCCCAGCCAAGGCGACAGGATCCACCAGGGGGACAAAGTCTGGAAAGTGAAGAGAGGAGAAAGAGAGCTGCTCCAGGTTTCTCCTTTCAGCGGCAGAATCGTGGACGTGAATAAGAAGATTGTGAGGAATCCAAAGCTGCTCAGCCAGGAAGACCCGGAGGAGAATTGGATCTTGAAAATCATGCCGATCCGCCTGGCTCGAGAATCGAAAAATCTCCTTTCCGGTGAGATGCTTGCGCTATGGAATCAGGCGGTCAAAGAGCAGTTGGTGGCCGCCCTGGTGCCGAGTAGTCACCCCGTTCTACAAGAAGGAGGGGAAATCAAGCCTGATTTGGGAGATGAATTGACCTCCGAGCAATGGGAGAAGGTGGCCCGAGATTTCTTTTAGGCGATTACTCGCAGATTGATACAGGCGCAGGCAGAGAGGGATGACTGCAAAACAGGGAGGTATGGTGATCAGGAAAGCAATGATAGCTGGCCTCTTGGTGTGGGGAGCCTTGGCCGCTCTTATGGCCGCCGGTGCCATCGGAGAGAAAGAGAAACCAGTCCTGCCAAGCGGTTCACACGTATCCTGCGGCGACTGCCACACGTGCTCCACCCCCACTGCGGAGGCACCCTGTTTGAGGCGGTGTCCCCGCTTCTCCAGGGTCGTCGTTGCTCACTCCCCGGAGGAGGGTCCTTCCGTCGTCATCTTAGATCAACTCATCGATCTATATGTGCCGGTGATCTTCCCTCATAAACTGCACGCCGAGATGGCGGGAATGGCGGAAGGATGCGTGGTCTGTCATCATCATAGCCCGGCCGGCCACATACCACCCTGCCGGGAATGCCACGGAGGTCCGTCCAATCCTCAAAACCTGAATCAGCCTAGTCTCAAGGGTGCCTACCACCGTCAATGCATGAATTGCCACCGAGAATGGAGCCATGATACGGAGTGTACTGTGTGTCATGCAAGAAGGACGGCTGAAGCGAGGATACCTGAAATCACGGACACGACTGACATTATGGGCTTACTGCATCCAAACATTGAAGAGCCGGACAAAAGAATATATCAGACCGATTACAATGGCGGCACCGTGGTCACCTTCCACCACAAGGAACACATACATCTTTTTGGCTTGGGGTGTGTTGACTGCCATCACGAGGAGAGCTGCCAACGTTGTCATGCCGAGGGGGAAAGGCCGGCGCGCGTCAAAACCATAGTGGAACACCACAAACCTTGTGCCTCCTGCCATGACATGGACAGGTGTGCCGAATGCCATGCCAAGGAGGAAACAGCTGGTTTCACTCATGCTCGCACGGGTTGGCCGCTGAGTCGGCATCATCAGAGTCTGGATTGCAGGGCCTGCCATCCTGCCGGACGCAAGATTGGCAAGCTCGACCGAGATTGCGACGCCTGTCACAGCGACTGGACTACCGATACCTTCAAGCACGCTGTCACCGGCTTGATCCTGGATGAGATGCATGGAGAGATGGATTGTGCGGACTGCCATGTGGAGCGTAAGTTCGACGAAAAACCATCCTGCGTTAACTGCCATGATGACGGACGAGAATATCCCGAAAGCAGCCCGGGAGAGAAGGGGTAGGAAGGTCTTCGATTCCGAGCAGCGCAACGGCTGGCCGATTAAGTGCTTTGCCTGAGTTTCCATTAGCTGATTGGCTTGGAGAAACGATACGAAGAGGAGGACGGTACAATGGCAATCAACCGGAGAGGATTCCTGAAGATTGTTAGCGCGATCGGAGCCTCGAGCCTGGTGGGAGGTCAGAACAGGGCACTTGCTGTTGAAGATTTTTCTGGTTACCCGAATCGATACGGTATACTTACTGACCTGACTTTATGCATTGGCAGAAACTGTCGGAAATGTGAGGAGGCCTGCAACAAGGAGAATAAACTGCCTCCGCCAGAGGTGCCCCTTGAAGATAATTCCGTTTTTGACTCGATTAGAAGAACCGATGCCCAGAACTACACGGTGGTCAATCGGTTTTCCAACCCCAAGCCGGGTGGACGGCCGGTTTACGTTAAACACCAGTGTAGGCATTGCGACGAGCCGGCCTGCGCTTCTGCCTGCTTGGTGAGCGCTTTCAGAAAGACGCCAGAGGGACCGGTCGTTTATAACAAGAACATCTGTATAGGCTGCCGATATTGTATGACTGCGTGCCCCTTCTATGTCCCGGCTTATGAATACGACAATCCGTTTTCCCCCGGAGTCACAAAGTGCACCATGTGCTATGATACCAAGACCTCTAAAGGTCGTATTCCGGCATGTATGGAGGCCTGCCCGCTGCAGGTCATGACTTTCGGGAAACGCAGTGAACTGATCCAGCTTGCCAGGAAGAAAATCATGGATCAGCCGGACAGATACATCAACCATATCTATGGTGAGCACGAAGTTGGGGGAACGTCTTGGCTCTATATTTCAGGAGTACCTTTTGAGAAGTTGGGGTTCCCCACAGACCTTGGCACCAAGCCCTATCCGGAATTGACCAGAGGCTTCCTTTCCATGATTTCTGCCGTGCTTGTGATTGGACCTGTACTTCTCGGGGGTCTCTACATGTCTACCAGACATCGGGGAGAGGTGGACGCGGATGAGGAGACAATTCCAGAGGAAAAGGAGGATCAACTATGAGCGAGCACGTGGGAAAAGCGACCATCGTCCAGGCATGGGTGCGAGAGAGGATATTTTTGGGATCCACCGTCAAGGACTACATAAAAGGAATCATTAAGCCATTCAACATAGTGGCCGGAATCATCATTCTGATCGGCCTACCGGTCCTGGTTATGCGTATTACCCAAGGCCTGGGCGCCGTCACGCATGCCTCGCACGATCAGCCCTGGGGTCTCTTTCTTAGCTGGGGGCTTTTCACCGGGGTTCCTCTTGCGGGCTCAGGATATGTGATGGGCGCAACCATATACCTCTTAGGCCTTAAGGAATACCGCCCACTTCTCCGGCCAGCTGTCCTTTTGGGCTTTCTGGGATATACCTTCGCGGTCATCTTTCTCTTAATGGATCTGGGCCATCCGTGGCGGCTCCCCTTCCCTATGCTCGTTTCATACGGGGTAGCCTCGTTTCTGTTTTTCGTGGCTTGGTCGGTGGCCTGTCACCTGGCTCTCTATTTCGTGGAGCTTTGTCCTCCCATCTTCGAGTGGCTTAATTCGAGGAGATTCCGTGGATGGGCGTTGAGATTGACCGTCGGAGCTACCATCTTGGTGGTGACCCTCTCTTTTCTTCACCAGTCCGCTCTCGGCGCGCTTTTTCTCCTGGCTCCCGGAAAGCTGCATCCGCTGTGGTATTCCTCGTTTCTCCCGATTTTCTTCTTTGTCTCCAGCGTCGCAGCCGGGCTGTCGATAGTGATCGCCGAAAGCACGCTGGCGTCCCGTTTTTTCAAACACAGAGTCGACGCTCGCTATCTGGCCAGCCTTCCCAATCTCACCCTCGGTCTGGGGAAGGCAGCTTCGCTGGCTCTATTTGCCTACCTTGGACTGAAGATCATGGGTATTGCTCGGGGAGATCACTGGAATCTTCTGAACACATCCTACGGACACTGGTTCCTGGTGGAGATCATCATCTTCGTGCTTCTTCCTTGTTTGCTCTTCGCCTATGCAGTCAGAAACAGAAACGTGGGTCTTGTCCGGTTTACAGCCTTTCTTACCATCCTCGGTGTGGTGGTGAATCGTTTCAATGTTTCGATGATTGCGCTCAACTGGAAACTTCCGCACCGTGAGTTTGTAAATTGGAACGAGTTGATCCTGGTGATTACTATCATCACTGTTGAGATCTTGGTATATCGGTGGATTGTGAACCGACTGCCAGTTCATCGAGAGCATCCGGACTTTCAGGGAGCGCACTGATGCGGGATGAGTATAGCAGTACTTCAGTTACAAAGAGGTGAACGAAAGAACAGTTTACTAACGAAGGCTAATCAAGAAGCAGTGTGAGCTTATGAAAAAGAGAGTCTCAATTAAACAGAAGTCTGAGAGTGGCACCGTGCAAAATCGCTGCATCTGGATGACCGCCGGAGTTATCTCCTTCAAGCTATGTCCGCTCGACTATGACTGTGAGCACTGTGATTTCGATGAGGTGATGCGATCTCAGGTCAGGTCGAAAAGAGAAAGGTTACGGGGCAAGAGAGTCAAATCCAGCGTTCCGGCGTCATCAGAAAGAATCTGTGCACCGGGCGCAGATTCAAAGAAACCTCTGTTTTTTACCTTCTCGGCTGGTGAGGTGGACGAGGGATTGCATTTACACCCTACCCATCTGTGGATCCGTCGCGATGAGGGCCGGACCTGGAAGCTGGGGATTGACAAGCTGCTGGCGTACGTGCTTCCTGCCGCGTCAGAGGTCGAGCTGTGCGCTTTGGATACGATGCTGTTGCAAAATCGACTGTTTGGGAAAGTCCGTACCCCGGCGGGGGTCATCCCCCTGACTGCACCGCTTTCGGGGCGATTGGTGCGGCCTAATCCTCAACTGGGACAGCGTCCGGAATTGCTGCAGCAAGATCCCTATGGGGTGGGATGGATGGCGACGATAGAGTCGTCCCAGGATGAATCTGACCTGAAGAAGTATTACACTGGCGCAGGGAGTACGAAGTTTCTGGAAGAGGAAGCTCAGCATCTGAAATTTCTGCTCAAACACAGGGGCATAGAGGTAGATAACATTGGCGACACTCTTCCTGATGGGGGAGCCAACATTAGATATCTCAATCAGATCCTGCCTGGCCCGGTCTGTTTGAGATTGGCGACCGAGCTCATCATGTCAGGGAAGCAAGCCTGGTAGAATCCGCCAGTTACTGAATCATGACATGGCGATCGCAATTGGAGGGGCCGAAGACTGATTCCGTCTGGCGAGGCGAGAGGTTCACCTTTCGCCCTGCCCCAGTAACATACTGCCTTCTGAACAGCGAGCATCGTATATTACCGGTGGAGGGGGACAGGCGGTCCTGTGGCTCGAATGTCCCATGTCTGGCCCAGGTCAGTTTCACCGAAGGCTGAATCCTTGAATACGAGGAGAAACGATAAATTGACTAGGATTCTGGTGGTGGACGACGAGCTCAGCGTGCGGGATTCGCTGACCAAATGGTTTAAAGAAGATGGTTACGAGGTGAAAGCAGTAGCCGACGCCGATCAGGCTCTGAAGGAACTCCACGCCGGGCGGTGGGATATCATCTTCCTAGACATAAGGCTGCCCGACATGGACGGGATGCAGCTGCAGCAGAGGGTTAAAAAAACCGCTCCCCAGACCACCATCATCATGATTACGGCTTATGCCACCGTGGACACGGCCGTGAAGTCCCTGAAAGAAGGGGCGTACGACTACGTCACCAAGCCAGTGGACCCGGATTACCTCTCCCATCTGGTGGCCGGTGTGGTCAAAAGAAGAAGTCTGGCCTCGGGTGATGGTCTTCTCGAGGGGCGAGTTCAGGAGCTGTATGAAATGGACGGGATGCTTGGACAAAGCGTAACCATGTCCGAGATCTTTGACATGATCGAGACCATCGCGGCTTCCGACAGTATGGTGATGATCAAAGGAGAGAGTGGAACCGGAAAAGAGCTGATCGCCAGGGCCATTCACTCAAAGAGCATCAGACGGTTCTACCCATTCGTTACCATCAACTGCGGTACGTTGACCGAAGGCTCCGCAACAAGCGAGTTTTTCGGCTATGAAAAGGGAGCCTTGGCCGGTGCTTCATACGAGCGCCGAGGGAAACTCGAGATGGCGAATGGGGGCACCGTGTTTCTGGACGAGGTAGGGAGTATTGACCCCGAGGCTCAGAAAGACCTCTTACGGCTGATCGAGACCGGGCAATTCACGCGAGTGGGTGGTGACAAGGTTGTCCATCTCGATATCCGCCTCATTTCGGCCACCAGTCGGGATTTGCTGCTGGCCGTCAGAGAGGGAAGATTCCGGGAAGATCTGTTTTATAAGTTGACCGTATTCTCCATTACCGTCCCTCCCCTCAGGGAAAGACGTTTCGACATCCCGCTTTTCGGCAATTACTTCCTCAGGGAGTTCACGCGAAGCCTCAATAAGCGTGTAACCGGATTCTCGTCAGAGGCCTGGGACCTATTGAACAAGTATGACTGGCCGGGAAACGTGCGAGAGCTGAGAAATGCGATCGAAAGAGCCATCATCGTGGCCAAACGTTCCCGCATCACCGCAGGTGATCTTCCCATTCCCCGCGTTCCCGGGGCTTTGCCTGAAGACGAGAAGCTCCGGTCGGTGGAGAAGGCTCACATAGAGAACGTGTTGGAACGGGCGGGTTGGAACATAACCCGTTCAGCCCAGATGCTGGGAATTGACCGGGTTACCCTTTACAATAAGATGAAGAAATACCGTTTGCACAAGAAGCCGTGATTCAATGCAGTTCGGCTAAGCGTTCAGCCACCGATGGAAAGTGACGCCAAAATCAAAAGCCCCGCCTATTCCGGGCGGGGCTTTTTCTCATTTCGCTTTGTCCCTCAGGTCTTCTTATCTCTGAACTTGCCACCATCTCGCAGCGGGTACCGGGCTGGACTGAATCAGTTTCAAGGTAAGTTTACCTGATGGCTTATGATCGTGTCCGCCTCCGTTATCCATGATGGAGATGCCAAAGGTATACGCATTCCCTGGGGTAAACTGGACATCGTCATCGTTGCCAGTATCTAAGTCCCGAACGATCTCCGTGGTCCAGGTTCCATAGCTCCAGGAGGCGGCCTGAGTTATGTCTCCTCGGCTTCCTGTGGGATCGTCGAGGATTCGCTCCGGAACAACAGCCTTCAGCGAAGCGTAGTTGGGCCAGTAAACCGCGGCCGAATCATCGCTCACCCCATCGGTAGCATCGCCCGTCGCTTCCCCGGCGTCGATCTCAGCCTGAGTAAGAACCATGGCATCCATGAAGTCGGTCGGGTTGCTCTCCATATATTTGGGTCGGCTACTGTCTAAGATACGGTTATGAGAGTAGGTGCTGGATCCGTCATCTCCGTACCGGCCGACATCCTCGTGATCGCGCCACTCGTCCACATACTTGTCGTCCATCCAGCCTGTCATGAACAGGGTTCCGCCCGTCACCTCATGGGTGTTTCCGTCTATGCTGAGACCGCTGCCCGAAGCGGACGTGACTCCCAAAGACCGGGCCGCCTTCATATGCCACATGTCAGCCCGGCCAGTGGTGAGATAGACTCCGCTGCCGTCGGTGTGGCACTTGGTCATACAGCCACCGGTGCTGTAATCATCTCCTCCTATGGTGCCAATCGGGAAGAAGAAGGCAATACGGTCCTCTGACTGGCTGGAATTCGGCCTTGTCCAGGATCCGGTGCCAAATGACCAGGAACCTGATCTGGTGAAGCTGGCGGTATTGTCAGGCCAGCTTGCCAGAACATATAGCTTGGCCGGGGTGTAGACCGCTTTGAGCTTAACCTGAACCGAACTGTTCAGAGAGTGGCAGGTACCACAACTAAAGTCTTCCATGCCATCCCCCAGGGAGACAGTGAACTCTTCGGCCTGAGACCAGGCTGCATCAGTGGCGAATCCATCTACTGTAGGCGGGGTAGTCACCTCCACCGCGGATAATCCTGGCTCAGCACCGAGAAAGTCCAAAGTGGATTGCAGCAGCCCCACGGCATAAGCGGTATTGTGTACGCCTCTGCTTTGGTCTTCCTCGACAAATGCATAGTTGTAAACTGCGCCGGCCGAATCCGCAGTGGTTACCACTCTCTCGACGGGATAACCATCCTCGTCCAGAAGGTTTGCGGCGTAAAGCCTCTCTCTCAATTCCTCCAGCAATGCTTCTACCGTAGTCTGTGCACCCTTATAGTTGAAGGTGCCTATGCTTCCGTGACAGCCGGCCTGATCGCAGGCATCGGTGTGTTCCTCCTCCTCCCATTCCATATTCACCGAGTGTCCACCCAAAAAGTACCGATCGGAGACCCCCATATGACAGGCCACGCATCCATCCTCGGTCTCAACCTGAATGGTGTGGGGAGAGTTACTGTAGGTTACACCTGAGTACTCGTAGCCACCCGTTCCGGCCAGCATGTCTCCCTGATTGCTGTGATGAGGTCCAAAATCGGAGCTCATCTCCACCCCATCGTAGACATAATCACGCACGTCTCGTCTGGAGTGGTGGCAGTTGATACAGAGGTTTCCCTCTCCGTAGTCGACCGTGACCCCGTTTTCTAAGGTGTAGCTTTCGTCCGTCCTTACTTGCAAGCTGCCGGTGGAATGGGGAGCATGGCACGTGAAGCACCCGATGCCAGTGGGGTTTTCCACACCTATCCTGGTTCCAGTCTCAAGCAGGGCCACGAAACCCTCGTTGCTGTGGCAGTAAGAACAGGAGGTGCTGCTGGCGCGGTCGATATTCTCGCCGGTGCTGTGCTGCGAATTCTCCCACTGCTTTTCTGCGGCCAGCACCGCAGTGTTATCGTCGCCGTGACAGTCAAAGCAGGTGGTCGGTCCTGCCGGTTCAGCGTGAGATCTGTTAGCATAGGAAAGGGCCCAGGCTTTGTCCTTGGTGGCGTGACACTGTATACACACATATTCGACCGTCAGATATCCATTCGCCGGCCCGCTGGCGCTGAACATTTCAGCAGCCGGGTCTGTGTTGATGGCGAACAGATGCGACCTGACATCTGCCTTGTTCAGCGTATCCACGGCGGTTGCGGATTTGGCTGCATACGGCATATGGCAATCTATACATTCAACCTGGGCAGCATAATGACCGAGCTCTGAGTTCATGAAACTGGCCGTTTCCTGAAAGTGGCAGCTTTCGCACTTGTTCTTGATTGCCTGGTCCCGTTCCGGGTTGAACTTGTGCAAACCCACGTGCGGGTCGTGGCACTCCACACAGGCCATGCCGGCTTTCTTGGACGCCAGGATCTCGTCGTACTGCTCGTGATGTCGGATGTACCCTCCGCTTGCGTCGATCACGTACGGATCGTCTCTTAAGTGGCACTTCCCGCATTGGGCGGAGGAGCGGTCGATGGTCATGGAGTAATCCTTGGGAGACCGGGCATGGAGGCTGCCCTTGCCGTGACATTCCTCACACTGAATTCCCGGAAAAGCCCACGTTCCCACGATGCCCTCCAATCCATCCTGATGTCCTTCTGAGGAATAGCCGGTGGTGTGACATCCTCCACAGTCATAATCCTTGTCCTCGTCTGCGTGATAATCCACCCACTCTTCCGTTTCGAAATTATACTGATTATTCCCGCCGGCAGTGATGATCTTACCGTCAACCCCGACGAATCTGGCCTTCCACCAGAAGCCACCGATGACGTAGGTAACATCATCCCAGCTATATGCTGGAGGGGGACCAGGCAACTGGGTAAATGGATAATACCCGGTCTCTTTAGCTGAATCGACCGGAGTCAGCTTATAGGGATGCCCAGTTTTCTTGAATGAGTCGTAGATGAGGGCGTGGCAGCTCTGGCAAGCCTCCGAGCCGATGTACGCGCCCAGATCCGCCTGCACTACCTGGATGATTTCCTTCTTCTCAGTACAGCTCACAAGGAAAAGCAAAAGCGCCAGCAGCCCAATTATGCTCGGGCCACAAGATTTGAATCTCAACATGGCTTTACCTCCTTCGTGAAAGTGGTATTGAGGCATTCTGTATTACATTCCGCCGAATTTCCTGACCAGACTGATGGTGTAAACGTTAGCCGCGTAGTAATCGGAAAGAACCAGGTAATCGTCGTAATCGTAAGCGTCATATTTCCCCTGCAGGGAATAATCCTTCATGAACACGTAGTCGAACCCAAACCAGACCCCGTCCTTTCGAATATCCAGATCGCCTCTTATGTTGATATGATTCCATCCACCTGTAAGGCTCAGTTCTTCCACAGGTCTGAGAGCAATCTGAGAACCGAAGGTATTGTTGTCAGTCTCGAACCTCCCCTCGGTGTTATCATATTTGACATCCAAAAGCGAGTAGTTGAAATGAAATCCCAGCCATTCTTTGACAGAAATGGCCACGTGGGAGATGAAGCCCTTGTCACGGACCGAAGAGTAGATATCGGGATTATCCCTTCGTTTATCTTCATATCTTAGTTTCAGGTTAACCTGTCTGAACGGTCTGCTTTTAACTTGGACCAGAATTCTTTCGTCATCGTAAGACCCAGTCAGAGTGGCCCTGTCTCCGTCGTGTCGGTTCTGAAACACGTAACGCACTTTCGCAGAGAGCTCCGGTAGGAACTGTGCGTCCGCACCTAGCAAATAGCTGTTGATGCTGGTTTTGCCCTCGTCTGCATCCCCACTGGCTTCATCTTCTCTTTTTTCGTACTCATATCCGAAGTTGCCACGATAACCTCTGTAAAACCGGTAGGAAACCTGTGCATTTCCCCTTGAAACCTCCGAGGTGGTTTGGGTGGACTGATTCTCTGTCCTTTGGAATAGAAACTTAGCCGACAGGTCCACCCTCTTTGTGGGTTGATGAAGGATGGAGCTTGTATATATATCAGATTTCAATTTCAGGTCAGATTTCTTCAACTCGTTCTCATCGTGCAAGTACTGCAAAGACAGATAAACATTCTGAGGCAGCGGCGTGTTTAAGCTTGTTCGAATTCGGCTCCCTTTCCTGTCCAGCAGATCATCCTTCCTGTCGTCGAGCGATCTGGGGCGGTATTCGAAGTCCAGGAATCTCTTCTTATGCTTGAGTTGGCCCCCGAATCCGGCTGACCAGAAGAACTGATCGTACTCTCCTCCGCCGATTCCCAAACCGTCGTAGTAGGTCCTTCTATCCCCCTCCCTCAGATAATGGGAGAAGTCAGCCTTGAGCTTCAGGAATTCTGTTGGCTGAACGTGGCCGGAGACGCTGGAAGATATTCTTTTAGATTCGACGTTTCCCTCTTCATCCAAAACGAGCCTGGACTGGTTGAGCCGAGAATTCAAGGAGAAAAGCCCAGGTTTCCTCAAAGAGAAAGACAGAGATCGGTTACCCTTGTTTATGTTGGAGAGGTTGAGCTCAAACGAGGAATTCTTCTTGAGAATTCCTGTTAGACTGAGATCTTGAAGGGTAAACCCGGAATAGATGTTGAATATCTCCTGCGTGGTACTGGTTTCTCCATCATCATCAATAAACAGGTAACCCAGTTTGGCTCGACCAGAGAGCCTAAGCTCATCCTGTGCCGAAGCCGAAAGACAGAGGGATAAGAGGAGGCAAACTGATACTGAATACAATATGTATCTGTTCATGTTCTTCCCTAGCTATGCGGGGCTTGTCTCTCGTTGTTCATAAGAGATCATTGACTGTGACATCCCCTTCCGAAACATGCTCCTCCAAGAAGATCGTCAGCAAACAAATGTCTGCTGGTGTAGGATCCATGAACGTCCACATGGCATTCCAGGCAATTCCGTTTTGCCCAGATTCCTCCGTGCGCGGTCAGGTGTTTGGGCACGAAGTGGCACTGCAAACAGAGTTGTCCCACCGGCTGTTTCAGAAGTCGCGGATTGGCCGAGCCGTGTCCCTCATGACAGAAGATACAGCCTTCCTTCTCCAGATCATAATCGTTTACTGCCTCATGCTCGAAAGGAAAGGGGCCCTCAAACTCGGAGTGGCAGGCGTAGCATTCGCGATTGGGCGAGGCGAAAGAAAAAGCCTTACCCGGTTCTCGCAATACCCGGTGGCAGTCTATACACTTTACCACACCTTCCTTCAGGGGATGGCGCGAAACCGAGAAGAACACGGTTGCGATCCCCTGGTGACACTGCAGGCAAAGCTGATTGCTCGGCTTGACAAGCAGGTGTTCCGCTGTAGGCTGGTGAATGCTGTGACATTCGGAGCAACCTATGCCGTTTCTAAAATGGACATTGAACTCAGCTGACTCTTGACTATGGGGACTGAAATGACAGGAAGTGCAGAGCTTCAGATTCTCAAAGGGGCCCATCTTTCCCGGATTTTCAATGGTTCCAAGCTCGGGTTGGTCCAGATGTGCTTCCCAGCCGGGATGGCAATCCACACAACCGAAGGGAGAGTTTGTTACCCGATCCCCCTCAGGCGATACTCGAATGCGATGAACCGATTCAGCCAAGAGGCTGTCCGCTCTTTTATGGCAATCCAAACATGCTGAGGCGGGCTCCAACTCGGCAGAAATGTCGTCGATAACCAACAAAGCAGGCCAGAGAGCCAGGAGGCAGGAAACGACAGCGGCTTTGAGAGATTGTCTATGGTATCTGATCACTATCCCCCTACGGGCTTGCTTCAAAAGCAACCGCCAGTATAGTGGAATGTCACCGGCTATATAATCCCAGCCAGTATTTTGTCAAGTTTTTTTTCTTGATTTGGAAAAAAATCTGTCATCAGGGGCTGGAACTTTTTGGGCATCGGTACTTATGTCTTTGTGAACCATGACCTTATGCCTGAACCCTGGACAATCGCGTGGCACATAAACGGCGATCAAGCCTGCTGGTACTGAATGGAAAATGGCCAAAGACAGCGGTCAGGCGTCAAGAATCCAGGACGAGTTTTCTGTTGACAAATGGGCAAATATGGGTAAATTGCATAACGTTTATGTATATTGACTGCTAAGACAGCTCGGCACAAATCTATGGAGACTGAAGTGAGACATCATAAGCAGTATAGAGGTAGGGTTGGCCTCCATCCAACGGCGAGCCTGATCTCGTCTCGGGCCATCTGTCCCGTCCAGGGCGGGACTGGAGCAAACACTTTTCAATCTCAATGTTCTTCTCTAGAAAAGAGGAACGACTTTAACCATGTATTTGGGTCTGAGTTCCTTTCCGCGTGGGCAGAGATGGCACTGGCCCAATTGTCACATTTGTGCAAACCGAAAGGAGTCCCACATGATCTACAACAACATCTTGGGGACCGTCGGCAGAACTCCGTTGGTAAGAATAAACAAGCTTGTCGGAAAGAATGACGCCACCCTGATCGCAAAGCTGGAGTCTTTCAATCCGTGCGGTTCGGTCAAGGATCGAATCGGCCTCTCCATGATCGAGGCCGCCGAGAGAGACGCGTCGTTGAAGCCTGGCATGACCATTGTGGAGCCGACCTCAGGCAACACCGGGATAGCCTTAGCAATGGTGGCGGCGGTGAAGGGATATAAATGCGTCTTCACCATGCCAGAGACCATGAGCCTGGAGAGGAGAGCTCTTCTCAAGTATTTAGGAGCGGAGATTGTTTTGACTGAGGGTGCGAAAGGAATGAAAGGTGCTGTGGAAAAGGCTCAAGAGCTGGTGAAAGAATTCGGGTACTTCCAGCCCCAACAGTTTGACAATCCGGCAAATCCCGAGATCCATCGAAAAACCACCGCGGAGGAGATAATTAATGATCTGGGGGATTTGAGGTTAGATTTCTTTGTTGTTGGGGTAGGCACTGGCGGGACTGTTACTGGAGCCGGGGAGGTTTTGAAGAAGAAGTACGGTAACAAGAACATAGCCGTGGAGCCAGAAGACTCGCCTGTCCTCTCTGGAGGGCAGCCCGGCCCTCACAAGATTCAAGGAATCGGGGCCGGATTCGTACCCTCAGTATACAAACCGGAGAACGTGGATGAGATAATCCGGGTCTCCAATGACAATGCCATCCGCACCTCGCAGAGACTGGCTAAGGAGGAAGGTATGCTGGTAGGGATCTCCGCGGGTGCCAATGTCTTTGCAGCCCTCGGTGTAGCTAAGAGGGCCGGAAGGGGTAAGCTAGTCCTGGTCATCGTCCCGGATGTGGGCGAAAGATATCTGAGCACGGATCTTTTCAAGGAGGTCCGAGGGGAGGGTGACATTTACCACATCTAGTCTTTAGCTGAGAAGCGTGATTACCATTCTGGAAGATATCAAGGCGATCTACAGAAATGATCCTGCTGCCAGAAACGTTGAATTCCTGCTTTACTCTGGATTTCAGGCCATTCTTATTCACCGTTTCACGCATCTTCTGTGGAAACTGGGTATTCCCTTTATTCCCAGGCTTCTGTCTCAAATCGCGAGATTCCTGACCGGGATAGAGATACATCCCGGTGCAGAGATCGGAAGGGGATTCTTCATCGATCACGGGATGGGAGTAGTCATAGGGGAGACCGCCGAGATCGGCGACAACTGTGTATTTTTCCACGGCGTCACTCTGGGCGGAACGGGAAAACACAAAGGGAAGAGACACCCCACCATAGGAAACAATGTGATGATCGGAACCGGGGCGATTCTTCTGGGACCGATAAAGGTGGGGAATAATGTAAAAATTGGTGCAAACACTTTTATATTAATGCAGGACGTTCCCGACAACACTACCGTGGTTGGAACGCCCGGCAGGATCGTAAAGATGGACGGGAGGGACGTAGACCTTAACCTTCCACCATCACCGGCGGAGCAAGAGAGAGTTGCATAGAGGAAGAAACAGCCAGTATTCTGTTGACAGCTTGAGAGAAATTCTCTATAATCACAAGCGGGTTTGTGGAGTTTAAGGTGGCGTTGGGCATGACAGAGAAAACGAGCAAGGCAGGACAGAAGATAACGCGTCGGAGGTTTCTGGACTATCTTCTGGGCGGTTCCGTCGTGGTCTCCCTGGGCTCCCTCCTGAGTGTGATACTTACATTTATATACCCACCCAAAAAGGAGGGAGGAGCCGAAACCGTACAGAGACTCGAGGTCGGAGATGTCTCTGATCTCCCGGCAGGCAAGGCCAAACCGGTGGTGTTCCAGGGCAAGAATGTAATGGTGCTCCACGTCAAAGAGGGATTCTTCGCTGTGGACATGAAGTGTACCCACCTCGGATGTATGGTCGAATGGCTGGAGGAAAAGGGAGTCCTGTTCTGTCCCTGTCACGCTGCCTATTTCGATTACAAGGGGAAGGTAATCTCCGGCCCCGCACCTTCGCCTCTGCCGCTGTACAACGCTGAGATAGCGCAGGGCAGGATTTACGTTACTAAGGGAGGCTAAAGATGGCTGGAAAAAAAGACATAGGCGGCAAAGTCAGAAGATGGACCGAGGAGAGGTTCAATTTAAGACAGGTAGTAGGGGTACTCCTAAACGTCTTCCCAGTCATATATGGCGAGTTAGATCAGCGGCTGGACATAAGGGAAGGACTGCGGAAGCTCCTGAAGAAACCGGTTCCCAAGCATGTAAGTTTCTGGCACTGTTTCGGAGGAATCACTTTCCTTTTGTTCGCGGTGCAGGTGGTCACCGGCATAATGCTCGCCATCTACTACAAGCCGTCAGCCGCCGACGCTTACGTCAGCATCAAATTCATCGTGAACGAGGTGCCCTTGGGTTGGTTGATCCGGCAGATACATGCCTGGGGAGCCAACCTGATGATCTTGACCTTATTCATACATATGCTCAGGGTGTTCTTTCAGGGTGCCTACAAAAACCCGCGAGAGTTGAACTGGATGGTGGGTGTGGTTCTTTTGCTCTTGACTATTGCATTCGGCTTTACCGGCTATCTACTTCCCTGGGATCAGCGCTCGTTCTGGGGAACCACGGTTGGCACAGAAGTGGCTGGCGGAGTTCCCGTTGTGGGAAAATTCCTCTTGACCCTACTGCGAGGATCGGAGAATGTAACCGGAGACACTTTGACCCGCTTCTATACCATTCACGTGATGATTTTGCCCTGGTTCACAGCAATTTTCTTGGCTGCTCATTTCGCCATGGTAAAAAGACAAGGAATAGCGGAACCGCTGTAACGAATTATCGATATCCCGGAAGCTGACGGACGGGCAGATTCGCCCGAGTGGGCAGGGAATCGGAGGTCTAAGTATGGGAACCATTGAAACGAGAAAATCAAGCAGCGAAAAGGCGGCGGAAGGAAGGCCGTTCTTCCCTAATCACTTCCTGAAGGAAGTCATAGCGGTCTACCTGGTGATCGGAGTCCTGGTAACCCTGGCGGTCCTCTATCCCTTTCCCCTTCACGAGAAGGCAGACCCCTTCCGGACCCCCGAAGGAATTAAGCCCGAGTGGTATCTGATGTATTCTTACCAATTTCTGAAATATGTTCCCAAGGTGATCGGACTTGCGTCGATGGGATTGTTTGTCCTGCTGCTTTTCCTGGTTCCGTTCCTGGACAAAAGTCCTCACCGTCACCCTAAGAAGAGAAAGCTGGCCACCTCGCTGGGGGTGGCGGTACTCTTCCTGGCTCTGGCTTTCGGAATCCTGGGTTTCCTCTCAGAGAGCACGCTGACGATTTTTGGGAAGAAATACCATTTCGATTTAAAAGGAATCCCACACCAGGTGACCGAACAGACTCAAAAGGAATAGACGTGCAAATGGCAGCTTTGTGCAGGACAAGCCTTGTCTTTCTAATCGTGCTGGCTGTGCTTTTCTCCCAACCGGCGCAGGCTCAAACGGTAGACGAGGAATCTTATTCCTGTATGGTTTGCCACGGGGAACAGAAGGTGGAATACAAGAAAAGTATACACTATAAGAGAAGAATCCTGTGCCATGAGTGTCACGGAGGAGATCCTACCTCCTTGGACCAGGAGCTCTCTATGTCGACGAGAGCCGGGTTTTTGGGCAAGCCCACCAAGAAAGAGCTGACCTTCCTCTGCGCGGATTGTCATTCCGACCGAAAGAGGATGAAACCGTTCGGTATCCCTACTCACCAGTTGGAGGATTACAGAACCAGCCGCCATGGAATAGTATTGCTACAAAGGAATGATCCCAATGCTGCCACCTGTGTGGACTGCCACGGGACTCATAGCATCTTTCTGTCGGACAACCCAGAAAGCATGGTCTTCCCCACTAAACTCCCACACACCTGCGCGGAATGCCACTCTGATACGGAGATGATGGACCAATATGATCTTCCCTCGAGTACGTTCGAAGAATACTCTCAGGGAATCCACGGCGTGTTTCTGATGGAGAAGAACGATCGCAGTGCTCCGACCTGCGCTCGCTGCCACGGCAATCACGGAGCCTTGCCTCCGGGAGTGACCGAAGTGGAGCACGTGTGTGGTAAGTGCCACGTGACCTCTCTTGACTATTTCGATCAAAGCCCGCATCTCGCTGCCATGGAGAGAAGAGAGATGGCTCAGTGCATCTCTTGTCACGAACCCCACCGCACCCAGGAAGCAGCTGCGGATATGTTAGGGCCCGTTTGCACCAACTGCCATGATGAAAGGTCTGGCAGCTACAAGCGAGGACAGCAGATAAGAACTCTTATTGTGGAGGTCCAGAACGAGATAGGGCAGGCAGAGACCATGATAACGGAGGCGAAGCTCAAAGGCGTAGACGTAGTGGAGGATGAGGTGTCCCTGGAGAGGGCCAAGAGCAGCTTACTTCAGGCCGTTCCGACCATTCACGCCCTTAATCTTGCCCTGGTTGAGGAAAACACGGTGCAGGCGAAATCCATTGCTTCCGACATTAAGCTGCGCATCCACGAGGTTCTGGAATCTTTCAGACTGCGAAAGGTGGCGCTGGGATTCATCTGGCTTTTTATACTCTTCAGCGTGACGGTTCTATATATCAAAAAGAGAAGGGCTGATAGAGAGTTCGATTTGCTGAATGAACGGAAGAAGGCATAAGATGCCTACCGCTGAGAACGTTTCTTGGAAGCCAAGGTCGACCGGAATCTGGCTGTCCTAACGGGCCAGGATTTAGAAGCCTGTGTTTTCATTCCCTTTGCCATTGAGCGAGGATTTCGCACCAGCGGGATGACTGTGAAGACCGGAGATTGAGCCTGTTGAGAATCCCAAGACAAATCGTAGGTTTAGCCTTTCTTTTTGCTTTAGCTATCGCGGCACTCATCGTGGCGCGCATTCTGCTTGTCCCCCATTCGTTCGGCACGTACGGACACTACAGGGCGGATGCCGTTGACGAGATAGCTGCCCAGGAGGTTAGCTACGCGGGCTACACGGCGTGCGTTGACTGCCACGAGGATATCTATGATCAGAACCAGAAGTCCAATCACCGCGGTGTCTCGTGCGAGGCATGCCACGGTCCTGCAGCCAAGCACGTCGAAGCGCCTGACGAATTCGTCCCCCCCGCTCCGAGACAACGCGGATACTGTCCCCTCTGTCACGGATATGACCCGTCACGGCCCACTGGATTCCCGCAGATCGTGACCGAATTACACAACCCCGGCAAGCCCTGCATGGCATGTCACAATCCACACGACCCTCTTCTGCCGCATACGCCTGAAGAATGCAGTGCCTGCCACCGTGAGATTGCCGACGTAAAGCGGATATCGCATCATACCTCACTCCTTTGCATCAAATGCCACCTTACCCCCGAGGAGCATCTGGTCCGCCCAAAGTTCGCGCTCGCTGGAAAACCAGTCAACAGAGAGTTTTGCGGGGAGTGCCACTCCCATCGTGCCGAGGTCGCCCGCGAGATTCCGCGGATCGACCTGGAGACCCACGGGGAGCGCTACGTGTGTTGGGATTGTCACTACGCTCATTACCCGGAGGCCAGATGAAGAGAAGAGAACACGTTTTGATGAGTCGAAGAGAGTTCTTGAGTGTCTGCTCCAAAGCCCTTCCGCTGGCCGGACTCTCCCTCTTCCCGTTTACGGCCGGTCAACTTCTTCTTGGACGAGAAATCGACAAATACGATCCCACGCAACATGATTACGCAATGGGGATAGACATTCATAAGTGCATAGGATGTGGCAGATGCGCCCATGCCTGCAAGAACGAGAATGATGTTCCCAAAGAGCCGCATTACTTCCGCACCTGGGTGGAAAGATACATCATCTCCGCCGAAGGAGAATCCTACGTCGACAGTCCTAACGGGGGCATAGATGGCTTTCGGGAGTTGACAGGTGACATAGATGTCCTGAGGACCTTCTTCGTTCCCAAGCTATGTAACCAGTGTGCAAACCCGCCGTGTGTTCAGGTGTGCCCGGTAGGTGCCACCTTTGTGAGCCGCGACGGAGTCGTGTTGACCGATGAGCAGTACTGCGTTGGGTGCCGGTATTGCATCCAGGCCTGCCCTTACGGTGCCCGTTATCTTCATCCGCAGAAGAAAATCGCAGATAAGTGTACGTTTTGCTACCACCGCCTGGTCAGGGGCCTGCTTCCTGCCTGCGTGGAGGTTTGTCCGACCCAGGCCAGGATTTTCGGCGAAGCGGGGCGGCAGAGCAGTCCTCTGAGGCGATTTCTTCGCTTTAACGACGTCATAGTTCTCAAACCGGCGCTCAACACCAGACCGAAGGTCTACTATGCTGGAGCCGATGGGGAGGTGAGATAGGCATTGGAGTCCATGGTGACCGATCTGATGACCGGACTCAAAGATATCACCGGATACATCTATCCCAATGAATTTGAACTCCATTGGGGACTTCTGATCGTGGTGTATCCCTACCTGACCGGCTTGGTTGCAGGCGCTTTCATTCTCGCCTCACTGGACAGACTATTTAAAGTTAAGGCTCTCCAGCCTGTTTATAGGTTGTCGCTCTTATCCGCTTTGGCGTTCCTCTTCGTGGCACCACTACCGCTTCTGGCGCATCTGGGGCACCCCGGGCGGTCCTTTGAGATGTTCCTGACGCCCCACACAAAGTCGGCCATGGCCATGTTCGGCTTCGTCTATGCGTGGTATCTGATGGTGGTGCTGTTGCTGGAAATCTGGTTTGACTACCGAAAAGACATGGTCATCTGGTCGCGGGAGAAACGGGGGCTGGCTAAGCTCATCTATCAGATTCTGCCTCTGGGGGCAACGGACGTATCGCGGAAGTCCGTGCTCTTCGATAATAAAATGGGCAGGATAATCACCATCATAGGAATCCCGTCAGCATTCCTCCTGCACGGTTACGTAGGATTTATCTTCGGATCGGTGAAGGCCAACCCCTGGTGGAGCAGCGTCTTGATGCCGATAGTTTTCCTATTTTCGGCAATCGTCTCGGGAATCGCTCTGATACTGCTGGTCTACATGGTTACCACCATGTTTCGACAAAAAGAGATCAGCATGCCTTGCCTAAACAAGCTGGCGGAGCTTCTGATCTATGCGATCATCGTTGATTTCTCGCTGGAGCTCTTGGACTTCATTCAGCGGCTCTATGAATCGGAGGAGTCGATAACTATATTGTCGGAGATGATCTCCAGCAGGTTGTTCATAAGCCTGATAATCTCACAGGTGCTTCTTGGCAGCATAGTACCGATGGCTTCACTCGTCTGGGCCAGATTCGGCAAGGTTCCAGACGAGATGAGGAGGATGGCCTACTTCATCGCGGCAATTCTGGTCCAGATAGGCATCTTCAGTACCAGATGGAATGTTGTGATAGGGGGACAGCTATTCTCAAAAAGCCTCAGAGGCTTGACCGTCTACAAAATGGAGCTATTTGGGCTCGAAGGTGTGCTGATGACAGGGTTTTTGCTGTTACTGCCGCTTATCATCCTATACGTCCTCTGCAAGTTGCTGCCTCCTTGGCCAGATTCCGAGGCCAAGCTGGAATACTCTCCAGTTGACAATCATCGTTCAGACTAAGGCTTTCTTTTCTTGAGTTAATTCGGAGAGAGAGTCTGTAGATCCTACTCTGAAAGCGGCGAGGGGGATCTTAACCGCGAGGAAACGTAATTGACGAAGTTCTACAAAAGCGAAAGGTTTGTACGAACGGCGACGCGATTGGGAAAACTTGCCATCGTGGGACTAGTCGCAGCCGTCATAATGACCTTTATCGGGCTCCAGTATTCGGCCAAATCAGAATTCTGCAAGGTATGCCACTACATGTTGCCCTTTTACAACGGCTGGGCAACCTCCTCCCACAACATGGTTCCTTGCGTGGAGTGTCACTATCCTCCCAGCGTGGAGAAGGAGATAAAGGGTAAGATAAAGGCGCTTACCTCCTTAGTTCAATATTTCACTGGAGCCTACGGTAAGCAGCGACCCTGGGTGGAGATATCGGACAATAGCTGTTTGCGGGAAGGCTGCCACAACCGGCGTCTCCTGGCAGGCAGGGCTAATTTCGGAAACATCCTGTTTGATCATACCCCGCATCTGACCGAGATGAGGCGGGGGATGAGACTAAAATGTACCTCCTGCCACTCTCAGATTGTACAGAGAGAACACATGACCGTGACAAAGACCACCTGCTACCTGTGTCATTTCAAGCGGGTCGTCGGTGAGAAGGCCTTGGATGACTGCAACGCCTGTCACGGCCCCCCGCTTTCGCCGGTGGAGTATTTGGGGGCCAAGTTCGATCACTCCGACGCTCTTAGAAGAGGCGTCGAATGCCGCAAGTGTCACATACACGTGATTCAGGGCAACGGCAGTGTCTTCAGGGACAGGTGCTTCTCATGTCATACCCAACAGGAAAAACTGGACAAGTATACCGATGCTCTACTGATGCACGATAACCACGTGACCAAACATAAGGTGGATTGCCTTCGGTGTCACGATGAGATCAGGCACCAGGTGCTGGAGATGGCTCAATCTGTGGAGATGGAGTGCACATCGTGTCATCCCGATCACCATGCTGCGCAAAAGCAGCTTTTTCTGGGGGTAGGCGGCCACGACGTGGAGTACAAGCCCGACCCCATGTTTCTTACCCGGGTCAGCTGCACCAGCTGCCACATATCGCATGAAGGAGACCTCTTCAAGGGGACCAGCGCCCACCCTACCGCCGCGGCCTGCATGTCGTGCCACGGCACCCAATACGGTGCCATATTGGATCAGTGGAAAAAGCAGATGAAGAGCATGCTCTCGGTGGTACTCCCTTCGCTGGAGAGATCCAGAGCGGAACTCGGACAGCGCGCCGCACGGCATCCGGCAGCTGAAAAGGCAGGGGGTCTAATTGATGAGGCCGAGGAGAACATCAACCTGGTCAGATACGGAAAGGGGGTGCACAACATCAAGTACTCGGTGAGCCTGCTGTCTGCCGCCAACGAGAAGTTGGACCAGGCGATGAAGCTGATAGGGTCGAGTTACAGACCCAGGAATTTACCTATTTCCGAAGCGGTGGTCAAGTCCGAATGCTACAGTTGTCACATGGGAATCGAAAGAAAGTCGACCACCTTCTTGGGAAAACCGTTCGACCATGCCGCTCATTTGTTGAGAGAACAGCTCCCCTGCCAACGGTGCCACTCCGGCGAGAAAAAACACGGGGAGACGATTTTGAGCCTCAACGATTGCCGGACCTGCCATCACCCCGACAAAAGCATCAACTGCACCGCCTGTCACGAGTGGGGTCCCGCTGAGGCCGTTGAGTACGAAAACGTCGATTTCCTGCATTCTCATCATTCCGTGGAACAGGGCATGGACTGCCTTCTTTGCCATGAGCTGAAGCAGGGCACGTTTTCTATCAGCGGAAAGATGGATTGCTTTTCCTGTCACCATCCCACGGAGACAAGCAGTTGCCAGGACTGTCATCAAGTTCAGAGCCGGATGTTTTCCGGGAGAGGTGTGCTGGACTACGAGAACACACCCGGCGTCATGTACTCCTCCTTAGGATGCGTGGAGTGTCACGGGGAGCCAGAGCAGGGAAAAACAAGAGAAACTGCAAGAGCCGCCTGCGAGAGCTGTCACGATAAGAGCTACGCCGAAGTGATGGACCAGTGGCAGGAAGAGGTGAACGCTCAGGTCAACTCTATCAGAAACAGGGCTGAAACTCTGAAAAAGGCTCTGGATAGATCAAAGGGTAATAAGGAGACTCAAGAACTGCTGAGGTCGGCGTTGGAGTATTCAGAGGCGAGATTGAGGCTGGTAGAAAAAGACGGAACCGAGGGGGGACATAATTACGGCTTGATCTCCGAGATGCTGGAGGACGCCGCCTCGAGACTGGACAATGCGGAGCAGCTTGTCCCGTAGTCCAGGACCTTTTTCCGGCCAGCTCACAAGGCAGAACCGGGGGGTCCTTTGTCCCCCGGCGCTCGTTCTGGTTTATTGCTGATTCCACGGTTATCTCACCCCACGGTGATTCGTCGCTTCCAAGCAATACGACACCGCCCGAGGCAATCCTTATTCCACCCTCGGATCCAAACCCCAGAATTCTAAGGTGTGGTCAGAGGGATTTTCCGGTCCTAATTGCAGCTCATAATTCGATCTTCAGCGTGCTGATCATCTCGGAAGCAACCTCTTTTGCCAGCTCAGGAAGCGAAGTAATTCTTCCCCAGCCGAATAGAGTTTCTCGGTCGTCGCCTTTTCGTGAAGCGTAGGTGGCCCAAAGGGTGGTCCCTGTGTCGGCTTGCACCAACCGCAAGATTACAGTCACCACCGGCACACGCTTGTTCTGAGACTCCTGAACCTTAAACTCGAGTACCGAGCCTACCAAGATAAGGTTTAAGTCCAGATTCTCCCCCAGCCACTTTGCTGCCTCCAGATCCATGTCCCTGGTGGTCCTGATGCGTCTCTCCTTCACAGCTTTCTTCACCAGCCCCGGTTCTGCCACATCAAACCCCCCCGTGCGCATAAGCTCCATGGCGAATATCTCGGTCACCTGGTCTCCCGCCCCCTCTTCCCCGGAGAGATTATCCAGAGGTAGCACCGCGATTCTCTTGAGGTCAGATACGCCGGGTCCCAGCCTGACGTAAATTCTGGGCAGCTTGGGACAACACGATAGAAACACAAGGAGCAATATGCAGAGAGCGGTAGGTAGACAGCGGTAGGCAGCGAACAGCAGGCGGCAGGCAGACCGAGGTCTCCGGACTGGGGCCCGGGATCCGCAGTCAAACCGCACGTCTTTATTCGACTTCATCTTGGCTTCTTTCTTCTAAAATGCTTTTCCCACGAATTTCCTGACCACCTTCCGACACGCCTTCTGAGACAGCTCTCCAAGAGTGTGAGTTTCCCCCAACGAGATTATGGGAAGCTTGGGTCCACCCTTGGTGGAATAATTCGATTCCCAAACCACTCTTCCTGTGGGAGCATCGACCAGCTTCACGCTGAAGGAAATAAGGGGATAGTTTCCCTGACCCAGGCGGATCATCTCGTACTCCTTGACCACCCCTTCGATTATCCCGCTGACTCCCGCCTGTTCGCCAATCGCTTTCAACTGCTCCGCAGTGAGCTCGGTGGACGGTGAACCGCCTGTGGAAGATCGCACCTGCTGGACTACGTGATCGAACTCTCCTCTCTCGATCACATCAAACTTCTCGGTTATCAAGAGTTCGGTGACGAAGGCACTGGTCATCTTCTCTCCGGCAAATCGATCCGCAGAGAGGTTGGTAAAGGGCACCACCCCTACCTTTTGATAAAAAGACATGTCGGCTTCCGGATTAAGATAGATTCTGGGTCCGCCAGCGCAGGAAAGGAAGATCAGAAAGGTTAAAAGGAGACTGGCAGAAAGAGTTCTCATACTCGGTTTTCGTATCTTCATTTTCACTCCTTCATTCCCGGACTGACTCCGTCAAAACTGCTGATTCAGAGTCACTCCCAAATTGCTTGCAGAAGCCGAGCCTCCCAGATTCGTGACATAATAGGTTAGGCTGACCTTGGTCCGCCTTCTCAAAGAAAGATTGAGTTGTGAGGTTAGATTATCCGTTGAGAAGCTTTCTGCGGTCTCAGGATCGTCCGTCCATCTTCTTACATAGATGATGCTCGAGGACAACAGATCTCGGTAGGGGTAGGATATCTCACCGGACAGGGAGTGAGAGTTGGGAATATTCCTTTTCTCACCAAGGTTGGTCTGATAGCTTGTCCGCAAGGTGAAATTACCTTTGCCCCAATAGATGAAATCCAGCCTGTAGTTTTCTAACTCCGCGTAAAGGAATTTTATTTTTGTCCCATCCGTGTTGGTCTGATAATTGAGATTGACCTGCAGGCTCCTTCTGGGCCTGGCTGCAACGCTCAGGCTTTTCACGACCTCGTAACGTCTGCTCCGGGCTCCAGGATTATCATTGTAATTCACGGTGAAATCGGAGCGGACCTCGATCTCCGGGTAGATTCTCATGCGGGAAGAGAGATAAAAAAGATTAAGCGCATACTTTCCCACGTCGGTATGAATGTAGTAGGTGCGGCGAAGAGATGCGCTGGCATCCAGATTCTCGATCACCTGGAAGCTTTTGAGATTGGTCGCCAAGGTCAGGTAGTCGGTGGTTGAAGTCCGGCCGTCGGCTTTAGAGAAGGTGGAACCCCGGCTGAGGCTCATGTCCCACTTCGGGGTGAGGTTTGTCCCCACTCCTCCATAAAAGGAATGGGCATCCCTTTTGGCAACCACGCCATCCCGTCTGGTTCTGACAAGCTTCCCCTGATAATTGGCTGACCAGATCAGAAGACGCCAGGGCCGCCCGGACCAGGTGGTGGAGAAAGAGTGACTGGGAGTCTTGAGCACCGGGATTCTGTACGACCTTCGCTCGGTAAATGAGAAATCGTAACTCCAGGAGGTTGAGGTCGCCAGCGGGAGACCGAAAGCGAATTTGCCGCCCCCCGTCACCGCTGAGGTAACGTTGTTCTTGGTCGAAGTGAGTTTATTTATCGACTCCTGTTTCTGGTAACTGCCTCTCAGGCTGAGGGATCTGTATTTCCAGCCGGAGGATAAAACCCAGTATCTGGAAAGATTATCCTTTTTTCTTATCTTCGAGTCGTCAAAGGTATGGGTGTGCCGGTACGAGAGCCCCAGGTGAGGCCACTTGGTGGGGTTGACCGAGAAATTGGCCTGCACCACACGATGATTGGTGGCAACTCCGCCGGATCCATTCGTCTTATAAGGCGTGAGGCTGTAGAAGGCCCGATACTTGTGACCGGATAGATCAACGTTGAACCTGGGACGGAAATTAGTTCTATTCTGCCCACTGTATTGATTCCTAACAAGATAGACCCCTAGCAGAAGTCGGTTCTTGACCCACAGGTTGTCGACCACATTGATATCCAGTCTTTGGCCAAAGGAATAGGTGTGGGTATGATTCACCTTCTGCCTTTGATAGTTGAGTTCCAGGGACCCAGAGGTGCTGGCTTCAGCATGTATCTCTTTACACCACAATACGCAGCACAGCATCAAAATACAAGACAAGACTCTTTTGTAACATAACCCTGCCATCTTTCAAACTCAATAGTCCACGCCGTTGTGATGATGACAACTTCCTCCGTAACAGTAACTCACGGTGGAGTCTTGTTCCCAACCACTCAAATATCCGCCCAACATAAACGTCTGACTCTGGCTTGTGGGTGTTTCGGAACAACTGGGCCAGGTAAAGTCGCCTCCGTGTATCACAGCCACAGCGGAGCCATTGTCACATGATGTATTCCTGTCATCGTCGTAGATTCCGGCATGGCATCCCCGGCATCCATACGCGCTTTTGCCACCATCATCTTCCGCCTGATGAGAACTTCTACCGTGATTCGTTCCAAGCCGACTGCCGGCGCCTCCCGCCACATAGATCGAAGATTTGTGACAGCGGATGCAGAGATTCTTCATGCCCATGTCAAAATCCACATGTACCGTCGCGTCTTTGTAGTGAGTTTCTTCTCTCAGCATCCCGGTGGAATCTCCTCCGTGAGCATTGGCAATATGACAGTCGAAGCAGGATATCAAATCGTGGGAGTTTGCAGTCTGATTCCAGGGAGACTCCATGGTGATGACATTGCCGTTTGTGTCGGTGGGAGTGCAGTACGGATTGTCTCCAGCAGCGCGCACCGCATGATGAAAACTATTCGCCGGATTTAGCATATCAAAGACATTGGGCGCATTTCTTGTGTTTGAGGTGAAGGGCTGTTGGGCGGTAGCCCCGGGAGTCTGAGCGTTGGGGCTGGAAGCGCCGTTGGGGTCATGGCATTTAAGGCACAGATTGTTTTGAACGTTGGTCACCCAGCTCTCCAGAACATTGGTGGAGGTATCTCGGGAAAAAACGCTAAACGACGTCAGAGAGTCTCCTGTGTCTGGATCACGCAGGTTCACCAGGTTATTCTGATGATAGGTTGCATTCATCTGTCCGGTGGAGGGGCTACCCTCCATATGGCAGACCCCGCAGTCTTCATTGGACACAACTTCGCCTGCGGTTCCATCCGAAACATGATGCGACCTTTTCCCGAACTCCCCGCCTGAGCCGGTGATCACTCTTCTTGTGGGCGCGCCGTCCCCACCATCCTGAGCATATTGATGACAGCTGACGCAGTCTCCTCCCGGGTTGGGATGATGAACGTTACGAGAGGTTGGACTTGAATAACTCCCGCCGTGACAATCGTAGCAGTGAGCGGAATCGCTGTAAGTGTGAACCTGCGCGCTGGGAAGTGTCGACATGGTTATCCCTTCCACCTCTCCTCCACCCAGATTATCCGAAGACTTGTGACATCCAAAGCAGAATTTGCGAACCTGATAGTTGCTGGTTTTGATACTGTCCAAGCCGGACCAACCCGTGCGCTGATCGCTCAAAAGGTAAGCATTGGGCTGCACCCCGTCGTTGCCCCGGGAGCCGTGAGGATTGTGGCAGTCGTAGCATGGAAGTTTATCTCCGGCGGTAACGTACCCTTGTGTGGTCTTGATCTGGTGCCCTGACTCTTGATCATCATTCACCGATTGATCGTAGTAGTCGCCGATATACTTGCTCTCCTGATCCATATTCGCCGGTCCAGCAGAGCTGTGGCAGTCAAAGCAAAGCTGGTAATTGGGTGGCCTTCCGCTTAACTGGAAGCCCTGAATGTTCAGATAGGTTGTGTCCAGCATATCGAAGTAATTCGCGGTACCGTGAGGGTTATGGCAATTCTTGCACAGGCCGTAGCCACTGGCATCCTGGTATGACATGTCCGCATCGTTACGATGAGGCGAGTAGTATTTCCCTGTTGTCCAGGTGTTAGAATTCTCAAAAACTATCTGTCCGGGCCATCGCTTGCGATTGTCGACCCCGTTTATCTTAGTCCCTCCCGAATTGTATTCGAAATATCCCGGATAGGTAGAACCTTCCGGCATGCGATCGGTCTCCTGGGCCGGATATCCCGACGGCATGCTGGAATGACATGAGCTTCCGGTATAACACAGAGAGTTGGTATTATCGGCAAAGAGGCAGAAATCGAAAGGCGAGGCACCGTCGTGATGGGTATGACATTGACTGCAATCACCTCTAGGAAAACCGCTGTCCCTTAAGACCCCGTATGTTGAGTCGGCATGAGGGGAATAGTTGTAGTTTCCCCCTTTCCCTGCGGCAAAATAGCGGGAGGCGAAAAGAAGTAGAATACAAGTTCCCAAAATCCCCAGATATTTCGGTAATCTTTTTTCCATAACTGTCACTGGTTGTGGCATTGCTGGCACGGAGAATACATGTCCGGGTCCAGGACTTTGTAAGGCCAGACTGCACAGGAGACATACTTCCCACCGTGTGCCAGATGACAACTGGTGCAGAAAACCTGATTGGTTGATGCCACCGTTTTCGCCGAGCTATAATCGGTAGCAGTTGCCTCCTGGAAACGTACCCGGGGCACACCTTCTAAGCCGTCACCGGTCGCGGCTCCAAAGCCCAGACTGTCCCCGGCCACCCAGGTGGAAGGGTCGGTATGACTGCCGGCGACATCCAAGCTCACATCGGAGGGATGTCTTTTGTAGTGAGCCGGGGTTACACCGTCTTCGTTGGTTTCCAAAAGATTATGACATTCGGCACACCAGTAAGAGAGATTGGACCGGTATCCGACGTTGGACGACTTGTAGGCGGCTACGCTTCCTTCCTGAGTCGGAGGCACAGCCGGCGCGACTCCTTCGAATATGTCTGTCCCCAAGACCACATTGGTTCCCGAGCCAGACGAGTCCGGGTCAGAAACCAGATTCCTGTAATTCCCGTTACCGTGCACATCATGGCAGCTGGCACAACTCAGGGCGATATTGGTGGAAGGCGTGCGGAGAGGCACCAAATCCGTGACACCGAGATCATGTGCGCTATCTGAACTCACATCTGTGCCGGCGAAATACCCAGCTGCAGAGTGCTCGTCACCGGTTGCGTCGTACATGCTAACCGCGGCGAACACATCCGGCGCGGTGGGATCACTTCCATCATGACAGCTCAGGCACAGACCGTTTATGGTTGAATGAGAAAGCAGGTAAGGGAAAGGCCCGCCCGGCTCACCCCCTCCCCCCTCGCCGTAATGAAGGATGTGACACTGGGCACAGACCAAGCCGGAACCTATATGATACTCTCCGGCCGGAACACCCACCACCCACATCAATACCACAATAGGTGCCTGTGTGAGGATAATAGCCCATCTGCTGTTCTGATTCCTCATCAGGGAATATCCTTCAACTAAGAACCTTCTCGGGTCACACCTTCGTGTTCTCTATTTGAGATCTTCATGACAGCTTATACACAACTCCCGCCCCGGCTCCAACTTACAGAGGAACTTGAAATCGGTACCGTGCACGTCGTGACAGGAGGAGGTGCAGGTCAGCTCTTCTCCGGTGTTGGGGTCTTTGACTCGCAAAGGATGCGTTCTCTCCGTCACGATGGCGTCATGACAAGCTGCGCAAACATCTATGGGGTCACCTTTGAGTAAAGGCTCTGCTACAGGCCGGTGGTTTTGGTGGCAGGAGAGACAGCCCTTGTCCAGACTATGTTTATATCTTTTCGTTCTGTACTTTTCCAGTCTATGGCACACGTAACATAGATTCTGGTCGATGCCCTCCTTTTCTCGATAGGGTCCTAGGTGACATGACGGACACTCTGCGTCCTCCGTATGCGGACTGGCCGTTTTTTCCAGCGTTCCAATCAGAGGAGTTGCCTGAGAACCCGATATGTGCAAAGGCAAAACTCCGCAATAGAAGAAAAAAACCGGCTGCGACACCCTTTGGAACGGTCAACAGTTTAATCTACCCCCCTTTGTGACCATCACATGGTTTTGAAAAGAGACAGCCTCTGGTTAACACCCTCCTGGCAAGATTTGATCTTATCCAAGAACTCGAGCAACTGTGGCCTGGATAAATCTCTGGTTTTTACCGTCCTTTCCAGCTCCTCCAAGCTGCTTTCCAGCTTGCGAAAATGCTCCTTGGTTTCCTAGACGCCTCGTCTCAGCTCTGCGGCCATTTCGTTAATCTCGAATTCCAAGTCTTTCAGTTGATCTCTTTTTCTGGTTTTCACCCTCGTGGCCAAGAAGCCCTGACCAATTCTGCTTAAGTCCTGCTTCATGCGATATGCTGGCCCCGCGATTCTGTGAGTGTAAAATACGGCAAGAAACAAGACTACAATCAACCCGAGGACATTCACCAAGAGAAGCCAGGGCAGAAGGTTTTCCATCACGTGTTTCAAAGTTGAGTGAGCCTTGTAGTATTCGGCACAGAGCTCCCGATTGGCCAAGATGTAAAAAAGCCCGCTTGCGATCACTATCAAGATGAGAAACAGGAGCGCAACTCCCAGAAGAAGTCTGGGTTGGGCGCTCTTGCTCAGGAAGTACTTCCTTCTCCTCCATCTTGTCAACTCTCTCGCCCTCCATAGAACGATGCAGACGTTTTGCTCACAGTTTGTGGCACTGTACGCACAGGCGTCTGGTTTTCTCATGTGTCAGTAGCGGTTCGAACTCGGAAGAGTGAGGCTGGTGACAGCCCGAGCAAACCAGCATCTGGCCGGTTCTGGGATCTTTGACCTTACCCCCCATGGGGTGAAGGTGCGTGGTATCGACATCCGCGTGGCACTCTCCGCACAGATCCATCACGTTTCCCGTGGTCAGCAGATCCGGGTTCTCGGACGAATGGGGCACATGGCAGGTGAAGCAGTCTTCTTCGGCTGGTGGATGAATCTGTTCTCTGAAGAAATCGTCCTTGTCGTGACATTTGTAGCAAAACCTCTTGGTGGGTGCGTTCAACAGCGTGCTGGTGTAAGCCGTGTGCGGCGAGTGACAGTTGAGACACTCTTTGTCGTGGCTCACCGGGGGATGAACGATTGACTTCTTGAACTCATCTATCTTGTCTGCATGGCACATCAAACAAAGCCCCTTGCCGGAAGCCTTGGTGGCCACCGAGGTTATGGATTCGTGGCAGGAGTCGCATGGTTTCCTGGCAAAAGGTGAATGCTTCTCCGGGTAAAGCAGCGCCGTGCTGGTCCCGGGAGTCGAATGGGGATCGTGACAGTTCACGCAGTTGACCCCCTGCATAGGGAAGTTGGAGTGTTTGGCCTTGAACGTGGTTCCGTCAATGCTGTGACACTTCAAACATATCTCGCGTTCGGGAGCTTGAAGCATGAATGCATTGTCCTCGGCGTGGGAATCGTGGCAGTCATCGCACCTGCCCTGCCTGACCGGCAAGTGAAGCTTCTCGGTCTTGAACCTTTCAGCCAGATCCCGGTGACAGCTCAAACACAAGTCTTTCTTGGACTCTTTCAACAGGAGTTCATGATCGCCAGAGTGCTTTTCGTGACAGTCGAAGCACTTCTTTTCTTTGAAAGGGCGGTGAACCGAGGACTTAGCGAAGTCCTTCTCCTGATCCGGATGACATCGGAAACAAAGATCCGGGACCTCCTCATTCACCATCAGATCATGATTTCCGGCATGAGGATCGTGGCAAAACGCACACTCTGTTTGCGCCGGAAGGTGTACCGTTCTCTTGTTGAGGATATCCTCAAAATCGGGATGACAGGAGAAACACAAATCGTTTCCGGATTTCACCAATTTGACCGCGCCCGAAGGGTCCGGAGGCTCGTGGCAACCGTCGCATGCGCCAGCAGCAAAGGGCGGGTGTTTCACCTTGTTTATCAGACCTTCCTGATCGGAGGAGTGGGGGTCGTGGCAGGCGTTGCATCGTGCCTCCCCTAAAGAGTAGCCTCCGTGTTTTTCCACCAGCTCCGACGAGCCTGTGTCGTGACAATTGCCGCATAAGGAGGCAACAGGCTCCACGAGCTGGTTTGGATTAGCCGAGGCATGGGGATTATGACAGGTCTCGCATTCCCCGTCGGCCACCGGCTGGTGCACTATTCCTTGCGCAAAGTCTTCGGCTTCCCGCTGGTGGCAACCATAACACAGCGCTGCCCCCCGCTCCACAAGCAAATTTTCTTTCGAAGATCCATGAGCATCGTGGCACCCGGCGCATTCTCCCGCCTTCACCGGGGTATGTTGGTGTTTCTGGGCAAACTCTTCCTGCTTGTCGCCATGACACTGATAGCATGCTTCGTTGGGGGACACGGAGAGAAGTCCCGGATGCTCAGCCGAGTGAGCTGAATGACAATTGCTGCACTCCCCTTGCTCTGCGGGTGCGTGCTTCACCTCCGAGCGCATTTTCTTAAATATCTCGGGATGACATGAGTAACACAATCTTGGCTCCGGGGTCTTGACCAACTCGGCATTATCTGCCGCATGAGGATTGTGGCAGGAAGAGCAGTCTCCTCTATCGAAAGGAAGGTGCACGAAATTTCTCCCCGCCTTTGTTTCCTCCTCCGAATGACACTCCAGACAGAGCGTGCGTTCGGTCTGCGTCAGGAGAGCTCGCTGGTCCGAGCTGTGGGCCCGGTGGCACCCCCGACACCCCAGGGCCTCCACCCCGGCGTGGGGATACTCAAGGCTGGCCAAGGCTTCCCTGATCTTATCGTGGCAGGAGAGACACAGCTGATCGGAGTTCGTCTTAACCATGTGTTCGTTCTCCGATCCATGTGACTGATGACAGCTCGGGCATTTTCCTTCCTCAAACGCCTGGTGGACGCTTTTCTTCTCCATCTGTTCCGAAAGATCAGCATGACATTCCAGGCAAAGCTCTTTAGGAGCGTGAGTCAACAAAGGCTTTTCACCGGAGTGATGTGCCTGGTGGCAGGTCAGGCATTCCCCGTCTGCTGCCGGAGGATGCTGGTATTCTTTTCCTCGTTCCTCGTCGATCTCGGAGTGGCAGGTTAGACAGATCTCTTCCACAGTCCCGGCAAGCTGCAGCTTTTCACCTTTCCCGGGAAGCGAATGGCAGGTTTCACACTCACCCTCCAGGTAGGGTGGGTGGGCTTTTGAGCTTCTTAGGCCTTCCGAGGAAGAGGAATGCGGGTCATGACAGTCGGTACAGCCCAGAAGGTCGACTTTCTCCGGAGGGTGAAGCAAGAGATACGCCTCCTTCCGGGGATCGTGGCAGGAAAAACAGAGCTCTTTCTCTTCGCTTGTCAACAACCCTTCGAACTTGGAATTGTGAACCGCATGACAGATCGCACATTGGTTCTTGGCAAAGGGATCGTGAAGAAATTCCGCCTCTTTCTTTTGTTGAAAATCAGTGTGACAGACAAAGCAAGGGGAGAGAGCTTCTGTCTCTCTGATCAGGAACTTCTCCTCCGAGGCGTGAGGGTCATGACAGAAAAAACACTTGCCTTCCTTGACCGGAGAATGAACGATCCCCTCTAGATATATCTCCTCCAGATCCTGGTGACAGTCATAACAGAGAGCTGAGCCGGTTTTCTTGAGGACTAGCTTCTGGGCAAAACCGTGGCTTTCGTGACATCCTCGGCAGTTTTTCTTCTTGACCGGCTGATGCACGTGTTTCTTGTCAAAGTCCTTTTTGGCCTCCTTATGGCAGTCATAGCATTCCTTGATTTTTGAGGAAACCTGTGGAGACAAGATCAGGACGCCTAACAGGGCCAAATGCGCGATGACGATAACAAGAATGAAAGATCTTCCGATCCGCATATTCCTTTAATCGGTTTTGTCAGGTTCTTCCTCAACGTTCCTAAACCCATCCTTGATCTTGAAATCAAGCAGTTTGAAGCCCAGCATCGACTGCCGGGAGAAATGGGGTGCCTGAGTCTTTTGAAAAGCCCAGACCTCCTCCAGTCTCTCTTTCCCCCGGTACACAACGAGCTTGACCGCAGGGTTTTTCAGACTATCCGAACGGGAAATCACCTTGCCGGTGGATGAATTTATGGCGAAATCCGGGACAAAATCGACGACCTTGGCGTAATACCCCGCGTCTGAAAGCTGAAACTTCTCTCCCATCTTCACCCGAAACTCCTCATAGTAACCTGGAAAGACTCGATGATGGACCGCCACGGTCAGTTCCTGAACGGGAGACTTGCAGGCGAGAAGGGCGAGGATCGATAGGGCCAGGGCTGCCAGGTAAGATGATCTCCTTCTCTCAATCATACAATGATTGTGATTTAGCGTTACCGGGAAACGTCACCTCCGGTCGATGGAAGCGACTGTCTGAAATACTAGGGCAGAAAGGCTGTTCTATGAGCCGATTCGCGAAAATTCTTTCCCAAAACCTCCGTTCACAAATATAGACGCGGTCGCCCCGGCATATCAACGGTTCTTTTACCATCCCGGGGACCTCATTGCAGTGTCAAAAACGTCTGTTGTTCCCTCGTCCACAAGTGGGGCAATCGCTACGGCCAGCTGTCAGGCACAGGTGCATTGAAACTAGGCGTGCTTGATCATCCCCCTGCTCTTTTACGCATCTGGTGGCTGCCCGGAAGAGCGGAGGAGCTAACGTCTCCGTGTCAGCAGCTCGAGAGCAAAACGATAAAGACGGAAACTCAGGCGGTGTGACCTTGACGTCCTCCAGCAGAGCTTTCCAAACCAATCGATGCTTCACCCGGGTTTCGTCCCAGCTCAAGGGAGTTGCTGTGACCCAGACCCTTGTCGCAGTCCCCAAAGAAGATATCGCTCTCTCGTGTCATAACTCCGTCCCCGCCTGAACCGACGGTTCCTGACACATCGAAAAAGGGGCACCAGAGTTCGGTGCCCCTTTCCTAAAACGAACATTGACTGCATTAGCCCTGGATGTGGCACTGCTTGCACAAATCCCTAACTTCGGTACCGTCGTCGCCCTCTTCATCCACCGTTCCGGTTCCCTTCATAAAGATCAGGCCGAAGGCGTTCTGGTTGCCATGTCCCTTATGACAGGAGAAACACGAAGGTGTATGGTCGGTGACTGCGGCAGTGGAGTCCGGGCTCCAGTCCTCGGTGCCAGTCATCACCTTAACGTGGTTGGTCAAGGCGCCAAACACCGCAGCGCTGGAGTGATTACCTCCGACCCCGCCAATGTCAGCATCGGCGGTGGGGTGGCGCAGCCACTCAGTCCCACCTGAGCCGCCCATATTAGCGTCACCTGCACTCCCATGAAAATCGGTGTGACACCCCTTGCACCAATCGGCGTAATAGGAACCGCTGGTCAAGGGCTCGTTGAAATCGACACTGTCGACGTGGTAGGACTGAGCAGAACGCTCAAAAACCGGCACGTTGAGGTCGTTGGTCCCGATGGCATACTGCACCCATTTATTGGAAGTTCCGCCCGGATCAGACCTCAAGTTACGAAACTGACCATTGCTGGTGAACGTGTCCGGATTTGCCGATCCTGGATCACAATGGGGTTCATGGCAATCGGTGCACTGCAGCCCCAGGGTGGTATCCACCCAGCTGCCGCCGGGCGCCGGGTCTGTGGAGCCCAAGGTATGACCTGTCGCATCAAAGTACGGAGTAGTGTTACCTTCGTTCAAAGCTCCAGCCTGGCGAACCTCCGACCCGGAGTTGGCCTCAAAAACGTCTATGTCCGGTCCACCTTCGTGGCAGGCCAAACACAGATCGTTGATGTTGTCGCGCAGCAGGTACTTAAATGGGCCACCGGCACCCAAAGCAGTGTAGGAACCCGTGCCGTCAGCGTTATAGCCATGCGCCTGCGAATAGTGCATCACATGGCATTCTTCACAGACCAGATCCGTGCCGCAATGGTAGTCTCCGGCCATGAGGGCCGGAACGACCAGAAACAGAGCAATTACAGCCAGAATGAGATATCGTTTCACCTCCTCCTCCTCTCGTTAGAAGGTTAACAAGTTTACCATTCAACTGGATTTCGCTAATCTGTCAAATGGCGTCGTTCTCCAATACTCCTTTCGCTCGTTATAGTCGCCCGCCTACCCCCCCGCCAACTTTATTATACACAGCAAATTCCAAATGTCAATGTGACTAAATCGTATAAGAAATCAGTAAGATACATACTGAGTGAAGAGACCGATCGGCAGTGCAGGTTATCTATGTCAGCTATCTGTTTGTTAAATAAAGACTTACGCAAGGTTGCCTCTGCTCGTCCCGCGGTTTGTCGTCTGGAAAAGGGATCCTCTGAGGACGTGCGGATGAGAGGCTGCTATCTCTTGATGCGTGTCGGCGCTGGGCGAGCCAATTTAGGGTTGCTTTGGTAGAGATTCTGTATATATTCGTACTTGGACAAAGAGTGGTCCGCACGTGACTTTGACTCGGAAGGAAACCATGACCATGCCGTCGAAGAAGAAGGAAACCAGCCAGAGAAAAACGAATAGGTCGGTTTCCGGGAGAGTACCCCACAGGGGCAGATCGACCGTGAGGTCGCCAGGAGAGAAGAAGGTAAAAAAGGAGGAATCACCCGGGACCCCGAGAGACTGGCAGCAGACGTTCGACGCCATTCCTCATTTCGTCGCCCTCTTGTCTCCTGATCTTAAGTTCATTCTCCTGAACAAGGCGGGCCGCACTTGCCTGGAGATGAAGCCGGAGCAAGTGATCGGACAAAGCTGTTGTCAGAGCGTACACGGCCAAGTGACCCCCGTGGATGGTTGCCCTTGCGTAGAAAGCATCAGGACACGGAGACCCAAGTTCAGTGAATTGGCCGTGCGGGGACGGCATTACGTTGCCACTGCTTCTCCAGTGCTGGATGAGAAAGGCGAACCCAAAGCGCTGGTGCATACCATAAGGGACGTCACCGAGCGCAAGCAGGAAGAGGAGGAATTGAAGAGATACCGTGAGCAGCTTGAGGAAGTGGTCAAGGAGCGTACGATTGAGCTTAGGACGGCAAATGAGCAACTTATAAACGAAATCAACGACCGCAGACGAGCAGAGGAAGAGATTCAGCGGAGCTATCATATCCAGTCAGTTCTGAATGAGTTGTTGCATATCTCGCTGGAAAACATTTCGCTGGAGGAGGTATTGGAGCGGGCAATCGACCATATTGTCTCTGTTCCTCGTCTCGCGCTTCAGTCTCAGGGCGCCATCCTTCTGGTCGAAGAAGAACCTGAGGTGCTAGTCATGAAGGCGCAACGGGGACTGGCGTTGCCACTGCAGACGATGTGTGCCCGCGTCTCCTTCGGCAGATGCCTTTGCGGCCGAGCGGCAGAGTCAGGCGAAATCCAGTTCACTGGCGACGTGGATGAGCATCACGAAAATCGGTACCGGGGAATGGAACCTCACGGCCACTACTGTGTCCCCATCATATCCTCCGACCGGATGGTACTCGGGGTATTCACTCTCTACTTGAGGGAAAGTCATCCGCGCGATGAGAAGGAGGAGGAATTCCTCCGCGCGGCAGCGAACGTACTGGCGGGAATCATCGAGCGCAGGCGCGCTGAGGACAAGATGATGGAAACGGCCGAGCAGCTCAAGATTGAGCGAGAGGCCCTGGAAAGAAAGAACATAGCTCTGGGCGAAATCATGGATCGGATCGATTCGGAGAAGGATGCTCTGAAGCGACAACTGCTCACCAACGTGGAACAGGCTATTATCCCTACCCTGGTCCGACTGAAACAATCCTCCAAGCCATTTCAAAAGCCGATTTTCGAGATGCTGGAAAAGGATCTCAGGGACATCGCATCGCCTTTTCTCGATACCCTCAAGCAAGACCAAATCAAGCTGTCTCCAAGAGAACTGGAGGTCTGTCGTCTCATAAAGAATGGAATGACTTCGAAGGAGATAGCGGAGGCCTTGAATCTGTCCCTGCTGACGGTCTACAAGTACCGTGACCTGATAAGGAAAAAACTGGGGCTAGTAAAGGATGGTACTAATCTCCAGACTTATCTGCGATCCCTCTGATCTCGAATACGGGATATCCAACTAACTCGCAGTTTGACAATCCGCCTGATCTGAAAACGGACGGAGGGCAGTGTCTCCCTCGACAGGGTGGGAAGAACCGATGGCCGCCCCAGGCTTTAGATTCTGTGAAGCAGCAGCAGGTTGAAATGGAGATCAGGGCGGGAGGGACAGAAGTGGGCCGGTCACTCCCTGTCCAGCACGAATTTTTGATACCTCTTCCCCACCCTCTCCACTACGAAGAGTTCGTGGCCTCCGTCGCTGGTTATGAATCTAGGGTATCTCATTGCTCCGGCCCCGATACCAAATCCCCCGAACCAGAAGAGAAACTTGCCGTCACCGTCGAAGGCCTTAACCACCTGCCTCAATTCATCCACCACGAAGATCTTTCCGTCGGCAGTCGTCGCCACTCCTGTAGGCAGTGAGAAATCCTCTCTGTTGACGTCGTGGCCCCCAAATCCCAGCAGCAATTCGCCTTCAGAGCTGAAAACCTGGACGCAAAAGTGCGCATCAGCGTCAGTGACGTAGATTCTACCTTCATCGTCAACCCATAGCCCGGTCACGGTCTCAAGCTCTGCGTTGTCCTCGCCCTTGGCGCCGAAGTAGCTTGCCAGATTGAGATCCTTGTCAAAGATGAGAATTTTCACTTCCTCGCCGCTGGTTGCCACATATAGATTATCCCTATTGTCTACGGCCAAGAACTCCGGCCTTATCTTCACATTCTCGAACTCCGGGATGTCCTGCAGGACCAACCGATCAACGGAGTTCCCCCTTTGATCCAGGATATCAACGAACCCGGCCAGATTATCTATCAAGAATATATCACCGGCTTTGTTCACCACCAAATTCCTCGGCTCTCCCAAGATTCTCTCCTCTCCCTTGCTCCTCCGGAGACGGTGGTCGAATCTGTAAACAGGGAAACCGGTACTGTCAAAGATCATAACCTGGTGATTCCCCGCATCGCATACGTAAACCTCTTTGTTCCAGCGATCGTAGAATATGCCCTGGGGGCTGGAGAAAGGCTGGCTGTCAGAATACCCTCCCACTCCGTAGACGTAGCTCACGTTCCCGCTCTGCCCCCGGGCTGCAGCAGCGGCAAAGACGGAACCCGCTAAGAGAAGGGCCAGGTGGAATTTCATTCCCATCTAAATCACTCTTCCTTCGCCAAGAGCTTTGTTCGCAACCTGTTTCTCCTCAACACAGTACAGGCTTTCAGTCTCAGGCGGCGAACTTGTCTTCTGTGGGAAAAATGTGGGCCGCTCACCTCAAGCACGCCATCTGGAAACCGTGATGGTGATGCTAACGCGGCCTGACCTCCTTGATGCGGCGAACGGTGGCGATGGTCAACCCCACCATAACCAATATGGTGCCCAGCCAGAAGAGATTGATCAGAGGTTTTTTCTCCACGCTTAGGACCAGAAGATCCTCTGAGGTCTTCTCTTCCTCCAAAATCAATCTGAGCGTTACTATCTTTCGATCAGCATCTACCTTTTCCAAAACCAGATGATCCCCTCCGCCAGGTAGGTGCGTCATCCTCTTTATCTGGCCTTCCTCTATTCCGCCCATTACCAGAGTAGGGGTCAAAGTCGCCCTCTCTCCATTGTGTTCGACATCCAGGACAGCTCCCACGCTTATCTGGCCCGCCTGGGCATGAGACCCCAAGTCAAAGCCGACGAACGTGATGGAGTAGTCCTCTTTCGTCACGGTTTCACCCTTTCGCACCTGAAAGAGGTTCTTATCCGCGTCCTCTCCCTGGCCGTGCTCCAGAGGAGAGAGGTAAAGATCATAAAGAAGATTGACCTTAATGTGTGGAGTCCTCATGATACCCTGGCTGTATTCGCTGAAGTAGAATCTTGGCCTTGCCACAAAATTCCTGTTTCCCTTCTCGACCTTGATTTTCAAAGCATCACTCTCGCCCGACGAACTTGTGTCGGTGCCCAGAAACGTGAATTGGAAACCCAGGGCCTCTCCAGTTTCATACCTGCGTAGGTTGATCTTCTCCGATTTGCCGTATCCTGAGGAAGTGACAATGCCCACAACCAGCATCCCTGCTCCAACGTGGGTCAAGAAGCCTCCGACGAATTTCAATCCCGTCTTGCCTCGTTGAGCCAGTATCAGGAGATTGCTTACGAATGCCAACAAAGCCGCAAAGATGCAGATCAAATAGACCGGCGAGCGCACGTTGAATATAAATGCCAGGGCGGTTAGAACGATGGCCATGAGCAAAGAAAGCCGGATATTCTTCGTAAACTCGCTTAAGTCCGATCCTTTCCAGCGCAAAAAGGGCACTGCCCCCAACGCCAAACAGACCAGGATAGTCAAAGGAAGTTGAGTTCGAACATAGTACGGGATGCTCACATTGGAGGGGGGACCGAAGATCCTGCTGATCAGAGGGGACGAGGTGCCCAACAGAATCAGAAGGGCCGAAAGAGCGAAGAATATAATCCCGATGAACAGGGCGAATTCCGCAGTCAGAACCTTCTCGCTGGTCTTGGCCCGGGGGATACCGGACAGCCTGACAAGGTAGAGCCCGATCGAGAGAAATAGAAAAAAGACCATGAAGATCAGGAGGTAGCCGGTGATCCCTAAGTCTGCGAACGAATGAACCGAGAAATCCCCCAGAACTCCGCTTCTAACCAGGAAGGTTGCATAGACAACTAAGAGAAAAGACAGAATGGCCAGAAGCAGGTTCGTCCTTCGGAAGATTCGTTTGGTCCTCTCCAGGATGAGTCCATGTATCATGGCGACCGAGAGAATCCAGGGTACCAACGAAGCGTTCTCCACCGGATCCCAACCCCAGTATCCTCCCCATCCCAGAACCTTGTAAGCCCAATAGGCACCGATGAATATCCCGGCGCCCAGGGTGAGGCAGGAGAAACCTGCCCAGGGAAGAGCCAGCCTCACCCAGTTTTCATACTTGTTCGCCGTCAATGCTGCCAACGCATAGGCAAAGGGGACGGCTAAGGCGGCATATCCCACGAAGATCACCGGCGGATGGATAACCATCCAGAAATCCTTCAGCAGGGGATTCAATCCCCTCCCGTCCGGCGGTGCATCCGGTAAAAGCGAGAAGGGGCTTTTCTTCAAGAGCAAAACCAAGAGGAATATCTGCACCAAAAGGTAAAAGAACATCACATGGCCTTCACGGATTCCCGAGTCCTTGAGGTACAGGTCCGATTTCCCCTTTCTCGACATGGCGAACAAGCCAAGCAGGCTTCCGAAGAAAAGCCACAAAAGAAAACTCCCTTCCTGACCCGCCCAGAATCCAGAAACAAGATAGAAAAACGACTCTGCAGAGGAACTGTAGTTAGAGACATACTCCACCTGGAACCGGTGGCCAAGAAACAGGTACATCAGATATGCTGATGCTATAACAGTGCAAAATATGAAGCCATAGTACGCGTTCCTTGCCAGACCCCGCAGCTTTTCGTCTCCCTTAGCACCCCTCAGAAAGAGAATCGCAGAAAGGAGCGCGAAAAGCAGAGCCAGACCCAGGGATAGATTTCCAATGAGCATGTGCTTCTACCTCATCTTACAAGGCGAGAGCTGGTTTCTCGTTTAAGAGGATTATGAGGGCTCGACTTTTCGAGCCGAACAAAAATCTCTGTCCGATGAACGACCATGGTCACTTTCTTACATTAGACGCGCTCAGTTTATTAGAGTACGGCACCAGGCGCTGAAAAATAAGAGAAAATGCAACCCAGAGTTGTACACCATGGGGTTCCGGGCACTCGTTACCAGACCATTCGAATCTTGCCTGCTTCCAAGAAAGCAGTTCCCATCCCCCCGGACAAAAGGCCCTTCTATTTGCCTGCCGAAGGGCTCAGTAATCCAAATTGGCGCCCTCAACGAGATTTAGAGTCGTGGCGCCGTGTCCCGAAAGCTGGCTGTGATCATCTACGTCATGCTGAAACGTCAGGAACCGTTTCGCATCCGGGCAGCATAGTTGGTACCACATACATCCATCGTGTCGGAATTGTATATGGGAGGTCAGCCCGTAAATTTGGGCTGGATGAGAAAGAATCCCTGTCTTGTGAGTGGGCCACCTCCTAGAGGAACAATATCGTGGGCATCTCAAACTGAGTAAGCTCGAATAGGTGACTATAACAATTCGACACAACAAACCAAAAAAGGGTTGACAGAGGCCTTTTCATAAGTGACCAAATAGTGACTAGTTGTTGCAACAAACCGATAGGATTTGGTGCAAATCAGTACAAGCAGAAATAACGCTAACTTTAAGGGGCAAAATATATTGGGATGGGTTGCAACGAGTTAGAAAAGCGCCCAGTCGGATTTTGAGTCCGGCGCGTCTACCAATTTCACCACTCCGGCAGATTGTAATTCAAGAACTTACGTGTTCTACGTGCTCCACTCCACACGCATTTGGGGCCAATTTGTGACCGGCTGAAAACCGCAGGCAGTCGAATCGGATCAGCCACTCGTTCACGCTCCAGAGTGCGAGTTGGCGTGCCTCCGTTTAGGAGGTTTTCTCCTGAGGTTTTGTATGCCGTTTTTCTACCATTCACTGATTCGCCAGCAGAACCATAAGAATCATCGGAAATGGAGCTTCTCTTACGATGTGTGAGTCCAAATATCTGGACGGCGGGTCATGCTGATTTCACTCGTTCCAGGTACTTTCGAACGGACTCGCTTACACAATCTCAATACCTCTTTCGATAGGATCGGAGAAGAGAGTTCCGCGAAATCACATGTATCCCTTGTGACTAGCAGCCACTTATCGTATACTATAACTGAGTTAAAATAGGCGGAACCTAACTTCATGCGAATTTGGGTGCTATACATCGTCGGAGTCGTTTCGATTGCCGCTTCTCATTTGATGTGGTGGCATAGTGGAGACAGTCTGGCAGTATACGTGGTCCATGGAGTAATGGGGCTCGTCGTGATTGTCGTTGCGCTTTTGAAAATGCTTAATCCCGTGTTGAACCTTTTCAAAGTGGCATCGACCCTCAGCAACATCACCAGGGATCGGTCCAGGGTCCACCAGTTGAATCGGGAGCTAATACAAAAGGGTGCTGAGCTCGTCCGCAGCATCAGCGACCTGCAGGAGATTCTCAAAGGCACGTCGGCTTCACTGATCCAGGAGCATCAGGCTATCCTAAAAAAACCTCTGGGGGATGCTCTGGCCGACGTCTCCCGGCAGATGAAGGGTGCTGAGGAGATGACCGAAATCGCCAAGAAACTGGAAGCGGCGGTGAGCGACGAGACCAGACTGCTCCGGGAAAGAGAGATTGAGACTTCCTCCTACGTCAGGACCCAGGCCCAGGTCCAGATGGTGGAGAACTTCTGGGCCGAGATACACTGTTACATCTTCTTGAATATAGGCTTCGCCTTCCTCTATTATGGCATATGGGGCAGCCTGGGACAATTTGCCCTCACCGCGTTTCGACTGCCGGCCGATGCCTCGGTGACCCTATCCGATTTCCTCTATTACAGCGTGGTAACTGTGACTACCCTGGGTTACGGTGAGATGACCCCGGCCTTGTGGCCCACCCAGCTTCTGGTGGTGGCGCATCTAGCAATTGGGGTAACCTTCGTTGTGGGCATTCTGGGTGTATTGCTCTCGCTCCTTACCTCCGAAGAGTTCTACCAGAAGAGGATCTTTCAGGAATCAGAACAGGAGCACCCGAACGCTTATGTAGGTTTTCTGCAGGAATGGAACGTGAGGATGGGACAAAAGTCCGGAAAACTGTCTGAAGAGTTCAGCAGAAAGCTTGAACGTCTTAGCAAAGAATTTGGGGAAGTGTGGGAAAGACACCAACAGACCCTCAAGAAAATAGGCCTGATGTAAGATGAGAGCTCTCTGAGGTTAGACTGATGTTTCTGGCAAGCTAAATTTCATCCAATACAGACTTGAAAAAATCTTTCGCATTTTACTTGATTTCCTTCTCCCCTTGGGCTGCTGGGGAGAGGGGCAGTTTCGTGTGAAAGCTAGATGCGTCCGTATTACGCGCAAGTGTACTGTCCTTTGCTGGTAATGATGCTGACTGTGTTCACCCAGCTGATTCAATTCCCCTTTATTTTCAATCTGAAAGCAATCATATTGCGTCTATAGGATTTGGGTGGCTAGCTAAAAAGGAATGAGTCATGAAAAGAACAAAAGTCTTGTACGTTGAAGATGATGACCAACAGCGCAGATCTCTAACCAGCCAGCTGAGGAACAGAGGGTTTAAGGTGACTCCCTCCCGGTCAGGACAGAGCGGACTTCGCATGCTCAGAAAGCGGACCTTTGATGCCATTCTCTGTGATCTGAACATGCCCAGAATGGACGGACTACAGGTCTTAGATCGGGTCAGGCAGAAAGACCCAACTATTCCCTTCATAATTCTGACAGCCCACGGGACCGTCTCTCTGGCGGTGAAGAGCATCAAGCGGGGTGCTGATCACTTCATCCTCAAGCCGGCGGAGGTCAACGAGATTGCCCTTACTATCAATCGGACCATCGAGAAGACCAATCTGGAACGGAGGCTTGCCGAGTCCGAATCGGCGCTTCGCATGGTTACCGAAAACGTCCCGGACATCATCTATTCTCTGAGCCCAAAGGGCGAACTTCTAAGTCTGAATCCGTCAGTCGAGACCAGCTTGGGTTATAAGCCGGTGGAACTTTTGGGCTCTTCTGTGTTTGAGCTTATCCACCCTCAGGATCGTCAGCGTGTGAAGGAGAGATTTCTGCAGGTAGCCAAAAGTGGCCGGGGAGGAATCAGAAGGGTGCAGTTTCGGATGCTCTCAAAGACAGGAGAAGCCAGGCACTTCGAAATAAGTCAAAGGTGGATATTGGATAACGGCCGGGCCGTCCGGGCGGACGGCATAGCCCGGGACATCACCGAGAGGATAGAGCTCGAGAATAAACTGAAGGAGTACTCTCAGCATTTGGAAAAAATGGTTCAGCAGCGCACGGAGAGCTTGGAATACGCCAATCGTCAGCTCTCCGCACTCAACGCCGTCTCTGATAAAGTCAACAAGATACTTGATGAAGAAAAACTTTTTGATAAGGTTCCAACGCTTCTGACCCGCGCTCTTGATTTCGATAGAGCTTATTTGGTCTTCAAAAGCGATGGCCGTCTATTCGTCCGTTCCTGGTGTCCGGGAAAAAGTCGACGAAGGCAGATGGAGAGTTTGGTGAAGCAAATCAACGCAGGGACGGTAAAGCTCCCGCCACACTTAACGGAGAGTTTTAAAAAGAAGAAGACCATATTTGTACCCGACCTGTCGGCTGACCGTCGTTGGCCTAGAAAACCTCAGTCTATGATTACGGCCAAGTCTGTTGTTATTTCACCAATCAAGGTAAAGGGCAAAGTCGAAGGTGTTATTGTCGGGAGCATGGAGTACCACGACCGTGACATGGACAAACATGATGTCGAACGATTTGAGGTGTTTGCTAAGACGGTCGGGTTAGCTCTTGACAACATTCGAGCCTACCAATCGTTGGAAAAGAAGGTGCTCCAGAGAACTGAGTCGCTAAACAAGGCAAACGAGGAACTCAAGCAAAAGGCCAAGGAACTGGAAGACAGCCGCATCGAGATAGGGATGGCCAATGTAGACCTGCTGGGGGCCCAGGAGCAGCTGGAAGAAAAAAATCTGGAGTTGGAAAAACTCTTAAAGGAACTTTCCAGGAGTAAAGAACAACTGCAGACCATCATTGATTCGGCCCCCGAACTCCTTTTTCTTGTGGACAATAATGGTATTGTCCTGGCGGTCAACGGAAGGGTCACCGATTATTTCGGCCTTTCAGCCGCAGAGGTGGTCAACCGGAGTCTTGACCAATTCCACGAAAGAGTGAAAGACTCTTTTGAGGACTCCGACAAATTCTTGCAGCTCGTGGAGCAGCTGAAAGGCAGATGCGACATCCCGGGCAAGATAGAGTTGTCAGAACTTTTCAGACGCGCGATCAAGGTAAAGGGTCCTGAGCCCACTATCCTTTCTCCAACGGCATGTTGTGTGGTCGATAAAGACAATCGAGAGATAGGACGCATTTGGGATTATGTGAACATCACCTCAGCCAGTGAAGCTGATCAACGTGTTCACGCTATAGTCGAAGCATCTCCCATTCCAACAATCATCAGCAGGATCGAGGACGGAAAGGTTCTTTTCATAAACGAACACTTAGCATCCCTGGTGAGGCTTCCTGTCGATCAGCTGATAGGAAGACACACGCCAGACTTTTACTACGATCCTGAAGACAGAAAGAAGATTTTGGAGGTATTACAGCGCGATGGTCACATAGACAATTTCGAATTAAGGCTAAAGAGAGCCGATGGGTCCATCTTCTGGGCAATCTTGTCGCTGGTGATCACGGAGATCGGTGGAGAGAAGGTTATTCTCGGCGGACTTTACGACATCACCGAAAGAAAAGAGGCGGAAGAGGCTTTGAGCAAGGAGCGAAACTTCGTCTCCGCGGTACTCGATACGGCCGGCGCCCTGGTGGTGGTATTGGATACCAAGGGAGGAATCGTTCGTTTCAATCGAGCCTGTGAACAAACGACCGGCTACTCATTCGCAGAGATCAAGGGCAGGCAATTCTGGGATATTCTGCTGCTCCCGAAAGAGAAGGACATGGTCAAAGACGTCTTCGAAAAGCTCAGTTCTGGTCAATTCCCCTCCAGAGCCGAGAATTACTGGGTCACAAAGGACGGAGAGCGCCGGCTGATCTCCTGGTCGAATACCGTTCTCCTCGATGATGATGGCGAGGTCGAATACGTGATCGGAACTGGTATCGACATCACCGAGCAGAGGCAGGCTGAGGAGAAAATCAAGCTTTACCGCGAAATATTCATGAACGCAAATGACGGGATAGCCATTATTGGTCTTGACGGCTATGTAATCGATCGGAACCCTACGCACAGGGAATTTTCTGGCCTCGGGGATGAAGATCTGAGAAAAATGAAATTCTCAGAGTTCACGGGAGAAGCCGGCAATGAAATCGAAGAGAAAGTGTCAAGAGGCGATACCTTTCGTGGCGAAATATCCTGGAAGGCCAGAGGCACAACAAGGTTTGTAGATTTGTCGGTGTTTCCCATCCGCAAAGAATCTGGTGAGATAATCTGCTATACCGGCATAGGAAGGGACGTAACCGAGCGCAAGATGGCAGAAGAAGCTATAACTAAAAGACTTCGCTATGAGGAGGGCTTGGCGTCGCTTTCCAAGGCTCTTCTAACCGGGAAAGAGACTCAGGAATCGTTCTCTGAAGCCTTGGGCCATTTATTAACGGCGTCCGACGCCGGCCGGGTCTATATCTTTGAAAACTTCGAAGACAAAGCAGACGGATTGTGCATACGCCAGACTCATGAGGTCTGCGCCCCAGGGGTGGAACCTCAAATAGACAACCCAATCCTGCAGCACGTCCCATATAAGGCAGGGTTCAATCGCTGGAAGGAGTTGTTGGGGAAAGGGAAAGCGATCAATGGACTGGTGGAGACCTTCCCGGAGACGGAAAGGGCGATCTTGGAGTCTCAGGATATTCTCTCCATGCTGGTGCTTCCCCTAACCGTCGAAGGAAAGTGGTACGGTTTCATCGGTTTCGACGACGTGAAGGAAAGGAGAGAATGGAGCAAAGAGGACATAAGGACACTCCAGACTGCATCCGAGATAATTGGCGTCTACATAGAGAAAAGAAGGTTTGAGGAGACCGTGCGGGTAAGCGAGGAGAGATTCCGCACGATCTCCACCACTGCCAAAGATGCCATTATTATGGTAGATAACGAGGGAAGTGTATCCTATTGGAATCCTGCTGCTGAAGAAATACTGGGTTATTCAAATCAAGAGGCTCTTGGCAAGGAATTGCATACGCTGATGGCTCCGGAAAGATATCGGGATGCATATCACAAAGGATTTACGGTTTTTAAAGAGACGGGAGATGGCACGGCCATTGGGAAAACGCTTGAACTCGAAGCTGTAAGAAAGGATGGGTCCGAGATCCCGGTGGAACTATCTCTTTCTGCCATCCAGATAGAGGGAAAGTGGCACGCTGTCGGAATAATGCGTGACATCACCGAGCGCAAGAAGGCTGAGCAAGCAATAGCAAATCGGCTCCGTTATGAGGAGGGCTTAGCGTTACTTTCACAGGCTCTTCTAACCGGGACAGAAACTGAGGAATCCCTTTCGCACGCGTTAGGTTATCTCAGGAAGGCGTCCGACGCCAGCCGGGTTTATGTCTTTGAGAACTCTGAACACGAGGTGGACGGATTACGTATGCGTTTGACTCATGAGGCCTGCGCCCCTGGAGTTGAGCCACAAATGGACAATCCAATGTTCCAGCATCTCCCTTACGCCGATCGCTGGAAGCAGCTGCTGGAGAAAGGGGAATCCATCAACGGACTAGTGGAGACATTCCCTGAGGAAGAAAGGGAATTCTTCGAGTCGCAGCACATTCTTTCCGTGCTGGTGATTCCTATAAACGTAGAAGGTCAGTGGTACGGCTATATCGGTTTCGCCGACCACCACCAAAAGAGGGAATGGAACAAAGAAGATATTCGAACACTGCAGACGGCTGCAGAGATAATCGGCGTTTACATAGAGAAAAGGAAGTTCGAGGAAACCTTGCGGGTAAGTGAGGAGAGATTCCGCAGCCTGGTGGAGAATGCCAACGAGGTGATCTACTCCCTGACGCCGGAAGGAGAGTTTTCCTACATCTCGCCCAAATTCACCGACATCATGGGCTACGCGGTTCACGAATGGATCGGCAAACCCCTCTTTTCTCTGATGCATCCGGATGACAAACAGGAATCACAAGAATGGTTTGAAAGCGGGATCAGGGGAGAGCGAGAGCACAGGCATGGCGGCTACGAATTCCGCTTAAGACACAAGGACGGCAGCACCCGCTGGTTTGTTACCAACTCCTCGGTCATCCTGGATGAAAAAGGCGAGGTCATGGAGCTGGTAGGCGTTGCTCACGACATCACGGAGATGAAAAAGATCCTTGAAGATCTGGAGAAGGCATATCAGCACCTAAGACATACCCAGTTGCAGCTCGTCCAATCCGAGAAGATGGCTTCCCTGGGTCAGCTTGTGGCTGGCATCGCTCACGAGATTAACACACCCATTGGGGCGGTAAGCAGCATGCACAACACCCTGGTGCGTTCGATGGACAGGCTAACGGATGAGCTAGAAAAGATTTGCGCCGCGGACAGGGAGATCGGTGCCAAGATCCGCAAGAACCTCAAAATCATCAAGGAGGCCAACCAGGTGATCGAATCGGGAACCGACCGTGTCACAACCATAGTGCGCCGTCTGCGTTCATTTGCCCGCCTGGATGAAGCCGAACTCAAGACTATCGATATCCACGAAGGCTTGGAGGATACTCTTACTCTAATCCATCACGAAATAAAACACGATATAACGGTGATAAAAAACTACGGCGAGATTCCCCCCATCGCCTGCTTTCCGGGGAGATTGAATCAGGTTTATCTTAATCTGTTCGTCAACGCCAAACAGGCCATAAAGGGCAAAGGAGAGATTACCATAACCACCTTCGTGAAAGATGAAAAAGTCCACATCGCCATAAAGGACAATGGCGTGGGTATCTCAAAAGAGAATATGAAAAAGGTGTTCGATCCAGGGTTTACCACCAAAGGCGTTGGCGTGGGCACCGGTTTGGGGCTGTCCATCTGCTATCAAATCATCGAGGATCATAAGGGGGAGATAAAAGTCGAAAGCGAAGTGGGCAAGGGTACAACCTTTACGGTGATTTTGCCCACTAATCTAGAACAACTCCTGGAAGCCGCGAATGAAGGTGCTTAGACGCTTTTGAATTGCTATCAGTTAGCTTGCCTGATCTGCATTTAGCCTCTCCTGCGTCGATTTCAGCGGGCAATCGGGATTCTGTTTATGTTACTGTTTGAAAAGGCTCCCACAAGATCTAAGGTAGTTGGAGGTATACTCATTTTCTCTCTATGGGTCTGGGCTGGAGCAATCCTCTTGCCCCCGCCGCTTTATGGACAATCAGATTCGACTGACAGCGCAAGGACCAATGCGTCAGTATATCCAGAAAGGCGGGAGGCCCGCGAAACCTGGGAAAAGATCGTCTCTCTTCCCGGAAGAGTAATAATGTTTCCTTTCAAGATGATCCTCAGGGGAACGAACGAAGCGGTGAGTTACTTCCTCCTACCCCAGCGGGTCGGTGCCGTGTATGATTTCCTCCATTCTGATGATGGGCTTCGCGCAGCGGAGCCGACTTACAGCGGCCGATGGGGACCGGGCTTCAAGATATTTCAGAAGAACCTGATCAATGAAGGTTCCAAATTACAGTTCAAGGTTAATCTGGGCCTGCGATACCGCCAGAGATATCAGCTCAAGTTTGAACGGGTGCATCTCTTTGGTAGTGTAGTAAACAATGAATTTCTACTGAGTTATACATTGCAGCCAGACGAATCGTTTTTTGGAATTGGTCCGAACACGAGCGAAGACGACAGAACAAATTTTCTTCATGAACGCGCCTATGCACAAGTGGGTCTTGGAAGGATGTTGAGCGAAAGAGTGGAAATGTCTACCAGCTTCAGTTTCGAGCAGAACAACATCCGCGGGGGCAAGCACCCGGATTACGAATCTATCACCGAAGCGTACAACTTGACTAAACTTCCAGGCTTGGAGAGCAAACTTAGGATGCTGGGGATTGGTTTGGCCCTAAGATATGATTCCCGGAACTCCATAGGTCGACCCACGTCCGGAACAGAGATCATGCTTAGCGGTGGCGTATTCGATCAAATCAAGAAGGACCACTACCGTTACTGGAAGGTTAATGCTGACGTGCGGCAATATCTTCATCTGTTTTTTAGAAGGGCAGTGATGTTTAGATTAGCCGGGGAGATGACCGAGTCGCTGTCAGATGGGGCTGTTCCATTCTATCACTTAAGTGAGCTAGGCAGAAGCGAGACAATCAGAGGCTTTAGCCGCGGACGATTTCGCGATCGGGACATGCTATTAGGGTCTGTGGAATATTACTACCCCATATGGCAGGGACGTGATAACGGAGTCGATGCTTTTCTTTTCGTGGATGCCGGCCAAGTGGCAAATAACATCATGGAGGATTTTAATCCGGACGATTTACAGGTCGGCTTTGGGGGTGGACTCAGATTTTCAGGCGAACTCAGCGAATCCGTCAGGGTAATGGTAGCAAAAAGCAAGGAGGGATTCAGATTCTACTTGGATCTCAATCTATAGATCGCAGAATGAAGATTTGGATTGAAAAAGGATATTATTTCACAGACTCTATTTGGTCGATTCTAATGCTGACTCTTATAATCGGTCTGACTGGATGCAGCGGGAGTAGGCTATTCGTGCCTCCACCTCCTTTGCCTGATGATAGACAGCATATCCCAGAACCAAAGGTCAGAAAGTACAACCACATTAAAGATGGCTTCAACAAACAATTCACCTTACAGGCGGAGCAATCCCTGGAGTTTTCAAGGCAACTTCGCCATCTGGCGGGCAGACCCAAAGAAGCTTTCAATGTCGATGCTTTAGATGAGGTGCCCAATTCAAGCTGGTTCACAAATCGAAACCACATACGCCGAATGTCCACGGAGGAGATTGCCAGGGGACCTGAATACGGAACTGGTCCCGATACCACCGGAGAATGGATCATCACTCGAGCCAAGGCTGAGGGGATAACTCCTGGATTTCACATAGAGGACAAGCATGGAGATCAATATCTCATCAAATTCGACCCCCCCGGCTATTCTGAGATGGCCACCGGGGCAGAGGTAGTGTCGACCAAGCTTTTTTATGCCGCGGGATATAACGTCCCTGAGAACTACATAACCTATTTTCATCCCCGTATATTGAGGATGGGTGAGGAGGTAAAGTTTACGGATTCCAAGGGAAAGAAACGTTATATGAACCAGGAAGACTTAGATGAGCTTTTAGACAGAATTCACAAGTTGCCGGACGGTCGCATCCGGGCATTGGCCAGCAAATACATCCCCGGCAAGTCAAAAGGACCTTTCGCCTATCATGGTTTTCGCAGGGACGACCCCAATGACTTCATACCTCACGAGCATCGCCGCGAGCTTCGGGGATTAAGGGTGATAGCTGCCTGGTTGAATCACACGGATACCAAGTCAGGAAACTCCTTCGACAGCTATGTCACCGAAAACGGAAAAAGCTATATCAGGCATTATCTGATCGACTTCGGTTCCACCCTGGGAAGCGCCGCCCACGGACCCATGAGACCTCAGGCGGGCCATGAGAACAACATTGATCCCCATGCAGCCTTGTTAAGCATGGCCACGCTGGGGCTTTTTGTTAAACCTTGGGAAAAAATGGGAGAGATAAGATATCCATCTATAGGAAGGTATGAATCTGAATTGTTTGATCCAGGTGGTTTCAAAAACAATGTCCCCAATCCTGCCTTCGAGAACTGCACCAATCGAGACGGTTTCTGGGGAGCGAAAATCGTTACGTCTTTCACCGATGAGCAGTTAGAAACGGCGGTTAAACAGGGACAATACTCGGATCCGGAAGCTGCCGCATATCTTCTTCAGGTACTCAAAGAGAGACGGGACAAGACGGGTCGCTACTGGTATAGCAAGGTGAATCCTCTCGATAGGTTCGAACTGCAGCAGAGTGCCGATGGAAAACAAGACCTTTGTTTTGTCGACTTAGCCACAGAAGGGAACCTGGAGTCAAAGGAGCATTCCCTCTATCGATATGATCTTCGAGTTGGTGAAAAGCTCGTGATCCGGTCAAAGAAGGTCGACAACAACACCTGCATACCGCTTCCTGAAGGCAAGGCACAACGCGGTTTTCTGGAGATGGCAGGAGGTGACCCTAATGATAACCTGCAATGGGAGGTCAGGATTCAGACCAAGAGAGACTCAAACAACAGGTGGAGCAAGTGGACTAAGGTTTTTCTGAGTCTGGACGAGGTCTCAGGGCAGTACATGTTGCTGGGAACTTCAAGACAGGAGTGAGCTCTCACCAAGATGAGAAATCAGATTCCGACTCTGCGACTGGCTGTATACCTGATCGCGCTTTTTGCTCTGGCTGCAAGCCTCGACTGCGCCACCACCGGGCTGCTATCCGAACGATATCGGGAAGATTTCTACAAAGTTCCCAGATTGCTTTCGGATGAACCGGTGCAGACCAACTCCACGTTCATCGTGTACAGCGATATCCAGGCCGGCTGGCGTGTCCAGGAAAAATTCTTAGCCAAGTCCAACTGGACCGACGCTAAGATGCTGATCTTCCCTTTTTACCAACTTTATCTGATAGGCAATGGCTTGGTCGGCGGGATAAACTGGCTGCGTCACTCACCTGATTACGGCGGTGAGCAGCGTCGGATGGTGAGAGATGCGGTCTATGCGAAGGCGAAGCACTCTCAGGCTGCCTTCGTGTTGAATCTGGGAGACATGGCAGCGGACGACGGAAGGCGGCCCTCTCACTGGGCCTCGTTTCTGAAGGAGAACAAAGTGCAACATCCGCTCCTGTCAGAAGTTCCCTATCTACCAGTGGTCGGAAACCACGAGCACGCAAACGATCCTCAATTCGGCCTACCCAATTATCGGTCGGTCTTCGACTATCCCGGATTCTATGTGGTGGAACTGGCTGACGCAGCAGTCATTGTGGTCAATTCCGGCCTGATTATAGATCAATATCAAGATATCGATGACGACACTCAGGATCTGTTGTTCGAGCGGTGGTTCGTTTCCTCAGGCGAAAGCGTGGCACCGGCTTGGTTGGAGGAGCAGCTGGCCAGCCGCGACAAACGGTTCAAGGTGGTGGCAATGCATCATCCCCCATTGACTTTTGCCATGCATCAGGGAGACTGGACAAACCCTTCCTTTGGCAGAGAACTTGAAAGGAAACGCAGACTGCTCTTGGGCCTCTTTCAGAAGCATGAGGTCGACGTCGTTTTATCCGGCCACGATCACCTATATCAGCACAATCTGCTACGGTGTGGCTCGGATCAGAAGATGCATTTGGTCATCACCGGCGGCGGAGGTGGGCCGCTTCGGGGGATAGTTGATGCCAAAACCGAGTCGGAACTTCTTGCACAATTCCAGGAGGAAGGTTGGGATGTGTATCTGGTCCAGAGCAAAGAGGTCCACCATTTCTGCCTGGTGCAGGTTCACCGCGAGAGGTTGATCATCAGAGCCTTTGAAGTCAGGGAGGATTCTGAGCGGCCGACAGAGTTGATCGAAGAAATCATCATTCGGAAAGATTGAAGGTGCCGAATCCCATCAAAGCCATAATGGACATCAGGCGCCAGGAGCTGTCTGTTTCGCTTTTGATGTTCTCATACTTCTTCCTGGTGATCACTTCCTTCTGGATACTCAAACCCATAAAGAAGACGCTTTTTATCACCTTTTACAAGCACGCCGGGTTTGATTTCCTCTCGTGGCACCTGACCGCCTCCCAAGCTGAGCTTTTGGCCAAGGTTCTTAACATGCTGGTGGCCTTCATCGCCGTGACGGTTTTCACCCTGCTGGCCCGCCGATTCCGTCGCCAGGAGCTGACCTTTGTCTTTTCCGGTTTCTTCATGGTTTGCTATGTGATCTATGGCGGGCTGGTAAATGTTCCTAGCGATTTAACGGTGTGGACTTTCTACTTGTTCGGCGACCTTTTCAATACGCTTATGGTAGTCACCTTTTTCTCCTTTCTGAATGACAGCGTCACTCCAGACAAGGCAAAGAGGCTGTATGGCTTGATCGGTGCGGGAGGAGTCATCGGTGGCGCTTTCGGCAGCCTAATCGTCAGCATCTGGATTAAGCAGGTTTCAATAGCCACATGGCTGTGGATCACCTTTGGCATAACGGCAGCGATTATCGTCGTTGCCATGTCCGCCGGAAAACTGGTAGCTAAGAATCCCCATAAGACAGAGAAGAGACCAGAAGGGTTCACGAGCCACAGACCTGCGGGCGGCCCGGCCATAGAGGGAGCCAGGCTGGTTTTCCGCTCAAGATATCTTTTGGCGATCGTTGCGATCGTGGGCTTGTACGAGATCATCTCCACCGTCATGGACTTTCAGTTTACTGCCACGGTTGAGCATTTCGTGTCAAAAGAAAAGCTCGGACAACACTTCTCCACCATCTATGCCATTACCAACTTGTCGGCCATGTTTGTTCAGCTGTTTCTAACCAGCCTTGTTATGAGCCGCTTGGGAGTGAAAATCGCCCTTCTGGTATTGCCGACGGCAATCATTTTGGGGTCAGCCGGCTTTCTGGCTTTGCCCATACTCTGGGTGGGCAGCTTCTTAAATACCGCTGATAATGCATTCAATTACTCCATAAATCAATCAGCCAAGGAGGCCCTGTACGTTCCTACCACTCGCGACGAGAAGTATAAAGCCAAGGCATTTATCGATATGTTCGTGATGCGTTTTGCCAAAGCTCTGGCCGTGGGAATCAGCCTGGCGATAACCATCGCTTTCGCCGAATTCTCCAGCGTCCGCTGGCTTTCGGTTTTCACCCTGGTTGTGGTAGTGGTCTGGCTTTTTGCCGTCCGGTATGCGGGAAGAAGATTCGATGATATGTCTTCATAGAGAACTGCCAGGCCTTCCCTGGGGGAGGCCTCAGCAATCCGCTAGGCTGCGCAAATCCGAAGGATACTTTAGTCAAACGGTAAGTCACATTCGAATATCGGTGCCAAAATGAGAAAATTTCTGGTCAGGCTTTTTGACATCAGAGAAGGCGAAGGATCAAAGGCCTGGCTGATGTTTGCCTATATCTTCCTGATCATCGCCTCTCTGCTGATCGTGAAGCCGGTTCGCAATTCCCTGTTTTTGGTTAAGCTGGGAATCGAGCAGCTGCCTTACGTGTTTGTGCTGGTGGCTCTTTGCGCCGCTTTTGCAGCCTGGCTTTACACCAGATTCTCAGCCAAGATTCGCCTGGACCGGGTGATTCTGAATACCCTGTTGATTTCTGTCGGCGGCTTTCTTTGCTTCTGGGTTCTGCTTCACTTCGAATACCAGGGGGGTTGGCTTTTGTACACCTTCTATATATGGGTCACCATTTTCGGCGCCTTGACCACGGCCCAGTTTTGGCTTTTGGCGAATTATGTTTTCAATGCCCGCGAGGCCAAACGGCTGTTCGGCTTCGTGGGTGCCGGCGGCATATCCGGAGCGATCTTCGGAGGTTATCTCACCAAGTATCTGGCTCCGCTGGTCAGAACCGAAAATCTGATATTCTTTTGCGTGGCTTTCCTGTTCGGCTGCGTAGTCCTGTTCTGGCGGATATGGAAGACGTATGTGGAACCCAGCTACCAGGAGACGACCTACAGGCGAAGGATGGCCAGAGGGTCGCAGATCACGGAGAGTCCGGCCAAGATGATCCTGGGTTCCCCTCACCTGGTCTACATATCCGGGATCATAGGGGTCAGCGTCATCGTTGCCAACTTGGTGGATTACCAGTTCAGCGCCGTTGCCTCCAGCGCCATAACCAGGACCGACAGCCTGACTGCCTTTTTCGGGTTCTGGATGTCCAATCTGAGCCTATTCTCATTGCTGATTCAACTCGGACTCACCGGCAGAGCATTGAAACATACGGGAGTTGCCGGATCTCTGTTCTTCCTGCCCCTGGGTATACTCGTAGGGGCGGTGGCAGTTCTGTTTAACCCGGCACTATGGTCGGCCATCCTGATTAAGGTCGGCGAAGGTAGCTTCAAGCATTCCATCAACAAGGCCGGGGTGGAGCTTCTGGCTCTGCCCATACCAGCGGAGGTCAAAAACAAAACCAAGACCTTCGCATATGTGGCCGTGGATAACTTGGCCACTGGCTTAGCCGGTCTGTGTCTGATAGTTCTCACCGCGATTTTGGGCTTCTCCGTTCAGCATATCAGCCTCATCGTCATCGCCTTTGTGGCTGCCTGGATTCTTCTCATCTTGCGGGTAAAAGGTGAATACGTCAACTCATTCAGGCTGGCCATCGAAAAGCGCAACATCGACGTCGACCAGCAATCGCTGCATCTGCAGGATGCCTCTTTCTTCACCGGCCTCACCAAGGTGCTGGAAGGCGATAGCCAGCGACAGGTACTCTATGTCCTGCATCTTTTGGAAGACGTGCAAGACGAGAGATTGGTCCCCTATCTGAGGAAGTTGGTGGAACATCCATCCGAGGAGATCAGGGCACGGGTTTTGAAGATGGCCCAGCAGTACGCTCAACTCGATTTGTCATCCCAAGCAACCACATCCCTTCATTCCCGGGAGGAGCGGTTGAGGACTGAGGCTGTCCAATACCTTTGCGAGCGATCCGGCGACAGGATAAAGACTTTGAGGGACTATCTGAACCACCACGACTACCGAATTCGGGGCGCTGCCGTCATGTATGCCGCCGGGAGATGGAAGGAGAGCAAGCGATTCAGATCCGCGGTAGATTTCAAGGATCTAATAACGAGGATGTTGAAGGCCGTAGAGTCGTCCGAGACGGATGAGGATCAGAGACAGTTCATTAAGAGGAACATCGCAAGAGCCGTGGGAGTTGTCGGGGATCCGGGATTTTGCTCTTACCTAAGCGGTCTGATCAACGATCCATCCCCGGAGGTTCAACAGGCAGCCGTGACGAGCGCTGGAAAGACTCGGGCCCGGGAATGCCTTCCCGCTCTGGTTGCGCATCTTGCCTCAAAAACCGCGCGAAAGTATGCACGGCAGGCTCTGGCTGAATACGGAGAGGAGATAATTGATACTCTAGCTCAGCACTTGGAGAATCGCAAAGAGGACCCAAAAATCCGGCAAGGCATACCAAGAGTTCTGGCACTTATGGGTTCACAGAAGTCGGTAGACGTCCTCTTAAACAATATCAACCAGAGGGATCTGGTTTTACGTTACCAGGTGATGAAGGCGTTGAACAAGCTAAGGGTTAAATTCCCAGCCCTTAGGTCGAACAAGGCACTGGTCGAGGCGGGCATTCTGGACGAAGCCAAACATTATAATCGAACGTTAGCAATACTGTACACGCAGAGAAGTCTGCAGTCTGATGAAGGCGCCCAACACTCAAGTGGTGGTCGCGCTGACAATAGCAGAGCCAGACAGCTTCTGATCAGAGCACTGGAGGAAAAGCTTGCCGATAATCTGGAAAGGGTATTCAGGCTCCTAGGTTTGAGATACCAACCCAAGGATATGCATAACGCTTACCTTGGCATAACCAGTCAGAAGCCAAACCTCAGAGCAGAGGCGGTGGAATTTCTGGACAATGTTCTCAAGGCAGACTTAAAGAAGATCATTGTCCCGATCGTTGAGACAACCCCAACCGAAGTTCCTGTGAAGACTATTCGAGAACTGTTTGGGTTTGGGTTGCCCAGCGAGGAAGAATGCATTCACTTATTGCTGGAGGGCGACGACAACTGGCTTAAGGTGTGCACTCTGTATTTTATAGCTGAGATGAACTATCACAGGTATCTTGATTCGATCTCCAGACTAACCTCTGATCCTGATCCCCTGATCAAGGAAACGTCAAAGTATTGCCTTGACAGGATGGCAATATCGGATTAGTTTAAGTGTGAAGTTATTCTTGTTCTCCATGCATCAAACATGAAATACGCTGGTAACACGGGCCCTGGACATGCTAATCACGGTTGAGAAGGTGATATTTCTGCAGGACATAGATATCTTCGAACACACATCCACCGAAGATTTGGCACATATCGCCGCCATCACCGAGGAGGTGGAGTTAAAACCGAATCACATCATTTTCAAAGAGAATGACATCTCTGACGCCATGTACGTGGTAGTCGAGGGTCGAGTCAGGTTGACCCGGGATGGCCAGGAAGTGATGGTGGCCCAAGATAAAGATGTATTCGGTACCTGGGCTCTATTCCACGATGAACGCCGAGTAGTCACCGCAACCACTCTGGAGGAATGTCATCTTCTTAGGATGGACAAAGAGGATTTCATTGATCTGTTGGCTGACCACGTTCAGATCACTCAGAGTATTTTAAAAACCATGGCAAAAAGACTAAGAAACCTGATGACCCGGGTAAGCAGCTAAGAGTCGGGAGGGCATAAAGGTACTGAGTTTCTGGAGGATACATGGACGATTCGTCAACAAACTATGTCATAGTAATTGTGGACGATGAGGAGATGGTTCTAACCAGCCTCAGCTCGTTTTTGTCTTTGGAAACAGAGTATGAGGTCAAAACGTTTACCTTGGCCAAAGAGGCTTTGGAGTTTGTCAGAAATAACCATGTCGATTTAGTTATTTCGGATTACCTCATGCCTGAGATGGACGGACTTACCTTTCTGGTGGAGGTGAAGAAGGTAAAGCCCGAGGTGCCCCGAATCATTCTCACCGGATACGCTGACAAGGAGAACGCCATCAAGGCGATAAACGATGTGGGGCTGTTTCAATACATCGAAAAGCCGTGGGACAACAGCGATCTTCTGATAATTTTGCGCAACGGCCTGGAAAGAAACAGCCTTATGAGAAAACTTCAGGAGAAGATTAGGGAGATCGATGGTGCCTACGGTGAACTTCAGAATTTGCATAAGGAGATCGTAAGAACATTTGTGTAGAGATTTACAGCTATCTGCTTCAGGAGAATCGAGGACAATCTTTGAGGTCCGCCCATCAAAGTAATCCTATTTCCATTCTTCGGGAACCTCGATAATCAGAGCAAAAGGTGGATCCTTCGGCACTTGATCATATATAGCAATCAGACTTTCGCCCTCTTCAAACCAACCTAAGCCCTCCCAGTTGATGTTTTCATAGTCACCATCTTCAAGCCTTGATCTTACCTTTATTATGTGGGTCGACATTCTTTGCCCCATAGTCTCATCCGTTTCTTCATCAATAGCGTTCAGAACCTCTCTGCAGACATCGTTGATGTGTAATGGATCGCCCACTGGCTCACCTTCCTGATCAAACCGCTGAAGAATCTTGATTTCGTATTCTTTGGCCACCCCGGATTCTCGGGTAGGAGAGTTTTCTGAAGATAACAGAACGATGAAGCCTTGTACAATATCTCCTCCCTCCCCTTTGTCATGCCATCTGTGCCAGACCAGGTCTGTAGCACGGAATCGCTGAGCCAACGGTACATCACCAGCCGGTTTGGGGACATTCAGTGTTATGTATTTCAGCGGCTGGTGAACTAATCCCGCCACTTCCCCGTCTCTTATCCTATGAACGACAACTACCGGATTCAAAGGAAATCTACCCACCTGATCACGTAATTGCAGAGGTACAGCGTAGTATTCGGGGTATCCGCCTTCCCAGAGTACGGCAACCTGTGAGCTGCCGTCCTCAAGTTTCACCACAGCTAAACCTTCCAGGCCACGATTGCCCAATTCAGTAAGCGTCCTATCATATTCTGCGATAACTACAAAATGATCGCTCTTTATTTTTTCCCGGGCAACGAGACAGCGGAGTTGCTCGGAAAGCAATGCTATACGCCCATCCGCAAGAACGTCTATCCCTTCAAGATCCATGGCTAACTCAGCACCCGGCAGGATCATTTCTTTAACCTCCCTTGGATCGATCGGGATTATAGGGCCTTTTTGACCTTCCAGCTTCAGCTCGAAATATCTGCCGTCGGCATCGTCACCAACCATAATCAATTTATCCTCAAGCCGGGCAATACCAGAAGCTTCTTGAAGTATGACACTTCGATCCCCGTTTGAACTCTGGGAGCAGGTGCTGGTCAAGATCAGACCCACGATCACATATGACACATAAGATCTAATCCGCATTTTTCTCTCTGACCATTGTCAAGTGTAACTTCTCGCTTCCATGTAATATCCTGAGACAACGACACAAAGTCAATGTTTTTTCCCTTCCCCTGTCGGATGTCGCTGTTCCTTCGAAAGAGATCACGGCGTAACTATCTGAACTGGCTGAATAGAGGGTTCATCCTTAGGCAAACTGGTTCATAGCTTCTTGTTTTTCAAGAAGTCTTCCATACGATCCAAGTTATGTACCGTATAATGCATACCATGGGACACGTCAAGTTTGACACTCCAAGAGATATTTCACCATTTGACTTTCTCGGGCACTTCTGAAAGACTTCTTGACAAGACCTAACTGGAAAGCCAGACCACCGCTTTATGAAAAGTCTTAAGAGAAAGGAAAACCACAAATTCAGGAAATGAGAGGACGTTATTCTATTTGTACAAAGGTAGCCAATGGGAGGAAGAAGATGAAATATCGTGTTGCCATCCATTTCATGACGCTGCTGATGACGGTTTTGTCCAGCGTGAGCTTTTCCCAAAGAAATGACCAATTGCCGGTGGTGAATATCGGTATCGTTATCGATGGACCATGGGAACGGAATACGGAAATCGGTGACCTGTTTAAGAATGAGATAGTTGGGCTATTGCATGGAGAGTTCGATGTGCGGTTTCCGGAAGACAAGCAGATCGTCGCGGATTGGACAGCGGAAGGCATAAGAAAAGCGGTCGACAGGCTTCTGACTGACCGCGAAACAGATTTGGTACTCGCTCTTGGCGTAATCGCCTCGTTTCAGGTGTCCCACCTGGACGACATATCTAAGCCAGTCATCGCACCGTTTCTTATTGATGCTGCACTTCAAGGGCTCGTGCCGGAGAAAGGAACAAGCGGAATAAAAAACCTCAACTATGTGTCTTTTCCGTCTCCCACCAAGATCAACACGGAGATGTTTTTGACCATCGTTCCCTTCGAAAAACTTGCCGTACTGGTAAATCGCCACTATTGCGAAGCTATCCCGGTGTTGGAGAAGCGCACTGAAGGAGTCTTGACGGAGATGGGGTTGGATCCTGAGATTATCCCGGTCGGCAGCTCTGTTGATGAGGCATGGAGAGAATTACCGGCCGACGTTGAAGCCGTTCACGTGCTACCGATGACTCAGTTCCTACCAGGAGAGTTTGATCGGCTGGCGGCAGGCTTGATCGAGCGAAAGCTTCCCAGCTTTTCTCATCTGGGCAGAAGCGAGGTCGAACAGGGTATTATGGCTGGTCTACAGACGGATTTTTTCCCAAAGATTGCTCGAAGGGTTGCGCTCAATGTCCAAAGAATCCTGCTGGGAGAAGAACCTGGTTCGATTCCTGTGGCTTTTGCTCCGCGCACGCAATTGACCATAAATATGGCGACGGCCCGTGCAATAGGTGTCTCCCCCAGCTGGGCGGTTTTGACCGAAGCCGAGCTTATCGAAGAGGAAAGGAAGGAAATAAAGCGGCAACTTGATTTCTATTCGGCGACAAAAGAAGCCATAGCGGTCAATCTGGACCTGGCTGCCAAAGAGCGTTTTGTGGCAGCGGGGAGCCAAAACGTAAACGAAGCTTGGTCCAATCTTATGCCGCAGGTAAGCCTGTCGGGTTTGGGAACGGTTATAGACAAAGATCGAGCAGAGGCAAGCTTTGGACAGCAGGCTGAAAGAACATTATCCGGCTCTGCCACAGCCACTCAGGTCATCTTCTCGGAGCCGGCCTGGACGAATATTTCCATCCAGAAGAATATTCAAAAGACGCGGGAGCAGGAACTGGCGCGATTGCGTCTCGATATTGCCCAGGCGGCAGCCACAGCCTACCTGAACGTGCTGAAGGCCAAAACCTTCGAGAGAATCCAGAAAGAGAACTTAAAAAAGACCCGTTCCAACTTAGAGATGGCCCGAGTTCGCGAGGTTGTGGGCACCGCAGGTCCTGCAGAGGTCTATCGCTGGGAAAGCGAGATTGCCAACAACCGGAAAACGGTCATCCAGGCCAACTCCCAACGCAACCAGGCAGAGATACAGCTCAATACGCTGTTGCACCGTCCAGCCGAAGAGCATTTCAGTACGAAGGAAACAACTCTTGACGATCCGGCTTTGATAGGGGTGCAGGGAAGGCTCTTCAGATACATGGGGGATCCCCAGTCCTTCAAGCTGCTTCGCATCTTTATGGTAGAAGAGGGTCTGCGAAATTCTCCAGAACTGACAGGACTGGATGCTTACATTGCCGCTCAAAAGCGTGTCTTGAGTTCTACGACACACAGCTTCTGGTCGCCCACCATTGCCGTTCAGGGCAAGGTGAGTCAGCTTTTTTCAGAGGAGGGCGCTGGATCTGATGGTGGTCTGGATTTACCCCTCGGTTCCTTTTCCCTTCCAGAAGCGGACGATACAGACTGGAGCGTGGGGCTTAACGTTTCTTTTGATTTGTTCAAGGGTGGGGAGAAGTTTGCAGCTCGAGCAAAGGCAAAACAAGAGTTCAAACAGCTTGAGCTCGAACGCCAAGCTCTTGCCGAAAGAATCGAACAGCGTATCCGCTCCGCCCTGCATCAGGCTGGTGCCTCACATGCAGGAATTCACCAATCACGCCTGTCTGCTGGGGCCGCCAACAAGTCCTTAGAAGTGGTTGAGGATGCCTACGCCCGCGGTGTGGTTTCCATTCTGGATTTGCTGGATGCTCAGAATGCGGCGCTGGTGGCTGACTTAGGTGCAGCAAATGCCGTTTACGATTTCCTGATCGATCTCATGGAGGTCGAACGGGCCATTGGCCAGTTCGAATTCTTCCTCTCGCCTGAGGAGCGAAAGTCCGCCATCAAACGCTTGGAAGATTATTTTGAGAAAGCAACAACTCAGTAATAGGCTGGTAGAAAGCTAAGGATGGTAACAGCTAATCTGTTGCGTGCAAAAATAAATCCAGAAATACGTGTGAGATGAAATTGAAAATAGAAACAAATCTGGAGGGATAATTATGAAACTGCGATCAGGTTGTTTGTGCTCGTTATTCTTTCTTCCCGTACTCTTCCTTTCATGCGGAAAGGAGGAGGTTCGGGAGGAAATCATTCGTCCTGTGCGCTATATCCAGGTATTCTCTACCGGGGGAAGCCAGATACGGAGTTTTTCGGGAGTAGCACAGGCTGGATTGGAATCAAATTTGAGTTTCAAAGTGCCTGGAACAATTAAGCAGGTTGCCGTGAAAGTGGGCGACAAGGTCAAGGCAGGAGATTTGGTGGCGCGGCTCGACCCCACTGACTATCAGCTAAAGGTTCAACAGTCAGAGGCCAGCCTTGCCAATGCTCAGGCCCAGGCCCGTAATACCAAGGCCAATTATGAGCGAATCAGAACGCTTTATGAGAATAACAGTGCTTCAAGGAGCGAACTGGATGGTGCCAGGGCGGCCTATGAATCCGCCGATGCCGGCGTAAAAGCTGCCGAAAAGCAACTGGAGATGGCGAGACTGCAGTTAAGCTATACCACTCTCAGGGCACCAACCGCCGGTGCTATCGCTCAGGTAAATGTAGAGTTGAATGAGTATGTCAAAACCGGAAATATGGTGGTGGTGCTGACTTCGGGAACTCAGATCGAGGTAAAGGTCTCCATTCCGGAGGTTTTGATTACCCGGATTAAGGAAGGCAGCAAAGTAACGGTTACCTTTGATGCTATACCAGACAAGGAATTCACTGCAACTGTCCGCGAGGTGGGAGTCGCTGCCGTAGGAGTCGGAACGACATTTCCGGTCACTGTGCGTCTGGACAAAGAAGACCCCACGATCAGGCCGGGGATGGCCGCCTCTGCCGCCTTTCTATTTGAATCCAAAGACGAGCGGGAACGGTTTGTGGTCCCGTCGCATGCTGTTGTGGAAGATCGCGAAGGAAGGTTCGTGTATGTGGTCGACCCCATGCCCGATGAAACCGGATACGGAAGCGTTCGGCGCCGATCTGTCACCGTCGGAGATTTGACGGCCGAAGGCCTGGAAATCTTCGAAGGCCTGTCCGACGGTGATCTGGTTGTTACCGCTGGTGTAGGTCGAATCACCCATGGTCAAAAGGTCAAAATGTAGGATTGATATGATAGATCAATCTGCGACGGGTGAAACATAAGGAGAAACTCCATGAACATAACTCGCGCCGCCATTGAAAAGAATCGGATCACGGGTGTCGTTCTCATCATCATATTGTTCGCAGGCATTTCCACCTTCCAAACCATGCCCCGTGCCGAGGATCCGGCATTTATCATCCGGGTGGCACTGGTCATGACCTATTTCCCCGGGGCAAGCCCGGAGCGCATGGAGTTGCTGGTGACTGATAAAATCGAAAAGGTGATTAATGAAATGCCTGAAATCGACTTTATCTCAAGTGAGTCCAAAACCGGTGTCTCTGTCATCTATGTTGGCATTAAAGAAAGCTACAAAGAAATGCGTCCCATATGGGACGATTTGCGCAGAAAGGTCGACCGCGCCAAAGGTGACCTGCCGGACGGCGTCATCGGGCCCTTCGTGAACGATGAGTTTGGTGACGTTTTTGGAACGATTGTGACCTTAACTGGGGAGGGATACAGTTATGCGGAGTTGAAGGAGATCGCCGATGATGTGCGCAATGAATTCTTGCTCATCGACGAAGTTGCCAAAGTAGAGATTCACGGTGCCCAGGAAGAGCGTATTTTCGTGGAATATAATAATGCCCGCCTGGCGGAACTTGGGCTTTCGCCCTCACAACTGATGGGAATGCTTGCCGGCCAAAACATCATCACTCCGGGCGGAGATGTTACCACGGATCGGGAAAGGATTGTGTTGGAGCCAACCGGCAGTTTTGAATCGGTTGAGGACTTGAGGCGCACTCTGATCAGCACACCTGGCCGTTCTGATTTGCTTTATTTGGAGGATGTGGCACACGTCTATCGAGGATATATCGATCCGCCCAAATCGATGGTCACCTCTTCAGGCATACCTGCTTTAGCGCTTGCCATCAGCTTGCGGGAAGGCGGAAACATCATCGAGCTGGGGGAGAAGGTCAAGGATAGGGTCGCCTATCTCCAGAGCGTGTACCCCATTGGAATCGAATTCGACTTCGTGGCCTTTCAGCCTTACCATGTTGATAGAAAAGTCAAAGACTTTACTGGCAATCTCTTGCAGGCAGTTGGTGTCGTGCTCCTGGTCATGCTCGTTTTCCTAGGTATTCGCACTGGTCTGGTGGTAGCGACCCTGGTTCCCATGGCCATGATCTCCGGCATCATGATAATGGGATTTCTGGACGTCGGTCTGGATCAGATGTCCCTAGCTTCTTTGATCATCGCTCTGGGGATGTTGGTGGATAATGCTATCGTCATGTCGGAATCGATCATGGTACAGATCTCGGAGGGCAAGAAGCCAATAAATGCAGCTGTCGACTCAGCAAATGAATTACGAATCCCTTTGCTCATCGCGTCACTCACAACTGCGGCTGCTTTTTTGCCCATTTACCTGGCAGAATCGGGCGTCGGTGAATACTGTGCACCTCTTTTCAAGGTGGTGGCCATCACCCTTCTCTGTTCATGGATGCTGTCCTTGACCATGATTCCCATGTTCTGCGTGAGGTTTCTGAAGGTGAAGCAGAAAGCGGGAAAAAGCCGTTATGATACAAGATTTTATGCCAAATACCGGACCTTTCTGCTGACCGTGCTTCGCCACCCCTTTCTCACCATGATAGGGGTCGTCGTGATCTTTATGGCAGCCATGATGTCTTTCGGGCTTCTGCCCAATATCTTCTTCCCGCCAAATGACAAACCTATTTATACGGCGGAGTTGGAGTTGCCCATCGGCACACCCATAGAACGCACGCGAGAAGTTGTGCAGGACATTGAGAATTTTATGAGAAGAGAACTTTTGGCCGATTCGGTGCGCGGCGAGGGCATCGTCAATTGGCTAACCTGCATAGGTCAAGGGGCACCGCGATTTGTGTTAAATTATAATCCAGAGCCGTCCAATCCGGCGTACGTCGTCTTGGTAGTCAACGCCACGTCTGGCGGAGAGATAGTGGATTCCTTGGTCCAGAAGACCGAGCTTTACTGCACAGAGAATTTCCCCGATCTTAGCACAACCGTCTCCCGATTGGTGTATGGCCCTCCTCCTGAGAATCCCGTGGCTATTCGACTCTCAGGGAAGGATCCTGATAAATTGTTCAATATTGCAGATCAGGTAAAAGCCAAACTTGCTTCTATTCCCGGCACGAAGAATATAGGCGATGATTGGGGACAGCGTACGAAAAAATTGGTCGTCAAGATTAATCAGGCCCGGGCGCAGCGTGCGGGAGTAACCAATCGAGACATCGCTATTTCCTTACAGGGGGCGCTCACCGGCATTGAAGCCACCCAGTACCGTGAAGAGGATGAAGTGATACCTGTTGCGCTCCGTTCTGTTGCCGCAGAACGAAAGGATATCGGCAAGCTGGAGAGCATCAACGTCTACGCCCAAGCAACCGGGCGAAATGTACCGCTCAAGCAGGTGGCAGACATCGATGTGGTATGGCAGCCGGCAAAAATCCTCCGACGCGATCGGCTAAAAACTGTGACTGTAAGCTGCAATGTGACCGACGAGGTGACCCCCATTGCGGTCGCTTTGGAGGTGGATCGTTGGCTCAAAGGAGAGAAAAAGAGCTGGGAGGTCGGCTACAAATACGAATTGGGTGGAGAGATGGAGAGTTCTGTGGAAGCAAATCAATCCATAATGGTCAAGCTACCGATAGCGGGGTTGATCATTGTGCTTCTGTTGGTTTTTCAGTTTAACTCAATTCGCCGCCCATTCATCATTTTGGTAACTATTCCGCTTGGATTGATCGGAGTGGTCATAGGTCTTTTGGCCTTGCGATCCTATTTCGGATTTATGACCTTATTGGGCGTGATATCTTTAGCTGGAGTCGTAATCAACAATGCAATTGTGCTTTTGGACAGAATCCGGATTGAACGGGATGAAAATGGCCTGGATGCACCGAGAGCAGTGGTGGAAGCTGCCCAGCGTCGACTTCGCCCAATTCTATTAACCACCGCCACAACCATAGGCGGATTGACTCCCTTGTACCTGGGCGGAGGCCGCATGTGGGAATCCATGGCAATTGCCATAATGTTCGGTTTGGCCTTTGCCACCTTACTAACCCTTGGTGTGGTGCCGGTGCTTTACTCTATCCTCTTCAGGGTGAAGTTTAGAGGCTTCACCTATTGAGAGATTGAGCTGTTGGGATCATATGAGTGCTGGAGGAACGCACTCAATTTGTATGGTTACGTCCTTAGTTTCCGAAAAGCACCGCTCCGACCCTCGCTTTAACAAGACCCATGTTCTCTTGTGACCAAATTGTGACCATAATCAGTCCAAATCGGTGCGAAATCATCTGAAGTGATACAAGGCGAAATCGAGGTAATTCTATATCTAATATGGTATTATGTTGGGGAACAGAAAGTTGGGGAAATGCTCGGATCGGATTTTGAGTCCGGCGCGTCTACCAGTTTCACCACTCCGGCAACTATCTTTGATTATACGCTGCGTAACCCCGAATGTCAAGAACAAATGGGTGGTCGACAACCATCCTGGACTATACCCTTCGGTAAGGGTTTGGGTTCAGTCCCAGGAGAACTTAGCTTCGGACTTTCTTAACACCCTGTCGACGCCCTCCACCCCCGAGATCTTACACTTTTCAGCAGCGACTTGATTAGCAAAATACAAAGATCGATCCAGGTTACCACTTTGAAGGTAGCATATGACAAATCCAGCTGAGAATACGTCTCCGCATCCGGTAGCATCCTTAAAAGTTCGAACCCTTGTGCCGGCAGCCTTTGTGATCCTGCATGCTCTCCCCGTCTTGCACACCATCAGTGCCCCTTCTTCACCCATCGTGACCAACAGAGCTCTCGGCCCTAAACTCAAAATGTAGCTTCCGAAATCTTGAATCTCTTTTTGCGACCTGAATCTTTTGCCCGAAAGCACCATCAGTTCAGCCAGATTAGCTTGGACCAAGTCTGCTTGCTTCAGGTATTCCCTCCAGCTCCTGAGATTTCGGTAGAATCTCTTGCCGTCCTTATGGATTCCCAGAGTCAGGCTGTGCACGTCTACAAATATCAGACCGTCTGCTGTCTCTCTGATCCTCCTCAATGCGCCAAGGCCGATGTCAAAACCAGAGATGAAATTGATCAAGATGGCATCGCTGTCCAGGAATGGTTTGACCTGACTGAAGCTCAGACGGGGCACTCGGTTGCGAAGAGTTTCTTCTCTCTGGTTCTCTCTGTCAATGGTCAGACATGCATGGTTGTTTTTTACCATCACCTTTTTGATGCCATCTAATCTGACGTTCTCATAAGATTCTACAATGCTTTTTACTTGATCGTAGACATCGTACCCCACGTTGCACACCGGATAAATCTCGGCGTTTTTTCCTGCCAGGCCGGACAGAGCAGACATATTATACAGAATACCCCCGAAGCTTTCCGTCCTTTTGCCGCCAGGGAAAATTATCGTATCTCGGTTTATAGTCCCTATTATCGTAATTTTGAATCTTCGCATTTCTTCATTGGGAGACCGACAAGGCATCCAAATGACACCGAATGCCGAGCATCAAAGAAAAGACGAAATGGCTTGGAAAACCTCCTGCGTGGTAATCTCCTTCATGCATCGGAAATGTTCCTCCGGGCACTTCTTTCTACCGTGTACCCCGCAGGGTCGACAATACACGTCCTTCTGGAGGATTGCGTGGTTGACGCCGTAGGGGCCAAAGCCAAATTCAGGGATAGTCGATCCGAATATCGCAACTACAGGGGTTTTCATCGCCGAGGCGATGTGGACAGGAGCGCTGTCGTTGGAGAGGATCACCTTACAAAGAGAAATCATGGCAGCCGATTGCAGGATGCTGGTCCTTCCAGCTAAGACCAGCGGGTTACCGTTCATACGGTCCGCGATTCTGCCACAAATGTCCAAGTCATCCTTTGATCCAATAAAGACGATCTTCGCTCCTTTGCCGTCCACAAGAAGTTGTGAGACTTCCGCGAACCGTTCGGGCAGCCATCTTTTAGTTGCCCACACCGAACCGGGAGCAATGCCCACTATTCTATCCTGCTCCCTGATACCGAAATCGAGAAGCAAGTGGCGAACACACGAAAAATCCTCAGGCGAGGGAAAAAGCTCGGGCGATGCATCTGTCAGTTCAGTACTGAGACTTGAAAGCAGAGAGAGATTCCGATCCACCTCATGAGTCTCCGTAGGATAACCCAATTTGCAGGTAAGAAGAAAAGAGCCTGCGCTTTTGTCGAAGCCTATCCTTTCGGGTATTGCGGACAGGTACGCCAAAAGCGCGCTTCGCATGGACCGGTGCGGGATCACGGCGAAATCAAATTCGCTTTTTCGAATTCTGCTCAGCATTTGAAGGAACCCGCCAATCTCCTTCTTCTTCCTCTTGTCGTAGACCAAGATCTCATCTAAGTGCGGGTTGTTCCCCAAAACGTTCTTTGTTTCAGGAATGAGCAAGAAAGAGAGAAATGAATCAGGGAAGATTTTCCTTAGATTCCTAACCAGAGGCGTACAGAGTATGACATCGCCTATGAAGGCAGTCTGGATGATCAGAATGCGTTTGCGTATCATTCATCTTTGCTCAGATAACAAAATAGGATTGATCTCTGAGCCTTAAGTCTTGTTTGCTAGTTTGGAAATTCATAGTCATCCCGCTTCTGTACGGTTTTATCCGTTTCATCCGTTGACAGATTTGGATCTCAATAATCCTTGGTGGTGCTCTTCCACCGGCGATGAGGCCAGAACCAGTGATCCGGATAGCGGCGAACGTAATTCTCAAGGATAGTTGTGTAGGCCTGGGTCAGCTTTCTTACGTCTTTCTCTCTGTCAGCAGTCTTCTCGGCATAGATAGGCTTCTCAATAATTATCTTTTGCCTCTTTCCATCCTGCCTCATGATGAACCCGAGGATTATGGGGACGTTCATCTTCAAAGCGAAAGCAGCTGGACCTTTTGGCGTCGAGGCAGGCCGGCCAAAGAACCCCACCACCGTTCCGTCGCTGCCGGCGTCTTGATCCGAGAGCATGGCCACAAAGCGGTTATTCTTGAGGGCTTTGATAACTCCTTTCGCCGCAGCTCCCATTTTGATTATTCCAATCCCCATGGATCTTCTGTACTCGTTCATCAAATTATCCACCAGGAGATTGTGTTGCTCCCCTACCAAGAAGTCAATAGGATATCCCCGTTGGCTTATAGCTGCTCCCATCAGTTCCCAACTGCCGAAATGCCCCGCCACCAGAATCGCCCCTTTCCCTCTCTTCAGAGCCTCATCGAAATGCTCTGCCCCTTCGAATTCTACCATCTTTTCCACCTTTTGCTTGTTCAATGAAGGGAAAAGCGTGTACTCCACCATCGATTTGCCTAAATTCCGGTAGGCTCTCCGCCCGATTCTGGCCAACTCGTTCTCACTTTTTGCCAACGAGTTTCTTAAATTGATCAGCGTAACTTTCCGCCGCATTCTGAGGACATCGAAGGCCAGCCATCCCAGGGATGATCCCAGGGCAAGACTCAGTCGGTAGGGCATGATCCTGGCGAGCGCGCCCACCAGATAGGTGATCCAGTATTCAATCCTGTGCTTGATCTGCTTTGAACTCATCACCCGCGTCTATTTCCAATTCCTCCAATTCCCACTCTTCCAACTTAGTTTTGGTACGTCGTCTTTTGAGAAAATACAGGAGCACTATCAGAAAAGCAAGTCCGATCCAGATTAGGAACGTATCGCCCAAGAGGCTGGCCCAATTGTATTTCCCCCGGACGTATTTCTCAAACTCCAACTGAAAGGAAAGATAATTGGAGCCAATCGTTCGCATGAACGCCAGGTCCAAGCTGGAACCGTCTGCCAGGTGCGTGACTATCTCCTTGACTGCCCCCTCTCCGTATTCGCTATAAAGGTAGGATACCGCCAGGAAACTTTCTGTATACGCTAGCTGAGCTTTGCTCTCTTTGAAAGCGTTCACCGACTCTATCTGCGATAGCGGCACAATTGAACCGGTCAAGACCGCCCGCGCCACGGCGACGTCCTGCCCGATCCTCCATTCCTGGGATTGATACATGGCAAATCCTTCATCCAGCCAACGCGGAACTCGACCACCACGAGAAATCTGTCCCAAAAATATGTGGGCTAACTCATGAGTGATGACCTGAGAGAAAGGGCGGAGATAGTCAAACCGTATGGGAGATTTCAGAACGATCGAATTGCGACGGGGAATAGCGCATCCTACTCCCCAGTCAGGGAAGTTCTCTCCGACCATTGAGCTGAACTCCATTTCGGTATCCGCCACGTAGACCCTCACCGGCTCAGCCAGGGAATCCTCCAGGAATTCAGAAATCCTCTGGTAAGATGCCTCTAATACGTCCTTAACCTCCAGGGCAACGTTCTGGTCACGTGCGTGAACCTCGAAATGAGTAGTGATTAGCTCAGCCCGGGAAAGGCTACTTGGAGGGAGGAAAAAAAAAGGAAAGATTAAGACTGCAATAATAAGAATCAGATGTCTCATTCACTCTTCAGATTGAAGGGCGCCTTCATTTGTCTGAAAATGAGCCACCGCAGGCCGCAGGGGTTTCCGTTCTGCACTACTTTCTTTTGAAAAGATCCTTGAGTAGGTCTTCAGCTTTCTCCTTCAACTGATCTTTTATCTGTTGCTTCTTCTCTCCCGCTTTTGCTTTGATCTGGCTTTCAAGCCTTTTCTCCGCCCTGGAAGTATCCCAGGCGAACTTCGGGCTTGTGGAACTGCCGGTTATCTTGATGTCCAAGACCACCCTGCCTTGGTCATTTTTCAGATAATTCGAAAGGTCGCCCAGAGCATTGAAGCTCAAAGAATGTTCAGACGAAAGAACCGCGGTCAACTGGTAATCCAACGATCCGTCCAGTCCTACTGACCCGACCAGACCGAAATCGCCATCCTTTGAGCTTGCGGAGAGATCGTCAAACCATACCCGCCCGTTTTCAATTCTAAACGAATTCCGCAAGGTTTTGATGTCTTGCTCCTTGAAGCTTTTGATTTTCACCAGAGAAGCCAACATATCCAGCAGCTCCCAGTTAACCAGCTTGCCCTCCTTAAATGTGGCAGTTCCGCTGGCGACAAGATTTCTCCGAATATCCTCTATCCGATTCCCCTTGCCGGAGAAGCGGGCGTTGAGATTCAGCCTGCCGAAAAGACGGTCATCAAAGGCGGTGAACCGCGAAAGAAAATCGTTTGCCTCAATTTGACTGGCCGTCAAGTTCATGTTGAAGGACGTCTGTTTCACGTCGTTTAAGTCACAAGCCACCTCCCCTCCCACTGAACCAGAGTAGACGTTGCCGATTATATTATTCAGTCTCAACACACCATCGGTAACGTCCACCTTGGAGGAAAGATTGGCGAATTCGATACCTCTGAATATAACCCTCTTGATGAAGATCTGCCCGCCGGCGTTTATGTCCGGTACGAGAACCGTATCCTCCCTTTCGGCTGAACCTGTGGCCTCCGCTTTTTCGGAAACCGGAAGTATCTCATCTAAATCCAAGAAGGGAGAATCGAGATTGAAACTGAAAAGCGGCTTTCCCTGCTTCCCCGAAAGAAAATACGGGACGGCCCCGTAAAGCTTCCCTTTGAGGTTCAAGGAGGACTTCCCCAAAGACAAACTCAGTGCGGAAATGTCGATATCTCCTTCCTTGAGCGACATGACGGCGTCCAAGTTTCTTACCGGTACCGCCAGGGCAGGGGTTGCCACCTCCACTTTTCGTAAGTCCACCGTTCCGGAGAAATTCATAGCCTGAGGCTGTTTGATCTTGCCGTAGGCCTTGGCATTTACGTCTGCCAGACCCTTGAGGCTGGTTTTTTCCGATAAGCTGACGAATTGGCGCAAAAGAGCAAGGTCCAGCTTTGTTCTCAGCTCGGAAGTCAAACTCGGGTTAGAGAAGTCTTCCATGACCAGTCTCAGCTCCATGGGGGCTTCTCCAAGTCTTGCCCGGGAGGTGAAAAAGCTCAAACCCCGATTGTTGAAAATGACCTCTCCGTACGGCATATCAAACGGTTGAGGGACGTCGCTGAAATCGACTCTTACGTTCTGCAGGGTAATCCTGCCCTCCACCTGAGGGGAGAGTTTCGCCTTTGTCTCTCCCTTAACGGAAGCCGATATGGCCAGGCTGCCCGCGGTTTTGAGCTGACTTAAAGGCGAAGACTGGTCCTTGGGTAAAGAGGCCCACACCTCCTCTAGTGGTATCTTTCCAGATTCGACCGCCAGATTCAGGACAGGGCCGGTGCCGAGTTCATCTATCCTCCCCTTCACGTCTATCCAGATTTTCGCAATTCCGATTCTGAATGATTTTATGTCCAAAAGGTCTTCCTTAGTATTCAACCCTATGTCATGTTCCAGAGAAAAAGTCAAGGGGGGCAGTGACCCTTTATACCCGGGAAGATTCAATTCGATCTGATCTATCGTGATCTTGCCTAAGATTTGCGCGCTTTCCGACTTATCGTCCAGTCGGAGCTTGGCTTCCTGAGTAAGCTCACGGAGGACAATACTCTTCTCCTCCTTATCATCCCGGTAAAAAATCTGGCCGTGCTTGATCTGTAACTGATCAAAGGCTGCTGGCAGAACGACACGCCCACCTTCGCTCTTAATCAGGTCATCGAAATTGGAGACCCCCTCCTTGTTCTTTACCAGGTCTATCTCAGGTCCCTCCAGGATCAGCTTCTTGACCTCGATTCTCTTCCGCAGAAGAGGCCAGAATTTCACCCGGATTGAAAGCTGATCAAACTTGAAAAGCTCCTCCCGGGGAAACCCCGGACGGTTGAAAACTCTCATACCTCTAACATCAGCCCCCAGACCCCCCCAGACGGAAACAGCGACATCGTCGATTTCCACCTTGCGGTTGAGCGCCGCTTCAATCTTGGGGATCAACAGGGCGAGGAGTTTCTCCTTGGTGAAGATGATCTTTACGACCACAGAAGCCAAAACCACCAGCAGGACAATTGCAGCAACGATCCCGATCAAAATCTTTAAACCGCGCTTGGATTTCATATCTCTTCCTCCGTGGTGACCCGAAGACGCCGGATTGGGCTGGCTGGCCTTACAGGCAAATCGGGCTTGCGTGGTTCCGTTACACCAACCTTTTTTTCTGAAGGTGGTCTCTGATTATCTTTTCGAATTTCCCTTCCGAGGCTGGCCCCGGGAAAGGCATCTCGCCACCCACGTAAATGTTCATATCTCCGTATCTTTCCGCATCTTCCCTGTCTCTCAGGAAATGCTCCGTTATCTCTACAGAAGACGGAAATTCTTTGGCTTTTCGAATAAGCCGGCCATAATTTGCCACCATGTAAGGGCAGGAATGAGCCCACACCACGTCTATGCTTACTCTGTTGGGCTTATTGTTGGGCATGAACTTAGGCGTAGTCATTTTGGCCTTCGCATCCTCTTGATGTTTGTACAGCAATAAAATTAAAGGATCCTTCTGCCAGGCTACCTCAAAGCCCATTCTCTCAAAGAATTTAGGGGGCATCCATCCCTCGGTCACGGTCCGGGTGACCACACCTTTTCGATCAGAGGTGACTCGCAGAAGTTCTTCCATGAGCTTTCTGCCGTATCCCTTGCGTTGATAATCGGGCAGGAGATTCATGCACGGCGTGAAGTAGAGACTCTCCCCGGAGATTTGAGCAAAGCTCTCCTCCAGAGGAGCAAATTCGACTCGGCCCACCGGTTTGCCTCCATCATAACCTACCAAACCGGTCCAGCCATTTCTTTTCTTCTTGAGGAAAAGCTGTGCCGACTTTTCCAGAGGGTTTTGGTAGTCCGTCTCTTGCGGACAACAGCCGGTGTAAAGATCGTAAATATTTCCTTTGCTGGCCAATTTGATTTCAAACAAAGAAACCTCCCCTTCGTCCGGGTTCTCCCTCCGGCCTTTTCGCAATCACTATATATATCGACAAAACCCGTTAGGCTTCAAATCCGTTTTTCGCGATAATCGTCGCAGTCTATGCGGACTGCCGGACGCTCGGGCAACGTAATCAGGTAACAACTCGGTCTATTATTCCTCCTCCCAGGACCACCTCACGTTGATACAACACCGCAGACTGTCCCGGAGTTATGGCGCGCTCCGGCTGGTTGAATTTAACCATTACCTGTTTTTCCGTCAACGGGTAAATCCTGCCTTTCTGGGGAATGTGTTGATACCTGATCTTTATCTCGCAATCTGTCTCCTTTTCCAGATTGTCGAAGGCGATCCAGTTTACATTAGTGACTACAAAAGATGATTTGAAAAGTTCCGCATTCTCTCCCACATATATGGCGTTTTGATCTGCGTCGATGTGAACGACGTAGAGAGGGGTGCTTGCGGCAATTCCTAAGCCCCTTCTCTGCCCAATGGTGTAAAACGGCACTCCTTTATGTTCGCCGAGTTTCTTGCCCTCAAGATCGAAAATCGGACCCGGCTTGATGCTGCTTCGAATCTCTGGGCTCTCTTCTTTTTTCCATTCTTTTATGAATCTGGGGTAATTATCATCCGTCACAAAACAGATCTCCTGGCTCTCTTCTCTCTCAGCTACTTTTAAACCATGCTCCTTTGCCAGAGATCTGACTCGCCTTTTGGTCAGCCCCCCCAAGGGGAAAATGGTCCGACGCAAATCCTGTTGCGAGAGTCCCCACAGGGCATAAGATTGATCGCGGCTCGCATCCACGCCTTTAAGCAGCAAGAATCTTTTGGCATTTTCATGGTACCGGATGCGAGCGTAATGTCCCGTGGAAATGAAGTCGGCCCCCAAAGCTTCAGCCTTTCTCCACAGACTCTTCCATTTGATCTTGGTGTTGCAAACTACGCAGGGATTGGGTGTTCTTCCTTTAGTGTATTCTTGTACGAAGTCAGAGATAACCCCCCTTTTGAAATCTTCCCTGATATCTACGACATAGTGAGGAACTCCCAGCTTGTGGCAGACCGCGCGGGCATCATTTAAACCCTCCAGGGAGCAGCATCGCCCATCCGGATGAGATTCTCCGCCGACCTCCCCGAAGTCCCAGAGTTTCATGGACATTCCCGCAACTCGGTAGTCTTTTTGGTTCAACAGAAAAGCCGCCAGCGAACTGTCCACTCCTCCACTCATCGCCACCACCACCAGCGGGGCTTTCTCTTTCGGAATCCCATTCATAAGTCTGCACTGATCGCACCCCCCGATTCAGCTAAAATCACCTTCTCATTTTTGACTTTGTGCCTTTCCTCTGTTCCTGTAATCCTCTATGGCCTTGTGCAGAGCATCTGCCGCCAGGTTGGAGCAATGCATTTTGATGGGTGGCAGACCATCCAATGCTTGCGCCACCGTGTCCCTGGAGATTCTCTCAGCCTCCTCCAGGGTCCTGCCTCTTACCAGTTCGGTTACCATGCTGGAAGTGGCAATGGCGGCACCGCAGCCAAATGTTTTGAACTTGGCATCAACGATCCGATCGTTCCTCACTTTGATGTAAAGCTTCATTATATCTCCGCACACCGGATTTCCGACCTCTCCTACTCCGTCGGCCTCATCGATCTCCCCCACGTTGCGGGGATTCTGAAAATGATCCATTACTTTCGCGCTGTACATTGACACTCCTGCATAATTTTGATTTTACTGTTTCTTGGCATAAAGGGGAGACAGGGATCTCAGCCTGCTCACAATCTCAGGAAGAATGCCTGCCACGTACTCCACATCCTCCATGCTGTTGTCTTTTCCAAAACTGAACCGGATAGCTCCCTGAGCGATCGCCGGATCTATGCCCATGGCCGAAAGGACGTGAGAAGGTTCCAGGGTCCCCGAGCTGCATGCGGATCCTGTTGAGACCGCCACCCCCTTCATGTCGAGACTCAAGATTACTGACTCCCCTTCCACACCCTTGAAGGATAAACCGAGAGTACTCGGGATTCGTCTATTCAAATCCCCGTGTAATATGACGTCCGGAATCGATTCCACCAGTTTTCTGTAAAAGGTCTCGGTGAGATTTCTTAGGTGCTGGTTATGTTTCTCCCTCTCTTCATTCAGCAACTCTAACGCTTTAGAAAAGCCAACGATGGCTGGAACGTTCTCCGTCCCTGCCCTTCGGGAACGCTCGTGATGACCGCCGTGAGCCCAAGGGCTAATCCGGACTCCTTTTCTGATGTAAAG
>CAYGCR010000004.1:0-85830 GCA_964348415.1 uncultured Ignavibacteria bacterium | reverse complement strand
GCGAAATACCCGGAATCGGTCATGCCGCAGGCCATGAAGATATTCTCTTGAACGTACTCGGGAAAACCCACTCCTGTCTGCTGTTCGATGATGAGACCCAGTATTATGTAGCCGCCGTCGTTGTAGTCAAATCTCTCTCCTGGAGCGAACTTCATCTTCCTGTGCTGAAGGAGCGGAACGAAGTCTCCAGGCGTGCGAATTTCATACATGGGTCGATCTTTCCATAGGGCCTCATAGTCGGGATTAACGTCTTCCTCAAAATAAGAGGTGATGCCGGAGCTGTGTGTCAGCAAATGGTGCACGGTGATCGCCGGTGAGAATTCAGGAAATGAGATGTCCAGACAATGCTCAAGAGGCGTATCGAAGGAAATCAAACCTCTCTGTACCAGTTGGCATATGGCCACGCTGGTGAAGATCTTGGAGCCCGAAGCCACCTGAAATCTCGTCTTCGAAGTGTTCGGTATCGATTCGGCCCTGTTGGCCAGGCCCCAGGCTTTTTCGAAAACGGTCTCCCCTTTTTCCTGAACCAGGACAACCCCGGAGAAGGGCTGCTTCTCGTCGCGATCATCAATAATCTTATTTACTTCTGAAGAATCTATGGGCAAGCTTATGTCTCCCCTTCTTCAACCTGACGTCTCAACCGACCTCGGCGCACGCCGACAACGATCCCTGCTACCTGTTGAACCTATATGTCATAATCCTGTTGTCGTACAACGTGGGGATAACCAGCAGCTTCTGTTCCGGGATGTATTCCAAATCAGCGCAAAACAGCTGAGGGGTTTTCGTATTAAGAAGTTCTGTTTTCTTTCCGGACGGCGTAACAAGGAAAACTCTCCCATTGAAGTCCGAAACGATGTAGTTACCCTTTCCGTCCGGTCTCACTCCGTCCATAATGGATCCTTTGCCCAGGCAGACTATGGTGCTGACCTTCTTGTCCTCGAGATCGACGGCCTTCAAACACCCGTCGCCGGAGTTCCCCACGACCAGCTTGTTCCTGTCAACCAGCAATCCGTTTGGATCGTTGATTTCGTTGCCTTGCAGCCAGACCTCGAATTCGCCGTTGGTGAACTTGTAAATGGCACTGGCCCGGGAATCGGTGATGTAGGCGTTTCCTTCGGAGTCAAAAGCAACGTCATTGATGAACATCGCGCCTGGCACCGGGTATTTGTTTTCTATCGAATCGGAGTCTACGTTTATCTCAATCAGGTCGGCTCTGTCGACCGCGTACAGCTTATCTTTGAATATCCACAAACCTGCCGGACGGTTCAGACCGGTGATCCATTCGAGCTCCTTCACTTCACCGTTCGGATTGACCTTTGATATGAATCCTCTCCCTGGTAGGAAGTAGTTGGAGACGTACAGCAGACCCCGTCTTCTGTCGTAGACTACGGATTCCGGAAATCTGAACTTGCGGGGCAATTCCCATGATTTGGTCAGGCTTTCGTGCTGGAAGAAGGCATTGCCGTCCTGGCAGATGAATCCCCAGCCTCCAAATGACTCCGCAACCAATAAGAGCAGCTCGTTTTCGCCCTTTTTCAATGGTAAGTAGACGGCGTCATTCAGTCCGATGATGCCCAGGAAAGATGGATCCCTGTGCTGGTATGCGCTGTTGCCGAAGAATATCAGATCGCCGTTTATAAATACGAATACCGCGTCACTGTATCCGAATTTCAGATTCAGAACTGTATCCCGGTCTGATTGAATCGTGGTTCTCGCAAATACACAGTCGCCGATTCGGCTGGTCCTTCCGGTGTAGCGCGATATGTCTACCAGACCGGTGGGATCGCTTTTCACCTTCTGCCAGGTGATGTCCGTTATGCCTTGCTGCTCCGGCGTACGCTCCAAGTCGATCGTGGTAAAGTCGTAGGGCTGAGACAATTCCCATTCGGTGATCATGCCCAGGGGCGTTTCAATCTCGGGAGGAGGATCGAATTGCAGCTGGTTATCGATTTTATATTTGAAATTCGAAAAGTAGGCCGTCTTGTCCCTTGGCCCCATCAGACCAATGGTCCCTTTGCTCACACCGCGCTTGAGATCAGTTATCGCCAGAGCAGGCTGGGGGGCATCATCCAGGAAAACCCTGGCCTGCTTGCCGGAGATTTCCATCGTCAGGTGAATCCACTGGTCGGGGAGGATATCTGCCGCGGCAGTGTATCCTTCGCCGTTATACAGCTGCCAGCCGTCGATGCCGTTGAACCCAGGCGTATACTGGAGTGCATCGGAGTAATAGGGCGATCTGTGCGGACGGATATAAAACCTCTCATAATTCCCCTCTGACTCCATTCGGAATACGATCCCTGGATAAGAGCGTGAACGCGCTGCAAACGCAATATCCACCTCAATGACGCCGTTCTCGAATTCTACGTCCCTTAAGAAGGCGTTTCCGATAAGACACTTTCTTTCCATATGCTGAACTATCTCCGCATTCGTCGCATCCCAACGATCAGACTCGAAGTCGATGATATCTTCTTGGGCCACTGCACTTGCCATAAACAGCAAAGGGCAGAGAAAAAACACTGCCGTTAGCTTCAGGATGTTTGGGTTCATCTCGTCCTCCTTAACCATGAATCCAGAAGGTTCGGGTTACCAGATAGCGAAACGCTACCCAAGTGTACGTGCCATCACTTGGAATGTTCCCTTCGCGGAAGTACGTAGTGGAGGTAGTATCGAATGTTGCGCGGAACACGCAACCATAGCGTGTCGAGAATCCCAAATCCGCCAGCCCCCTAACTGGACAAGACCTGGCAGAAAGGAAAAAAGGGGTTTTTGTAGCCGCAGGCTTTAGCCTGCGATGATTCTCTGCCGAATTCCCTACGTTTACGCAATCTGAAGATTGCGGCTACAACTTAGAGCATGTCAATGTTTTATCTGCGGGACGTCACATCGGGGGCATGGGATCGGTTACCTTGTTTTGGAGCCCGGCATGATGATGAAGTGATCGCCTGGATTTTCGGCGCACAAGACTTCGGTCTTGAAGCCTTTCTCCGCAGTCATTTTGGCCACATCAGGGTAAAGATGTTCGCGGCGATCGGGATCCAGCGGAAAAACGTACCTGGGGTGGAGTTTCTCGCAGAGATATATTGATGCACTATCCTCCGCGTCGGCTTCGGCTATGGGGAGGAAGGCAAGATCTACTTTGGTGGTGTATTGGGTAAGGAAATCGATCTCCTCTTTGTATTTCTCGATGTCCCGCGGCCGGAAGCCCGAATAGAAGATGGTCAATCCATCCAGATCGCATAGATATGCCATCATTGGCATGTTTCCCGGTGTCAATGCCGAGACAATCCTCATATCGTCAAGCTTCTTCTCCTCTCTCGGCTTCATGTAGACGGTCCCCTCTGATCCTCTCCAGCGATCACCCTCATTGTGAACGTAGGTGATGCTGGCAATTGAGTCCTCTATTGTGTGGACATACGCAGGTTCGCCCGGTTCCCCGTGATAGCACGTGTAGATGGCAAAGATGTCCTGATCAGCCAGTTCATGGGTCGTTAGGAAGCCGTTGGCAAGCGATGGTTCGGTCGGCCGCGTCACTCCGAATTCCTCGGCATCGAATATGAGCACATGGTTCGCTGTCTTGACCGCCCAACCCCGGTGAGCCAGATACCAGACAACCGCCTCGCGGTCCTTGAAGTTGCGTGTCAGATGAGGCGACTTACCATAGTTTTCCACCACGTCTCCGGTTTTCTTGGCGCCGTGTTTGGCCAGAAGCTCAGCAACCATCTTGTGACCGTACTTGCCCGCATAAAAGAGCGGGGTCTTGCCACCGTTGTCTTTTGTATTGACATCCGTTTTGCTATCCAACAGTATTTCCATCACACCCAGGTGACCTTGCAGAGCAGCTATATGAAGCATGGTTCTTCCGTTGTCTTTATCCACAAAATCTGTGTTTGCGCCTTTGGCCAGGAGAGTCTGAAGGATATCAGGAAGACCTTTCTTCACTGCCCAATAGACCGGAGGTTGTCCCTCGTTATCCGGCGCATTGACATCAGCGTCTTTTTTTATCAGCAGCATGGCGATTTCCGGGCGGCCACGGAGTATGGCATTGATCAGGGGAGTCTTCCCGTCCTTCTCTCTCATACTGCTTATATCCGGTCCAAATCCCAGCAAGTACTCGGCTCCCTCGGTATGCCCGAACACTATGGTCATATCCAGGGTGGTGTACCCGAACTGGTTCTTCTTGTTTACTTCGAACTCTGCTCCCTTCTCAATCAGCAAGGGGGCGATATCCAGCTTACGTGCCTGGATTTCCTTGAGGAAAGCGAAATCAAGAGCGGTCATGTCCATCTGTTCATTCATTGCGTTAATATTCCCGCCCTTGTCGAGCAGGAGCTGTACAACGTCCCGGTGGCCTCTATAAGCTGCAAAGTGTAGCGGCGTGAAACCTCTGCCATTGACGGCTTCGATGTCCGCTCCTTTTTCCAGCAGGAACTTGACGACCTCCAGATGGCCCCCGAATGATGCGTTGTGCAGCGGCGTACTCCCTCTCTCATTGCTGGCATCCAGCAGATCAGGACTCTCTGACACCAGCCTCTTCACTGCGGCAAGATCGCCTTGCTCTGCTGCATCGTGTATCTCGGCAGCGAAGATAGAGACTGCGAGCGGCAAAATAGCGGCAAGAGCCGACAACAGTATTGCTTTCATGTTTCCCCTCCGTGAGCATTTAATAGCACTAGTGACATGGTACTAGAACCTTATATGGTTATACTTGTTGCCGACGTGAATAGTTCCGTTTGGAGAACGTGAGAGTTCAAGTAGTACTCGGTCCCATGATCAGGCATCAGATCACACCCGCCTGAGCACTCGAGATCTGGTAGATCATGAAACGATGTGCCGACGGTCTGCGGTCGACTCTGTGTGAAGAGCCGCAGTGTTGAGTACAAATTATTTGAGCGCTGTGTTTTACTTGTTCTGCTTTCTGCTTGCGACTCGAGCTTCGCGAAACTGAGCCTGAACTCTGCCTGCAGAAACGGCCATTACTATAGACTGCACAGCACCGATTTCGTCGTCGGTTATCCCCTGTTCTTTGGCCACGCCAAAGTAACTCGCCATTCAGGGATGACAGTTAACCGCCATGGACGTAGCCAGGTGGATCAAAAGCGTTGTCTTCGGCTCCAGTATGTCATTATGCCGGGCCGAATCATAGAAATCGGCAAATGCCTTTTTTTGTTTTTCCGGTAACATAGCTTTCCTTTCTCAAAGGACTACGCAGGATGAATGCCGCCTGAAGTGATCAAGGCTGGGCAATGTTATTGTCTCAGGTAATAAGCGTCATACGTTTCTGTCTGAACGTACCCCAGCTTCTCGGCTAAGGTGCACGATTCCGGGTTGGCTGCATCCCAGTGAGGATCCATGCCGTGCTCCAGACCCCACTTCAACAAGGCGCTTGCTAAGGCCGTAGCTATTCCTTTTCTTCGATGCTCCGGGAACACGAAGATGCTGACCTCGATGCCTTTGCTGCAAACCAGCGAGGAATAAGCCACCCCCATTATGGTCTCGCTGCTCATCACACGGAAGCCTATCCCTCGCTCCAGGAAATCTTCCGCCGAATCGAAAGCGGAAAGGTCTAAGACACCATCCTGCACTGCGAGCGCCTCCGTGGCAGCGGCCGTATCAATGCGCTTTATCGCATCCTTGAATGGTGAACTATCCAGCAAACCGCTTAGACGGTCAGCCGATAAATTCTTTGACGAGAAACTATAGCGCAAAAACGGGACCAGCCTTTCGCCGTGAATCTCTTTTGCCACATTGATCCATTCAACAGGCGACGGCATGAGCAGGGTATAAGGCCGGAGTTCTCTCATCATCTCATATCCACCCGGACTTCTCGCATCCCCTGCCAGATACAAGAAGGGTCCCACCTGTATCTTAAACGCCTTCGGGGCTCTCGGATCATCCGCGTATGCTTTGCCCATCTGCCCTTCAATCGCACAATCGATAGAGAGGTCAACCCGTTTATTTCCTTTAAACGCTCTGGCTAGTCTGACTATGTTTGCTTTGGTAGGTGTAAGCTCTACCATAACTGCTGACTCCCGAAATATGGTACATGCCGCAAAATAAAGACATGCTATTCCTGTATACGACTTGTAGGCTTGACGGTTCCTTTTCTCTTGACATGGCCGGTCCTGCGTTAGGTGCAAGGCACATCCGGCTACGAGGTAACACCCGCAAAAACGCCCAAGAGAGGTGTCCACGGTTTCAAAACCGATGACATAATTATGTGAAAATCTTCTTAAATAACAAGAATGGTGCGTATAGATACCGAAGTACAGAGAGGAAAGTTAAGATAGGTTTTTGTTAGCTCGAAGTTATGCAGCCACGAAAGCTTATTTTGATGAGACTTTCGTGGCTTTTTTCTATAACGGAAAGGAGGTGATTCTGTGAAGCATGGTACGGTAAAATGGTTCAATGAATCCAAAGGGTATGGATTCATCACTCCGGAAGACGGAGGAGCCGACCTGTTTGTACACTTCTCTGAAATACAGGAAGAAGGATACAAGACCCTTCGTGAAGGTGAAGGAGTTAGCTTCGAAGAAGCACAGGGGCAAAAAGGACCTCAGGCAAAAAATGTCCAAAAGATATAATCTAGAGAAAACAAGTCTCTAAACTATATCGTTGGTCTTTCCGGGGCCTCCCTTGGTCTCGGAGACTTAATGTGGCGGGAATGAAATCCCGCCACATTCGATATAAGTCGGTAGCTCGACCATCTCGAAAGGTCGTTGCCAGTTTCTTGTGTCAAGCAGTCCTTGAAGGACATGCTTGACCGATAAAGTTTGCCCGTGAGGGGGGCAAGACTCGACCTAAACTCGGACCGTCGACCGCCCGCGGCGTTAAACCATCGAGCGCGCTCAAATCAACTTCTCTAACTTAAGATCTATGTTTTTCTCTTTCCCTTCCGAGCTGATTATCAAGCTCACCTTCTTCCCTTCCCCGGCTTTTAACATATCGCGCATATCCCCCAGGAGAAGGTCTTTGCTGGACTGGCCGTTTATCTTCAGCACCACATCCCCCTCCTTGAGTCCAGCCCTGCCGGCAGGTGAATCCTCGATCACAAAATCGACCCTGGTCGTATCATTCTCCTTGGTCAACCATAAACCGGCCATGTCGAGGTTGTCTTCGTAGCCGAAATCGGCGTTGGGCTCCAGGATCATCCGGCTATTGGTATAATCGAAGATGACCGTAAACCTTTTCAGTATGCCGCCGCCGATGTTACCGTCTATCCTCTCGCTGGCAAGCGCGCCCGCCTCAGCCGAAGCTAAGGTTGTGAGAGGAGCAGGTATTTTGAAGCTGCCTATCTGTATATTCTTGACCCGGGTGACCTTGCCCATCACCTTCCCCCCAACACCTACCCCGGCAAATACCTCGATCTTCTTGCCGGTCTTTGCCAGCAGATCATGCTTCTCCACAAAAGGCGTGTGAAGAGCCAGGCTGCTTCTGGCTCCGCAGTCGACTACGAAAGTCCCCTCGTATTGCCCGTCCACGACGGCTTTAACGTGGGGATGATTTCTCTCAAGCGTGATGGGTAGAATCTCGCCCTTGCCCTCATATTTGAAAGCTGAAGGCTCGTACAGAGTCAGCTTCTGATTCGAATAATCGATCTTAACCACGAACCTGCTGAAGATGTCATAGCCCAATATCCCTTCAACCGGCATTCCCTCGTACTTGTTCAAGGGACTAAGACTTATGGTTGCGCCGGAGACGCTGTCTATGACCAGGTCGGCGAACTTTACATTGGGCATGCTTATGAGATTAGCCTCCTGGGTTCCTTCACCTGCGCCGCGAGCCTCGATCTTGCCGAGCAGTTCCAGACCCAAGCTCTTGGCGACGTCCGTGTCTACCACCGGCCCGCCCGCGCCGGTATCCAGGATGAAGTTGAGCGGCTTTGCGTCACCGATCACGACCGGAAAATGGATATGATTGCTGTTCAGCACAAATGCAATCTCGACAAAGTTCTTTCCGGCTGGAAACCTGTAATCCTTCTCCGCTGCCACAGGCATAGTGAACAGCTCGTCGGGCAGCGGTTTATTGAATTCGATGCTGGTCACAGTTGATCTCATATCGTAGGCGGTATCGCCTGTGCTCATACGATAGGAGGTAGCCATCTTGATTCCGGCGAAATCAAGGTAATCCGAATAGTAACTGGTCACCTCGATGATATCCTCCTGCATAACCGTTCTGTCCACCAGGTACGTGTCGGGGTTTATGTACATCTTCACCGGTTCAACTCCCTCAGGAGTTATCTGGATAACATAGTAGTTGATGCCGTCTGCCTCCTCTCGTCCCAGGTACTTGACCTCTCCATTAGCTCTTTCCGGGAACAGGTGTGCGTAGAGACTGAAGTACAGTTCCCTTTGAACGTTCTCCAGTTCTGCGCCGGCCAATTCACGCACCTGGCCGTTGGGATCTTTAGTCCATCCTTTCTCGCCGTCAAAAACGGTCAGGCTTTGCATGATCTTGAAATCCATTTCGGACCGGAGCTTGTCGGGATACTTGAAATAGGATTTTTGCGTGCCGGTTAGCCCACCGGGAACTGTGATCTCATACTCCGCCACAGAGTTCCTCAGGGCTTCAAGAGCTTCTCTCCCGCCCAGAGCCTCCGCATACTTGCTCAGAACATCCTCCAGAGTCTGAGCATTCAGGCCTTGCCAACCACCAACAAGCATGATGGCAGCGATGGCCAAAGCTAAGCATCTTTTGGAAAACATGTCAAACCTCCTCGCTTTTGAGTTTCATAGTATTCTACGATATGTCTGCACTTAGGTTCCGTCAAATACAAATCGACTGCCGTCTATAGTTTCCGGTATGGGAGGAGGATGAACCGAAAGTGGGGTTTTTGTAGCCGCAGGCTTCAGCCTACGATCAAAATCTGCTCAATTCCTGACATTTGTGCAATCTAAAGATTGCGGCTACAACTTCGAAGTTGCCAGGCCACACCCACCCACCGGGGTAAACAGAACCTGGCAGCGCACATAAATAGAGGTGAACGGTGTCTCACACAGGTTGGCGCTCCAGCAGGCTGGATTATTGCGCGATGGCAGTCCTGACGCCTCGGGGCAATGACCTGAACCCGATACTTGGACCCGAGACCACCGTTCACCAAAAATGATACGAGAGAATCCAAACTTCTGTATGCCAACCACCCCGAAGGGTGGTTGAAGATTTCGCTGCGAACAAGGAACTAAACCAATAGATTCTTATTACTGAGGAATTTCAAAGAGAAAGCGAAATCTTCAAGGATCATTCTGATTTCCCCCACCGGTTGCTTTCCAAACGTTGTTCCAATTCTATAACATCCAAGCTATTATCCTTTGCCCAGGGCAAGAAGTAGCGCCGCAGATACTCGGCTGTTTTGCTTGCGTTTTGCTGCAGGACCTCCTCCGTTTCCTCAGGATTCAGAAAATGACCAAAGCTCTTGACCACCTGCAACAACAACAAATGAAGGGCATAGAACATCCCGCCATACACGAAAATGATATGGTGCTCTGCCGGGCAACCCCCTAACTACTGACGGATTTGAAGATTCCCCTTGGAAGACTGCTCAAGACTTCGGTATGTCCTAGCTTGTGCCGCCTGAAAGCTGCCATGTGGCCCAAGCCCACTGAAGAAACCGTACACAGCGTCATACTTGTGTCTCCCCAGCTTCATCCTAACCTTCATCGGCGAAAGCTCTTTCGAAATTGCCACATCATCACCGCTGCACCATAGGTCAGCCCACTTTGGTTCCCGCCTGAACAGCTCGATCTTGTCCACATGTTCGATTACAGTCCTTATGTGGGAATATGCTTGATTCGTGTAATAGTGTCGCGCTAGGTGTAGCCCTACCATCAGTTCAGTTACGCACAGCCCTAAAAGGCTGATCTGCCCGAAAGTGGCAGGACCACGCAATGTGTTATCACATATATCGCAAAAGAAATCAGTGACCTTCTGCAATTCCTCGATGAGCAGTCTCTGGGACTCCGCACTATTATCGTCCTCCAACGTTGATGCGGTGCCCAACTCCTCTAACAATAGATCAACCATCACGCGCTGTCCGAGCATGCCGCGATGCAAGCGTTTCAGAACTCTCTTATCTTTACTATCCGGGACCTTTTCCAGAACCTGAGGTAAGTCAGTCTGAATCCCCCTCATCGCATCATCAAGCCGTCTCTTAGCCTCAGAGTCTAAGGCGTCGTAGTTATCCGCATAGAACTTGAGGTGTTGGAATAACACCTGGTTGAGCGTCTGCATGTCTCCTGGTGTCACCCTTTTGAGTGACTCCTGCAACTTTCGCTGCAGCTCCTGTTGCGTAATCCTTTTCTTTGGCCCTTTTCCTTCTCCTGTCTTGCTCATGACCCTGATATTCCTCTTTCTTGGCTCGCGCTTACACTTTGCGTAGCTCGCCGACAGCACGTGATATCGACTTGGCCACTGATTGCGCGGCTACACTACCCACGTGACTCAGTTTGGTGCGGTCTACTTCTTCCCCAATTCCAGTTGAAAACGCAAAAACCGCATCTCCATCAAACGGCGTGAAAGCCGGGTATATGGTTCTGGCAATGCCGGCGCTGGCCATGCGGGCGAGAACGATTAGCTGCACACTGTCAAGAGGAGCGTTAGTTACTACGCAAACCAAGGTGGTGTTGCCTGCCCAGTCGGCACCAATCTTTGGAGGCTCCGTATGTGCCTTGCCGTCACCTGCAACCCATTTTCCTGTTTCCGGGTCTCTAATCGAGCCTGCAGCATTCACTACGGCTAACGCCCCAACGACGTAGTCACCGACATCCTGAGCCGAACTACCTAAACCTCCGGGAATTCGCCCACCGCCCCACTTGGCCACAGTCGCGCCGGCGCCTGCCCCAACCCGCCCCTGCTGCACCGGCTCAGAGCTTGCCGCTTCAGCGGCCAATCGCCCTGATTCTGCATTTGGCCTGGTCTTGGCCGTAGTCAGATCAAAAATAATCGCCGCCGGAACAATCGGCACCTTGCCAAACCCGGAGTCAAAACCAATGCCTTTTGACTCCAGGAATTCGACCACACCATCTGCGGTACTCAAGCCGAAAGCCGAGCCGCCGGAAAGACACATTCCGTGCACCTTACCCGAGATATGAGCCGGATCAAACACTCCCATCTGCCGCGTGCCTGACGCTGAGCCAAGCTGTACTGCTCCGCAGCGTACTCCATCCGGGAAAAGAAGCACAGTGCAGCCGGTGCTTTTGGCCTCATCAGTCCAATGCCCCACCAATACGCCGGGCACCCGCGTTAGCGTCCAGTTCTCCGACGAGTTTTCCTGACCCATCTACACCTCCAGCTTCGTAAACCCTCAGCTTTTTCCGGGCGTCCTCTTTTGACGAGATTGCGAGTAAATATAGTACTTGATATCCCCTCTTGTCCACTCTTTCTCTCGCACCATTCCGATCTTTTCCGCCACTCGCATCGATGCCTTATTGTGAGTCCGGATCAGACTTATGATTCGTTGCAGCCCGAGCTGCCCGAATGCATAATCGCGCAGAGCTCCTGCTGCCTCGGTGGCCAGGCCGCGGCCCCAATATGCGCTGCGAAAATCATATCCCAGCTCGACCTGCGGCAATCCGTCGGCTTCCACATGGTGCAACCCACATGCACCCACGAGCTCACCGTTCTCCTTCAGAATGGCACAAAAAATGCCGTAACCGTATCGCTCCTGGTGATCGAGATTGCGTTGGACCCAATGCCGCATCTTCTCCCGATCGAACAGAATTCCGCCGAAGGATGCCATGACCTTGGGATCGGAGAAAATGCGCAAAAGATCGTCCAGATCACCAGTGGTCATCTTGCGTAAGATGACCCGTTTGGTTTCAATCATTTTTTCACAAGTGTTGGTCGTCAGTTCTTGTCAGCCATTTGGGTACTTTGAAATCCGTCACGATGATGGGGCGCCCTTGCTCCCAGTCGGGGTACGGCTTAATATCCAGAACAGGGGTGCCATCAACTGCGTCAAGACCTCTCACCACAAGAACATTCTCATCGCGTGAGACAAGCTCCACCAAAGTCAACCCGATAGGATTGGGGCGAATTGGAGCCCTCGTAGCAAATATCCCCAAAGGCTGTGATTCTCTCTTTTGGCTGGGATGATGCAAGATGGGTTTTTCAGCGCCTTTAACGTTGTGCAACCAATAGATAACAAGGATGTGAGAGAAGTCTTCAATTCCATCAAGGGCTTTGGTGAGATCCTTCCTGAGCACAATTCTCGAGACAAGACTTTTGTCCTTGACGTCTTCATCGGGTGAAGTTCGGCTCACGAGTCCTATAGATTTCATCTCGATTCTTTCTAGATCACCTTTCCCCATTCTCATTCCTCGAACTTGATCTTCTCAGCTAGGGCTGGTTCTATTGTTCAATGGGCATACTTTCAAGCACTTGAAACACAGATAGCTGGCGTGATCATCAACTCCGACGGTATTCAACAGTCTTTCAAATGTCAGGCTGTCCCTTGTCTTAAGGTCTCGAGCCAGGTGTGCGGCAAGGGGATTGGAAGTCGAGTAGCGTAGGCACAGGTTGTGATTTACCTTCCCGGTCCTCCCAATGGCGTGGACAGCACAAGCCTCGATGCAGTCAAAACAGCCCGGAGGGCAGGGCTCGTCGTTCTGCCTCCCGGTCGGCTCCAGATCCAATGTCGTTACGACACCGCCCAATAGAATACTGGTTCCATTTCTGGGGTTGGCAAGTAAACCGCTTCTTGTGAGCTTACCCAAACCTGCTTGCTCAGCCCAATAGACCAAAGGCAAAAGTCCCCAGAACTCACCGTCCAAAAGTTTCCAGGGAAAGCATCCATAGATCGGAACGGCTGAAGCACCTCCCTCTTCTAACATCAGGCAGAGCCGGTTGGAGGTTGCATCAAGAGATCTGTATGCCATGTTAGAGAAACGCCAGTATAGGTCCAGATCTTTGCTGTCTGCGAAGACAATTCCCCTGGGGATCGGCACCGCATAACAAATGACAGACCTTGCCTGTTTCAGCAAGGCCGGCGGTGAGAAATGCTCCGGAACCCCAGGCAGTGGACCCACGGAAGCTATTCCCGTCAATGATATTCCACTCGAATCAAGGAAATGCTTGATTCTGAGTTGAATATCATGTGCTTTCGGCATTCCAACATTCTCCTGTCCGGCGATCACCAGCCTTTATCCAGCAATCCCAAAGAAGTGCGTATTCCACCGAGATCGATACGATGAATCGGGTTTTAGAATCCCCACACACTTATGCTGCCGTTGACCGTAGTCAAAGAAATCGTCCCCTGACCATCTCCCAATGTGCCGGTCAGGGAATTGGGGGTACTCCTCAAATCTTGAAGGACAAGATTAGACATACTAATTATGCCGTTTTCTACGCTGGCCGAGAATTCCGCCGACGTGTTCTGAGGGACGGCAAGTTCGATACCCCCGTTCACGGCGGACATAGTGATTAAGCCGGCTTGCGGCAAAGTCACCTCAGCCTGGATTTGGCCATTGACTAACTGGACAGAAACGCTGCCGAAGATCTCCTCCAATGTGACCGGCCCGTTGACATTCTGAACGGAAATGAAACTGTTGATCGAATCTATGGTCACAGCTCCATTGACGTTAATGACCAACACTTGCAGGCTTTTCGGGAGAGTGATATCGTAATCAACCACATAGGCCCGACCCTGCGTTTGGTCAGGCTGGGTGGTTTTCACGAACACCACGCCCTGCACGCCCCACACGTTAACCTGAAGGTCCTGCAGGTGCTCCTCGGCATCCTGCATGCTCTCTGAGCCAACGCGCTTTTCGCCTGCAACAATAACTGAATCCGCTCCGGACAAACCGGTGATGGTCACGTTGCCGTTTATGCCTTCCAAGCTTAGTCCCGTGTGATCCTCTGCGTCGACTGCAAACCGGAAAGACTCTTTTGCCACGAAATCGGTATTGCTGACTTTGTCGTCTGGACCGGAGGATTTGTCTTTCCCACAGTGAACCCAAAGAATACAGACGGCCAACATAAAGAGTAACACAATAGACCTGCCGACGGTGCTTCTCATTTCACTCTCCCTTCGGTGGTTAACGGTTCGACTACAGGCTTTCCAAGTCAAAAGTCTTGCGGACGTTTTGTATCTACACGCCCTGGGATTTTTCTCCCAGATGAACAAGCAGGCTGAGCTCCCCGGTTGTTATTGCGGCCTTGGATACGACCGTGCCCATTACCAGAGCCATGCAGAAACCCAGTATTGTACTCAGCGGCCAGGGAACAAAGTCCGGGATGCCGAACGCGGTCGCCTGGTCTATGCTGAGAACGTTGCTCCCATCCAGCAATTTGCCGAGCAAAAGCAGGACGCCAAAAAAGGTTGTGGGGGCACTTGTATAGAGAGCCACCCAAAATCCTGTTTTCACAATCTTTCGAAATGGGGGCCGATCACGGAGCCACAGGCCGAAAACAACGCCCCATACGAATGCCAGTCCGATGCTGAAGACCTGTGTTGCCATTCCTGCAGCAAAAGCCACACACTCAAGGAAGTATATGCCGATAAGCGCTGCGAAATGGCGAAGAAATCTCCCCGGTTTGCCGGTGACTTCGCCTAGCAGTCTGGCAATGGGAACAGCAAAAGCAAATCCTGCGGCCAGATTAACTGCCACCAATATGATGATGAAAACCGATTCTGCAGGTTCCATCGGTTTCTGCGTCGAGCAGCGCCCAGGGACGCGCCTGACCTACACGACCTACATCGAATCCAGCATCTGCTTGGCTTTCTGTCTGATGAAGGCGTAGTTTAGGTTATTAAGTGCATTGAAGTTCACAGCGACCTTGAGCTGCTCTTTGGCTTCTGACTTGTCCCCTTTGCCCTGGTAGGCCAGCGCCATTCTGTAAAAGTTGTACGGGTTTTGCCGGTTGGCCTGCTGGAGTTCTTCCAGAGCCTTGTCGTACTCTTTTTCTTCGAGTGCAATCTGTGCCGCCAGTTCATGCGCTAATCGAATCTGAAACGGATTGTTTATCGCTTTGACTTCCTGGTGAAACTCCTGCGCCCTGTGCTCTGCCGTCTCCAAGTCCCCTTTCGCTAGGGCAACGCGTGCGCTGTTGTAAAGATAGAGACGCCTAGTGTTGTCTTTGACCGCTTCAGAGAGATTGGATGCCTCTACGATCTCCACTGCCTTGTCGTACTTGGCCTGGGCTTCATCCAGCCTTTCACCTTCCAGGAGGATATTGCCCATGGCCACCAGATCTCCGCCCATGGAGGCGGCGTCATTGATCTTCTCTGCCAATGCGTACGCCTTCTCCTGCTCTTCCAGGCCGGCATCGAAGTTTTTCTCGTCCACATAAGAGACCGACATGGCAAAGAGTGCCGCGCGTCGCTCGCCATCATTGCGAGCCACATCCATCAGCTTCTGAAGCTGCTCCCTGGCCTTCCCGTGTTGGCCCTTGAGATTCAAGTTTGTGGCAATGCCAATATGAGAGGCAACGAAATTGGGATCCTGCTCCAGAGCCTTCTGGTAGGATTCTATGGACGCATCATATTTGCCCATTTTCATAAGCAGCTCAGCGTAAGAATCGTATGGATTCGGATCGTCCGGAATCAGCTGGATATACTTCTTAAAGGCTTCTTCTGCTTCCGGATATCGCTCTAAAAATCTGTAGGCATAACCCATTTGATTATAAGGCTGCGAAAAGTCCGGGTTGATTCGGGTTGCTTTCTGGTACTGCTCTATTGCCAGTTCCCAATCTTGCTGACCGAAGTAATTATTGCCCAGTAGATTGTGAGCCCGCTCATCGTTGGGGTAGGCCTCAACCAGTTTCTGGTACAAGTCTCTTTGCTCCATGGGGTAAGCGTTGACCCCTGCTTCCACCCCCAGAATCCACCACCGCTCGCCTTCCGAGACCTTATCCGCCAACGCCTTTGCTTTGTCCAGATTCGCGAAGAATTCCTTTACGCTGGGCACAACGAAGGACAGGTTAAGATAGGCCAGGGCAAAGTCCGGATCCTCGGCAATGGCTCTTTCGAAGAATGGGCGGGCGTCTTGACCCCGCAGCTTCTCCTGCAAATCACGCCCCTGCAGATAATCTTCCCGCGCTTTTTCAGATTTCGTGGTAATCGGCATTTTGCCGTCCTGCTCCGGGGCCCCGCAGCCGATTGCCATAAGCAGAATAGCGCCGACCGAAAGTAACATTGCACAGACCATTAGATTTGGCTTTTTCATGGTTTTCTCCTTTCCTTTTTAAAGATCCAAACGTTTCAGTCCAGCCTCTCCACCTTAAAGATCACCGGCCTGAACCAATCCGTACAGCCGGCAATGATGGTACCGGGCTGCTTCATCCCGGGCATATTGCCACCGTATGCAACAGCCAGTATGTCATAACGGATGTCTGCCCAAGCCCAGTCACAAAAGCCCTCTGGCGCTCGGTAGTAACGATCCAGTATGAATTCCTGGCCGTCTCTGAAATGCTCACACGGTTTCGCACTCTTGTTTTCGTCATCCAGATATTCATCAATCAGATTCTGGTTGACGGTCCTTTTGAGCACAGTGATTTTACACTTGGGCATCTCGGACGACATCACATCACCTCCTTTGGTAAAAACGATGAATTTGTCTGGAACCTACACACTGAAATCCGAAAGCACCAATTGTGTGATCTGAGGATTGTGAAGAAATGGCAAACCATCTTACCAGCACAGAGAAGATCAATTCAATCATGACCCAGAGACGTGGGGAATCAAATGGAATTCTTATGCGGAGAAAATCATCTCTGCAGGTCAACCATCCTCCTGATAGCTCTGATATGCTCCGGCGTTGTTCCGCAGCAGCCTCCAATGATTGATACGCCTGTCCAGACCAGTTGTTTCGCTTTCTCTGCCATGAACTCAGGCGTCTCAGGATATACAGGTTTATCACCCTGCATCTCCGGAAGACCCGCATTGGATTGGATTATGATTGGGAGCTCGGTGTGCCTTTTGAATTCTACGGCAATCTTTATCATATTTTCAATACCGTTCCCGCAGTTCGAACCTATGACGTCCGCTCCCGCCTCTTCAAGCGCTCCTGCGGCATCTTCGACGCTTGCTCCCATAACGGTATAGAAACCTTTAGGGGTCCTGTCAAAAGTCATCTCCGCCAGAACAGGGGTTGACGGCGAAACCTCTTTTGCAGCTTTGACGGCGAGCGTGGCTTCGACCAGATCGGTCATGGTCTCCACGGATATGGCGTCAACGCCAGCTTCAACCAGAACCTTTATCTGCTTTACAAAACCCACGCGGATCTGTTCGGGATCAGCATCTCCATATGGCTCCAAGAGCCTCCCGCTCGGCCCACAAGAGGCGGCGACGCAGGTGCGATCGCCAGCTGCTTTTCGCGCGGCCAGGACCGCGTTACGGTTTATTTCGTCGATCTCACGGTCCAGCCCGAAGAGCGAAAGTCTAGTTGGCGATGCTCCGAACGTGTTAGTCTGAATCATGTCCGCACCGGCATCCACATACTCACGGCCAATTTCCTCAAGAACTTCAGCGCGGGTGAGGTTGAAAGACTCCGGCGGCTCACCGGGCTTGAGGTCGTAATCCCAGAGCAGGGTCCCTATGGCACCATCGGCGACAAGGATCTCACCGTCTTTTAGCCTCTCAAGCAGTGCTTTCATGTTAAACCTTCTTGACAAGTTCCTTTACGATGTCCACTGCCTTTGCACTATCATAACCGTAGGCGTCCGCGCCGATCTCCCGGGCAAATTCCTCAGAAACGGGCGCACCACCGATTATGGTCCTTATCTTTCCATCCAAACCTTGCTCCTTGAGAATATCCACCGTCCTCTTCATCACCGGCATGGTGGTGGTAAGAAGAGCGGACATACCTATGATAGCGGCGCTCTCATCTTTCGCGGTCTGCACGAATCTCTCGGGTGGAACGTCATTTCCCAGGTCAATGACCTCAAAGCCAGCGCCCTTCAACATTATGGCTACGAGATTCTTCCCTATATCGTGCAGATCACCCTGCACTGATCCCATGATGACCTTTCCCATCGTCGGCATCCCCTCTTCGACGAACATAGGCTTCAGCAGGTCCATCCCCGTGTACATCGCCTTTGCAGCAAGCAGAACCTGCGGAAGAAAGATTTCGTGCGCCTTGTACTTTTCGCCGATTATATTCATGCCACCGATAAGCCCCTTGTCCAGTATCTCCTTTGGGGGTATTTTTTCTTCTATCGCCTGCCTGGTAAGCTCAGATATCTTTTCATCATGACCCTGCTGTAGAAACTGTGAAATCTCTTCCAGAATGTCCATTACGTTACACCTTTCTTGTTGTTTCGTCTCGATTCTTCAAACAGCGCATTAATCCTGTCACGACAAGAACGAGTTCTGCATTCGCTGCAGAACGGATACGAGTCTTCAAAGGCAAAGATATCTTTGTCTCCAGCAACTATCACACCAGAAATTGATTTCAAAGGCTTCATCAGAAAACTATCAAGCAATCTGATGCCAATGTCTTCTGGACGCAGAAATTCGAACAGTTTCTTCTGCCCGCTCATGTGCCATCCACAATAGCCCGGGCTGAATCTCAACATGGCTTTTGATGGAGCAATTTCTCCTTTGTCACATAGTAAGCCAAGAAAACGCTTTTCGACCGTATCCGCCGCCATATCTGCTGCGGCTGAAGCAACCGAGTCTAGCATGCTTGCCAAAGCAAACTCACTTGTTCTGAACAACTCATCTATTTTCTCCGACACCCTCTCCCCTAACGTAAGGGCAAACAGAGCCAGATTATCTGCCTTACTGAAGACTTCTTCCAGAGGCGTTGTCTTTTCATTGCGCCCCTCACCGTTGTACACAATCGCAAATTCGGGAATCGATATGTCCGAGATGATACCCTTAGGCCGAGAGAACTTGAGGAATAGATCCACTGTCTTCAGCAAGAGCATCTTCATTTCCTCAGATGGCTCCTTTTCCGGAGGAATGCTTTGTAACCTCAAGACATCCTCGCTCTCAGCCTTTACTTCATCTGCTGGAATCTCGATGATCGTTCTCATGAATTTATCCTAGGAAGACTATCCATCCCGTAGCGACGAACCTCCGCCTCCATCAGTTTTGTTAACTCCTTTTTTGCGCTGTGCGGCAGTCTGGAGGGCACATACTCGTTAACCAGTTTTTCCACTTCAGCGTGTGCCCTTTCCGAAAGCGTTAAGCTGCCTTCCTCCTGCCATCTTGTTCTGGTTGCTCGGTCGATTGCCGGCCCGGGAAGATAAAACTCCTCTTTCAAATATCTCAAGGTGTGATTTGATATCAGCAAGTGCTTATCCTTAAGAAGCTCCTCGAATCTGGCAAGCGACGGAAAATCCTCTTTAGGCTCGATGCCCCGTATCATGCGAAGGGTCATTCCACAGATTTCGTTATCCAAAACAAGCTTTTCCAAGCTCTGGCAGCTTTCGAAATCGAGCATCCCCGGGCCGGATATGTTGTTTATGCCCGAAAGGGCAGCCAAGGTTGCCCCCATGGAAGATTCCAGTCCCGACTGCGCATCCAGCTGCTTGGCGTCGCTGAGCGATATGTAACCCTGAGTAGGCATGCCCAGGTACTTTCCGATCTCGTTGTATGCGCAGTCTATCATCATCGTCTCCACCGCGCCCATTGGGGTAGTTTCGTATCGGACGTCGAATATGGCCGGTGAGCCGCCGTACAGAACCGGTGTGCCGGGATTGACAAGCTGGCTTATCACCACCCCGCTTAAGGTCTCCGCAGTATGCTGAATAAGAGTCCCGACCAAGGTCACCGGCGCCATGAAACCCGACAGCGGCATTGACACGAACTCAATCGGAATTGAGTATTCAGCACAGTCAACAAGATTCTGGGATGTGACATCGCTCCATTTCAGAGGCGAAGTCGGACAGCAGGAGAATACAGCAAGAGGTTTGGCAGCCAGTTCCTCTCTTGTGCCCCGAACGGCAAGCTGGAGGTCGCGCATGATATCGAATGCTTCGACCGTGAAGGCACCGGTGACGACGGGCTTTTCGCAGAAAAGAAGCGAAAGGTAGAGTCGATAGCTGTCTGAGATTTTTTCATGGACGTCGGCCGGTATGAACGCCGTGGCCTGGGAAGCAATATTATCGAGCCGACTCATCAGCTTTGCATATTCGACGTAGTCGTGCGTCGTTGGCTTCCGAATCCGGTTTTTCTCATAATCCAGGATATTCAGCGCTGCGGAGCCGGGAGTGAAATAGACGTTATATCCTGAGAAATCATGAGTTTCATCGCCCAGAACGTCATAAAGACCGAAGGAGGAAGGAGCCGTTTTCAATGCCTGGTCAATTATCTCGTCAGTAAAAAGGACGTGGTTTCTTCCGATATCCACTCTCGCTTCATGTTCCTGCAAAAGAGAGAGAATTCTCTGGTTGTGAATCTCCACGCCCAGTCTGCACAGAACCTCCCTGCCCTCCGAGATTATCCTCTCAACGAGTTCATCACTCAGGAATCTCACCACCGGCCTCATGCGCTCCTCCTTTCGAATCCCGGGCACCGTGCTTATCTTACATCAAATCCCCGAATAATGCAAGCAAATACGAGCCAGGGGCCTGTTTGGCCTCACTGCATTTGATGTGGAGTATGCCATTCTCATCAGGGGAACGTCCAGGACGACAGTGTTCCATTTGACGCATCTGTGATGCTGATCAGACGGTCAGATTTGTGAAACAAATCGCTTGACAATACGTAAGTGCTTACATAAATTTGAGGAAGGGACGGGTCGTATTCAGCCATGGAGATTTACACGTGGATCTGATAAGAGAGCTTGGACCGTTGGCCCTGGCCAGTCGATTCAGGAGGTTGGCCGAGTGGCTTTATAAGGACGGACCGCGCATTTACCGCGAAAGGTCTGCCGATTTCGAGCCCCGCTGGTTCCCTCTCTTCTATCTTCTGAAGGAATCTGGGCCGGTACCTGTAACCGAAGCAGGAGCAGCTCTGGGCTACAGCCATCCGGCGATCAATCAGATTGCTGGCGAGATGGCCAGGCAAGGGTTGCTTGAATCAATTAAGGACAAGAAAGATGAACGTAAGCATCTTTTACGTCTGACCAGAAAAGGAAAGAATGCGGTATCGTCGTTAGAACCGGTGTGGGAGGATATAGCTACTGCTGCCAGCGAACTTTTGAATGAGGCTGGTGGCGATCTCTTGGCCTCGCTCGGACGGCTTGATGAAGCATTGAATAAGGCCGGGATGTATGAGCGGGTGATGCGTCTAGTCAAGTCGCGCGAACTGGAGAGAGTTGAGATCATCGACTACAAACCCCGGTTCAAACGGCATTTCAAGTCGCTCAACCTGGAATGGCTCCAGAAGTTCTTCGCTGTGGAGGACGAGGACACCAGACTGCTGTCCGACCCATATGGAAAAATCATCAAGGCCGGAGGGTTCGTGCTCTTCGCCCGAGTTGACGGGAAGATCGTCGGCACCGCGGCGTTGGTCAAACATGATAAGCATACCCTCGAGTTGACCAAGATGGCGGTCACCAGGAAAGCCCAGGGTCATCAGGTGGGACGCAAGCTCGCCTTGGCCGCGGTCGAACGGGCAAGAGAGATTGGTGCCAGGCAGTTGGTTTTGCTCACCAGCCCTAAAATGACCGCCGCGTGTAATCTCTATCGCTCGCTGGGCTTCGTTGAGATATCCATCGCACAACCGTGGGCCACTCCCTATAAGCGAGACTCAATAGCTATGAGCTTGAACTTGAAGACAAAGAAACCATAAACATCCAACCAGGAGGTGTTATGCAAAAGGCATCCTCTTGCAGTGCTCGGGCAGCTTGCTCTTCTGGGACGAGAGCACGGTTGCTAGTGTTTTCGATCACGTTGCTGGTGCTGATTTGGCTTTCCCCTGCCAGCGCCTGGGCACAGGCACCCGCGGGGCAACCACCAGACAAGGTGATCGATGCCTCTATGCAGGCGGAAATGATCGACAGTGTGACCCAGGCGCTAAACGAAATCTATGTCTTCCCCGACGTGGCCAAGAAGATGGAGAAGCATCTTCGGAAACAGTACAAGAAGAAAGCATACAAAGACATTACCAGCCTGAGCCAATTCGCCCAAAAGCTGACCGAAGATCTGCAGGAGATAAGCCACGACAGGCACCTGTGGGTGAGGTTCGCACCCGATGAGCTGCTAGCCCAATTTATGGGAGATACCTTGACGGACGAAGCTAAACAGCGCGAATTGGAAGAGAAGCGCAGAGACAACTTCTGCTTCAAGGAAGTGAAACTCTTGGAGGGGAACATCGGTTATGTTGATCTTCGCTGCTTCTCCGAAGCCACCGATGCTGGTCCCACGGCAATTGCTGCAATGAATTTCCTGGCTCATACGGATGCCATCATTTTCGATTTGCGCCAGAATGGCGGCGGCTCTCCCAGCATGATCCAGCTCATCTCCAGCTATTTCTTCCCGGAGCCGGTTCTTCTAAACAGTTTTTACATTCGCAAAACCGATTCGACCCACCAGTTCTGGACTCAGGCATCCGTTCAGGGTCCTCGAATGACCGATGTCGATCTTTATGTGCTCACCAGCAGCTACACTTTCTCCGGGGCGGAGGAGTTCACCTACAATCTCAAGAACATGGAGAGAGCCACAATAATAGGCGACACTACCGGCGGCGGGGCCCATCCCATCGAGATCAAGCCGTTTGCCAACCTGAATATCGGCATGTCGCTGCCTTTCGGCCGTGCCGTGAACCCGGTCACCGGAACCAACTGGGAGGGTACGGGGATCGCTCCCCACATCGCCGTGCCTCAGGAGCAGGCACTGGATGTGGCGCATCTGGAGGCTCTCAAGAAGCTGGAGGAGAAAACCGACGACCCTGACCGCAAGGCGCAGTACAAGTGGGCCATAGAGGGCAAGAATGTGAGGCTTAACCCTCTCACGGTCGAGCTGAGCCAGCTACAGAAGTACACAGGCCGATTCGGCCCCAGGAAGTTCTGGGTTGAAGACGGCACACTGTACTACCAGCGTGAAGACAGACCTAAGTATGCCCTCATACCGATGGGGGATCACAGGTTTATGCTGGACGGACTAGACTATTTCAGAATTCAGTTCGTGGCGGACGCCAGCGGGGAGTTCAACGAGATGATCGGGCAGTATGACAGTGGTCGAACAGACGGCAACAAGCGCGACAAATAGACTGTTCTGTGCCTGCAAGGTCCCCTGGCCTGGTCCCGCGTTCTGCCTGATCGGGTCGGGGGATCCGACGGGCACTGAACGGCAAAAGGCCCGGATTTTTCTCTTCATAGAAGCGATCACTCAGTGAAACGACCAGATCATTGACAATTCGAAGAAACCTCTCCGTTGTTCACACGTTGAAAGGGGTAGACAGTGTTTCTGAAACCCTTATATGGGGAATCTCGGATGGATCGACGACGGAGTCATGTTTGGCTGTTTCCTGCGTCGCGGACAGACCAGAGGGCCCGAGTGCGCATCGTGGCGGTTGTCATCCAGGTATTGCTCTGGCTAAGCATCGCCTCTGGAAGCACCCTGAGCACAGAGAACACTTTTCCGGTTTCAAACGCGGGCAATTCTTCGGAGGCATCAAGCGCTCGGGCGGTTGTCAGCCCAAATCACCACGATCTGATTCGAGGGATTCACCTTGAGGGGGCTGACCGCTCCACCTACGATGACTGGAAAGCCGGCCGGGATGCCCCGGAGCCGCTTCGATACGAGCATGTGCACTCCGCATATCCGCTGGGCTCCGTTCTGAGTAGTTCCCGCGTAGCCGTCATGGTGAATGCTGACCTGTGGGAACGTCTCCAAGCCAGTCTGGAACTTCACGCGCTTGATCTGGCCGGTGAGGGCTTCAGCGTTGACATCTATACCGTATCGTGCGGGACCCCGGAAGAACTGCGCGGTCTGTTGCAGAGTCTGTACGCGGAGGGGTTGAAAGGTGCCATCTTTGTCGGCGATCTGCCGATCGCCTGGTATGAGACGAACGGTTGCTATGATCCGCCCTTTCCTTTTCACCTCGAATTCCCCTGCGATTTCTTTTATATGGATTTAAACGGTCTGTTTCACGACACGGACGCTGACGGCCTGTACGATCTTCACACCGGCGATAGGGCTCCTGAGATTTGGATCGGACGACTGACCGCCTCGCCATTGATTGCAGGCGGTTTGTCCGAAATTGAACTGCTCGAGAATTATTTTCGCAAGAATCACTTATACCGGAGTGGCCTGGCGCCGTTGGCGCATCGGGGGCTGGCTTATCTCGATGATGATTGTATTTTCCTGACTTACCATTTGAATATGCTCCAGTCTGAATTCATTGGCGGATGCACGGCCGTAAATGACCCCTGGACAACCTGGGATGCCCACTACGAAAACACTCTGACCGAGCCTCACGAATTAATTCAATTGTATGCTCATTCCGACCCGGTAAGCCACGGCTTTACCAATCCCGCCGGCCAGTGGAGCTTTACTTACAGCTGGGAAATACCTGCCGTCGATCCCAGAGTCTATTTCTACATCCTGTGTGCCTGCTCCAATGCCAGGTATACTGCTTCCGATTACATGGCTGGATGGTATATTTTCAGCCCGAGTTATGGCTTGGCGGCTATTGGAAACACAACTTTGGGGGCCATGATATACTGTCATGATTTTTATCCGTCCCTGGGCTATCAAAAGCCGATTGGCGATGCATATATGGACTGGTTTCTAGCCCAGGCGGCGGGCGGTTTTTGGGAGTGGGAAGAATGTTACTATTACGGATTAACCCTATTGGGCGATCCAACATTGAGAATACAGGAAAAATCAAACTCGCGGATGATTCAATATGATAACGAGTGGGGAGGCTCCAGCGTCTGCCTTCCGAACGACAACGGCATGGACCTCTTTAACACCCGATTCACCGCTGATGAGTCTTGTTCGCTATCAGCAGTTCTGATGCTAGCTAATCCATGGGGCGGAGCACCGACCTGTCGAATCTACGTCTGGAACAGTGATGGTACGTTTCCGACAGACAAAATAGATTCAATTGATGTCCAGTTGGATCCCGCCAACATAGGCCGCTGGACCTGGGTGGATGTGTCCGAACTGGGACTGCAGTTCTTCCCAGGGGAGGATTTCCACGTAGGATTCACCGCTGTGAACCTGCAACCGGGGGAACGTGTTGATATGCACTCCGGTGTGAGGGTGGACAGTCTGCCTATGCGCAGCAGCTTGATGTACAACGGCGAGTGGATTCTCTTCGACGACCTGGATCCCGAAGGCCACAATTTCGACATCCGGGTTGTGGTCATCCAGGAACCCGAGCCAGTGGTCGAAATCACTACCCTGACTATTCCCCACGCCAGCCTGGAACGGTACTATGACCAGACTTTGCAGGCAGTCGGCGGGACCCCGCCTTACTTCTGGGATCTTACGGCTGGAGGTTTGCCGGAAGGCATTACGCTGGATGGCCCAACAGGCGTTATCTCCGGTCTACCTACCGGTTTAGACACAGCCCATTTCACGGTTCGGGTTATGGACAGCAGTAACCCGCCGCTGGCAGATATCCAGCACCTAACGCTTGTTATCATCAGTGGTAGCGATGTTGAAGATGACAATGGCTCAGTCCTTCCGGAAGATTTCGTTCTCCGACAAAACTACCCCAATCCGTTCAATTCTTCGACATTGATTGAATATAGCCTGCCTGAACGCGCCCATGTGACCGTTGAGATCTTTAATCTCTTGGGTCAGCGGGTCCGGTCACTTGTCGACGGTGAGCAGTTAGCTGGCCCTTACGCAATCCAATGGGACGGCAGGGGCGATAACGGCCATGAACTGGCTACGGGCGTTTATTTCTACCGCGTGGCAGCCGGCGATCACGTCGAGGTAAAGAAGATGTTGCTGCTGAAATAGTCGACGAGGAGTCCTTACAACGGGAACGCAATGGAATCTAAATCCCTGTGCTGCACCGCGAGTATAGGTAAAAAACATTCCGCTTCTTTGCTGTGCGAACGCTTGTGATAGGCAATTAACTGGCTAATGGCAAGCTCGTCGAGAAATCCAACTGATTGAACCGGGATAGGAAGAAACATGAATCCCAGATGTATCTTGATTTCACTGTTCCTATTATTCACGTTCACCATCTGTTCTGTGTCATTTTCGCAACAAGACTCTTCACCTGAAAAGACCCTGCCCGGCAAATACAAGGTATTAACGGAAGACGGAAAGATCACGATTCCTTTTGAGCTGTATAGAGATAAAATCCGGATGACAGCGAAAGTCAATGGCCGGGACTGTCATTTGTCGATCGATAATGGTTCACTTTGGGATGAACTTCTTTTCTTTGGGAGCCCCAAAACGGATTCTTTAGCCTTGAAATATACCGGAGAAACCGTGATCGGTGATTCCAATGTCGCCAATCCCATACGAGCCGATGTCGCTCCGAATGTTTCGCTTGATTTCAAGGATGTCGTTTTTACCGAACAAACGGCCATAGTAACAAGATATGACCCCCGTCTGCCCAATTTGTGGGAGGGAATTGATGGACAGGTGAGCGCAACCTTCTTCAAGCATTTCGTTGTGAGGATCAACTTTGACGAGTCTGTAATCGAATTAATGCCCCCGGCAGAATTCGATGATTCGGGTAAGGGGCAGGCCATGACCATGAAACCAGGTCCCCATGACTCAAGGACCATTCGGGCCGATATAAAAATGCAGGATGGTTCTCAAACCTCGATCGATCTCCTCGTTGATCTCGGCGGAATTTACCCTCTTTATTTGCCCATCGGGAAATACGACAGTATCCGACTTCCGAAAAACGCTGCAAAATCAGGTCTGGGCACAGCTTTCTCTCTTCATGAAGGATTCCTGGGTAGAGTAGAAAGCATAAAACTGGGAAAATATATTCTGAATGATGTAGAGACCGCGTTCACCTTGGTTGACAAAGAAACCGACGTTTATGGAAATACCATGATAGGATTTCCTTTGTTGCAGAGATTCAATGTCACCTTCGATTACTTCAATAGCCGACTGATTCTTGAACCGTCAAAAGCGTTTAATGATCCATTTAAGGTCAACATGACGGGGATGGAGCTATTACCTGACCAACTTGGCAATTTGAGAGTCACCAGAGTCTATCCCAAATCTCCTGCAGACGAATCAGGCATTAGAGTGAATGACGTCATTACACATATCAATGGAGTGAAACCTTCAGAGTACAAAGCCGGAGAGATCAGGTCAATTCTTTCTGATGAAGGAAAACAGGTTACACTCGATATCTCGCGAGAAGATCAAGTGCTAAATGGCGTAGTTATCACGCTCCGCCAGATATATTAAGATGAAGTGCCAAAATGAAGCCAAGAGGGCGTGAGTATTCTTGTTCCGTCAGGTCCTCAGATCTGACGTGACTGTCAGGAGTATCCCCTGACAGAACACGCAGTGATTTAGCGGGTCTCCATTCTATGCACGAATCGAGTAAGGAAAAACGAACCGGCCGTCTAACTCGAAATCCTCGCTGACAAACAACACATCTTCTTCCACCCTCTTCTTCTTCGTAGGTTGAATTAGTCCCAGACGATCCGTGCAAAACAGGAATTCGATTTCCTCCTTCCTGAACTGTGCAAGGAAGATCTCGATATCGGATAGCTTCGGCATCTTCTTGGCCACGATGTCGTGAATCCGCAATCGGTCTTCTGTCTCCTCGACGACAACTACAGTATCGATATCCGCAAGATAATAGGACCAGCTCTGGTAAACATAGAGAAACATGAACAAAAGCAGGTTGGGATTGAAGAAACCAAGCCGATCGGAGACCATCTCTCTTTCTCTCGCCAAACGCTCAACAATCGCATATTCGCGGTCAAGCTCTAAATTTAGCCTCTTGAATCGCAACTCATCTTGGCTTGTTAGCTGCGGGCAGCTCACCACATCGAAATGCTCTGGTTGTCTTGTTAAACCCAGCTTTTCGTAAAAGTCTGCCGCCGATTCGTCGGTGAATAGAAAAGCGAAATCGCACTCCTGCTGTATCCAAGCCCAGACTCTTTTCCAAATCTCTCTTTGTATGCCTTGCGATCGATCCTCGGGCAGAGTTCCTACCGTCAGAAGTTGGCCACCTTTCTTCTTCAAACCATCGACTCTCATGTCCGAAGGATAGACACAAATGGAGGCGACACATTCTCCGCCGATGAAAGCGGAAAAGGGCTTGTACTGATCATCCCAAAGTCCCCGGGCTTTCCATCGACTGAAATCGAGTCCGAAGATTTTCTTTGCGTAGCGCTCGAACGATGCTTTCGCATCAGGATCGTTAAAGTACCCGCTACGATATTCGATCTTCATTTTTCTCCCGCCCAACTCATACCTTTGCAGGTTGTGTCAGGTCTTCCCCTACGGGTGCGACCTGACAGCTGACTGCTCGGTTGTCGACTCACACTCGCTAGTTATGCAGCAGCCTTCTCTAAGTACCATATCTTCCCGCCGAACAGAAACACTCTCTCGCGCCTATCCGAGAAGAAGGGCTTAAGTGAACTGTGTATCCATTCAGCAGCATCGTCAAAGCAGCATGTCCCCCGCTTGACCGCCGCGATGATATTGGTCGTTGATAGCTGGTAATCTGTGAACCGGTTAATCGTCATACCCACTTCGTTGGAGAACTCCTCTTCTCGGCGGAATACAAAACCATGTTTGTGGGCGAGTTCTTTCGTGATGGGAGTTCGGTCGCGGGGTGGAGTTGGGTAGCGACAAAGATACTGGTCCTTGAACCAATCACAGAAGGTGGGCTCGCCCTTCATCTCGCCGGTGAACCAGCTCGTGTAGACCAGCAGCCAGCCAGGCGCTCGCAGCAGGCGGTGCGACTCGGCAAGAAACGCGTCATGATCGAACCAATGAAACGCTTGCGCCGCAGTGATGAGATCGAATTGACTATCGCAGAACGGAGTCTGCTCGGCTGCTGACTGCCGATACTCGACGTTCGGGTGGCGTGCAGCGTGCCTCAGCATGTCGACAGATGGGTCGATCCCGATGACCTGTTCCGCCACCTCCGTAAGGGCGACCGTGGATTGACCCGTGCCGCAACCTACATCTAGCGCCAGAGAAAGCCGCGTATCTATCTGCGCAAACCGTCGGAATCTCTCGACAGCAGTTGGATGGATGTTCGGACGCGCCCTTGCGTAACGTCTGGCGTCCATTCCATCACCGAAGTAGTTCACCATAAGCCCTCGATTCTGCTGCATAACGACGACTGGCATCAGCTGCGGCCTTCCGTCGCGAGTAGCTCCTGACACCTTCTTTTGTCAGGTGCGCAGGGCACCTGACCTACGGTCTACTGCTACTAGTTTGCCACTGCCCTGCCCCTGAAAGGTATATTCTCAACTGAGATCATCTTTTGCACGCTCTGCGGAGTCCGTGAGCAAGAGGTAAGAATCGTTTGGCAAAATCATTGATGCTTCTGTTTCCATTGGTGACAATGGCCACTGAGATGTTTGTCCCAAGGTCCCCAAAGGCCAGGCAAGAAAATCCTCCAGGGTGCCCAAAACATTGGCTTGTGTTCCACCACCCGAAACTTGAGGGAAATAGCGTTCCCACAACAAATCCTCTACCGACTGCCAAGGGGTTTCTTAGGTTCCTGTCCCACGACAGAACATGCCGTGAGGTATACCGGCATACCGTTTTTTCCGAAATCAATCGCTGCCCGGCAGGCGTCTTCCCCCCATTTACGAGAAAATCATAAAAAACCGCGAGACTAGAAGCATCAGTGACCAAACTGGTTGCTGGATTCCTGGCATTGAAAAACTGCACAGAGTTTTGTCCCTCAAAATCTTCAGCAACGTTCATTCCAGCTACAATGACCTTTTCCTTCCCTAACCAATAAGAAAAAGCTAATGAATTTATATCTCGGCCTGCCAACCCAAACTGAAGCGCAGGTAACCGTAAAGGGGTCGCAATCTCATCCACAAAGAAATCGGGTAGGCTCCTTCCATCTACCCTCTGCACGATTTCCGAAAGAATCCATCCGTATTCATGGGGATGGTAGGCCAATGTACCGTGAGGGTAAGAAGGCACCGTCTCTATCAGCGCTTTCCGAATGGCTTCTATATCTCCCCATAAATGCATATTCTTAACAAAACCTGGCATCAACATTCCGGATCTGTGGGTCAAGACGTCCAGCGTGGTAATACGTTCTTTGCCATGTCGTGCAAACTCTGGGAAGATTTCAGCAATAGGAGCCTCGACATCCAGTATCCCTCGATCCTCCAGCATGGCGATTGTAGTTGCAGCGAGAGGCTTGCCAGCAGAAAGAACAGGAAATGGAGTTTGGGATTCAACCGGCACAGGTGACATGGACTCATTGGATCGGAATCCACGAGCGATCCCTATAGCTTTATTGAGTACGAGCCTCCCGTCACGCCTTAAAACAAGCTGTCCGCCGGGAAACGAACCGGATGATTGCTGCCTTTGAAAGCGTTCAACAACTCTCGCCAGTCTACCTGGATCTGTATTCACCGATTCGGGTTCGACTGGGGTCTCGTAGGGAAACGCTGACATATGAATCTCCTTGCTGCGCTGAGGTCGTGTCAGGTCTTGCCCAACGGGCGTCACCTAACACCTGGTTAGTCAGCTGTCGGGTCACACCAGCCACCTGGGGCCGGACCCGACGGAACGCAAGCTATCACTTGAAATTCGACACCTCTGCCAATTTTATCCATCGACTGCCTTCCCTTTCATATAGCGTGATCCATGCACAAGTGAAATCCAAATCCCTCTGGGTCCCGTCGTCCATCGTACGCCTTCCCGTTACCTTCACTTGTACCACAGACCAGGCAACTGAGCCATCCTTTGAGAAACCGATTATCGGTTCACGGAGATCTGTGTATTCCGAAAATTCAGTATTATTGAGATAGCTGCTGAATTCCGATCTGAGTTCTTCTTTCGTTGGATAGTCTATCTCTCCGTTGGAAACCGACATGAAATCGCCAGACAAATTTCGAACGAGAAAATCAACATTGTTACTCAGGTGTGCTTCAATTGTTGATTTATGAAGTTCAAGTATCTCCGACCTTAATGCTTCAAAATCTGGTCGTGAATGACATCCGAGTAAAGCTATTGAAAATAGAATCAACATTGTGTTCAATATGTTTACTCTGAAATTCATGTTTGACTCCTTGGTATGAAGCCAGTAGGTCAGGAGCTCAGACAGGAACATCTGAGCAGATGCCCTGCAAGCATGCAGGTAGCCGCCCTGGCTCATGACACTTTTTCCAGGCTTCACTCTCGAAGCACGGCATCGACTTCGATCTCGACCAGCCAATCCTGATCCACAAAACGGCTCACCTGTACGACGGTGCTAACCGGTCGGATTTGCGAGAAGAACTCGCCGTGGACTCTCGCTACCTTCTCCCAATCATCGATTCTGGTGAGGAGGATTCTGGTACGAATCACATCCTTTAAGGAGGCTCCCAGTTTCTCAAGCGCCTCTTGGGCAATCTGCAGGCAGCGTCTGGCCTGCTGTTCGGCATCACCCACGGCCACGGTCTTGCCGTCTGGATCCAACGGTGCCGTTCCAGAGACCGCAATGATTTGGCCGACACGCGCCGCTCTGGAAATACCGACCAGCGGCTCATATGGACTGCCGCTCGAAACCGATTGACGTTGCTCACCGATCATAGATAGGTCCTCCCTTACTTAGTTTCAGTGAACGAGCCCAAATATCTAGGCTAACCGGTCGAAGCGCCAAAGGCAACTTCTCTCGTGATGCATCGGCATTCGGAAATGCCGATGCCGCGTAGCCTCGGGAATTTCTAATCCCCAAGCCATCCAGCGTGAAAGCCAACAGGACAATTTAGCTTAAAGCCCTGATTATTTCTTCCGCGCTCAAGACCCTCGCAAAACCTTTCCTTAGGACCTTCAGCTCTGACTCTTGCGTTTCCGGATCATCAGGCGCCGTTACATCGCTTCCGAAGACTACTTTAAAGCTCCTTTCATACGCCTGTCGTGCTGTTGTACCACAACAACAGTTGGTTATCGTCCCACATATAATCACCGTGTCCTTTCCCATGTTCTTCAGAATTGTCTCTAAGGGTGTATCATAGAACGCTCCGTAGGACGACTTCTTGATCACTATCTCATCCTCTCGAGGAGCAAGTTCGTGCCAGACTCGTCCATTCACAAAGAATATGGAGAAGTCAATGTCCAGCTCCGAATATCGTCCTGGCATGAATTTCCCGGTCTTCGGACGGTCCAGGAAATTATGTGTGTTTGAGTATACCGTGTAGATTACCGGGATATTCTTACTCCTGCAGTGTTCAATCAGCATCTTAATCCGGGGTACTCGTTTTGTGGCTTCGGGCACCCAGTCAGGAGACCAATGAGGTTTCACAAATTCATCCTGCATGTCAATGACTAACAAGGCGCATTTATCCGATTTGATCTCAAACCCTGCGTCTCCTTCATTGTACGCTCTCTTAGCCAAGCTGAGCACATCTTGTTCGGAGAAACTTCCCACTCTCATTGCATACCGCCTTTCCTGATCTATTTTGTTGTACCGTTTACCTTACGTCTATACGGTCTCCAGACGGTAGCGGTTCCCCGTTTTCGTCTCAGATACGATGCTGGGCAGAAAATCACGTGGGTGGGCAATTAGGGGATTTCCTCATGCGTCGGCATTAATCTCAAGATCCCGCCAGAGGCGGGAGAAACCTCGATGACAGTCAGCCTCGGGAATTTGCATTTCGGGAGCATCAGCGGCCGGTAAGGTAGCCTCCTGCCAGCCTCGCGGCCCTTTCCATCCGGGGGCGAAGCTTTTCTCGACTGCTCGGAGAGAGACGTGTTGCCGCAGTGGCCCAGAGAGTCCAATAAACGTCAAAGGCCGCTGCAAAGAGATCTAAATGTTCCAGGTGCCCCTCCGGCAGGGAGCGGATCTGGGTATATCCATCCAGCAGGGCGTCCCGAAATTCAGGATATTCGGCATCTTCCCGGCAATGCTCCAATGCGATGGCCAAGTCGTACACCCAGTAGCCGAAACCAGATTCGTCAAAGTCGATGGCGCGAGCCTCTCCTCGCCAGAACAGCACGTTCGAATCTACGCCAAGATCAGCGTGGATCAGCCCGAAAGCATCAGGGCCTTCACCTAACTCGTTCATCACCTTCTTTACCCGCCCGGCCACCATTTCAAAGGGCTCGCGGTGGGATTGCGGCAAAAGCGCCCAAGCCTCACTCGCCGGCATGCCCGTGCCCGAATCGTCTTTGAACAACCCTTTCCAGTCGTAACGCCGTTTGGTAAGACCCGGAGGAGGTCGCCAGCGTGCTGCATAATCATGCAATCGTGCCATCAATCTCCCCTGTGCTCGGTAGTGGTGAGGTCTGATCACTTTGGTAAGAAATCGTCCCTTCAACCAGCGAAGAAGTGAGCAGTTACGTTTCCCCGGTATCCCGGGTATGGAGACCTGCGTCAAGAGCCTGCCGTCAGTGGTTGGGACGGGATGCGGCACCGGTAGATTGGCGTCTCGGCACATCGCAGCAAGCCAGGCTAACTCCAGTTCAATCGCCTCTGCGGACTGGTAGCCAGGGTGGTGAATCCGCAACAGGTATTGACCATTCTCGTACCGATCGTCCCATTCTTTCATGGGAGTAGGGTCTGATGCGGCCACACGGAAAAGTGTATTCCCAGCTTGTCTGAAGAGTTTGAAGTGCGCTTCAGATAACCGATAGTCAGCAAGTGCTGCAGCGGCCAACTGTCGAAATCTCCGTACCCGGCCAAGATAGGTTAGTTCTTCATAGGGTTTCATAAGATGTCCTTGAAACACCCACTCAAAGTTATGCGAGGTCTTGCCCTACGGGTGTGACCTGCCACCTGCTTGCTCGGCTGTCGGGTCACGCGCCAGTGCGAGCAAGACCCGACAGAACTGGGAAGACCCCTAAGACGGGATGCGTCGGTCGCCGAAGGGTTCGGAGAGCCCGAGGCGTTCTAAGGCGCATCTCGTTGCTACCCGTGTTGCACGCTTTATACATAATATTGAAGAAGCAATTTAGATTAAGATCCCGAGTCTTATTCTTCAACTGAATATGTTTATCAGGCGATTACTATACCTCATTTTCTTTGTTTAGGTTGCATAGTAGGTTTTGGTTGCCAGCTAGGTAGAAAATCACTTGCGACATGATTGGTTAATCGTATCGGATGACTTCCATCCACATTTATTTTGTAAATCTCTTCATTCCCGTCACGCCTGGAAGTGAAAACGATCTGTTTCCCATCTGCAGACCAGGTTGGATATTCGTCATATTTTTCTGAACGGGTGACTTGTTTTAAATTGCTTCCATCTGCATCGATCGTATAAATATCAATATTGTCATTGAGAAACGCATCAAATACAATCTTCGACCCATCAGGCGACCAACACGGACCTCCCACTTGCCCAATTTTAGTCACTTGCCTGATATTTCGACCGTTGCTATCCATGACGTAAATGTCACGTTTTCCCTCTTTTATCATATCGAATACAATCCATTTTCCGTCAGGTGAACAGGCAGGATGCCATGCGTCACCATCGACAAATGACAACCTTTGAATTTGACCACTGTCAATGTCAAAGCTATAGATGTTTCCTCCGCCGTCCCGATCCGAGTTCAAATATATTGTTTTCCCATCAGGGAACCACGAGGGCGAACCTTCCCTATCGGGAGTATGAGTCAATCGTTTTGTTTCAGTCCCGTCGTGATTCATGAGATACAATTCATCATTACCGTCTCGATCTGAAACAAAGGCGATCTGTTTACCATCAGGCGACCAGGAGGGAAACCTGTCATTTCCGGTATGGCTGGTGAGTCGCTTCGAATCGTTACCTTCGGTGTTCATCCTATAGATTTCCAGGTTGCCATCTCGATTTGAAGCGAAAACAATGAATTCGCCAGTTGCCTCGTTGTTTTTGATGGGGAAAGACCATCCCCTCCTGCCGACCCTGAACGAATAATGATAAGATCTAACATCAATACAAAAGAGACCAAAACGAGAGGAATGACATATCTTCTCACAACAGAGTGATTCTTGATTGTCGGCAATAGTTATTTGGCCACACGACCGACTTGTGTTTGATTATTCAAAACATCTTTCATGGCATTCTGTCCTTATGTCTTGCGTTTAACATTGTTTATATTGATCCCGGGGTGCTCTACAGCTCTGCTGTGGAAAAACCCAAAGAGTCCTCTTCCTATGGTATCTCTTCTGCCAGTTTCAATATGGCTCATCGCAGGCGCCGATGCTTGTCAAACAGCGTCACGTAGTCGGACTCGCGGCGTCCCCCCTTGGCCCTGACCACCCGCACCAGCCAGTAGGCCAGGAGCCCCGAGCTCCTCATGTCTTTCTGTCAGGAGTAGCTGCCGACAGAACAATAAGAAAATTCAACTTAGCAGTAGGTCAGGAGAATCGTGCTCTGAGACCTTCATTTGTCAGGTGCTCAGGGCACCTGACCCACGAACTTACTCACGCAGGAGAGGCTGCGTCAAGCAAAGTGCCCCTCCTCCTCCTTTAAGAGATATTTCATCTCCTTGATAAGTCATAACTTCGCAACCAGCCGATTTCAGTCGTTGCATCGTGATAGGATTACCTTCTAGCATAATACACTTGCCCGGCGATAATGTCAATATGCTGATTCCAAGCGAATCATCCTCCTCCTGCGGCAGAGTAATGAGATGAAATCCTCGTTCTTCAAGAAATATGGAGAACGACTTGGGAAGATATTGTGGCATGACAACCGCAATGTTCTGATGGACAATACAAAAAACCGACCCTAGGTGTAGCGCGTTCGTAAAGGGAACCGGGAGCACACGAATTCCGTGGCGAGACAGAACTTCTTCTAACAGATAAAGTCCCGCCTTTCCAGTACGTGGACCTTGCCCGACCGCTAAATTATGTTTATCAATCCAGACCAAATCCCCGCCATCAATAAATACGTCCCCAGAAAACTGATGGAGAATTGGAATATCCAGCTTTTCCAGACATCTGCGGATTCCATCTTCTTCACCGCGCCGGTGTTCTTTTGCCATTTGAAAGATAATCGCGCCATCAGAGATTATCATGGCAGGGTCACGCACAAAGATAGCAGCTGAACAATTAACCAGAACCTCTTCATGATAAAGGACCTTCACGCCTGCATCTCTGAGCAAACCGACAAACTTATCGTGTTCCCGCTGTGCAATCGATAGGTTTGGCTGCGCCGGCGCAAATGAAGCGTCCGGACGACGGACCAAGACTACCTTGAGTTGATCGATCATGCTTTGACTTCCGTAACGCATGTCTGGTGCCTCCTTTCCGAGGCTAATCCCCTCAAAACTGAAGTCTGACTACTTTTAGTTGCAAATCTTGAAATATGCGTTTACCTTCACCAATCTTTTTGTCCCCATTTTCTCGTAAAACCGACCATTATATTCGGGAATAATCGTGTCAAGAAATATCCTCTTGATTTCCCACCAATTCTCTCTTAACCAATCTTCAACAAATCTCATTGTTTTACTTACATAGCCTTTACATACATACGGCAAGACGATTTCCATTAAAGCTAGTAGGTCAGGAGCCCCGTGCTCCTGACATCTTTCTGTCAGAAGCAGCTCCCGACAGAACAATAAGAAAATTCAACTTAGCGCCTTGATTATTTCTTCTGCCGTCAGGACCCTGGCAAAACCTTTCCTTAAGACTTTCAATTCCGGTTCCTGCGTTTCCGGATCATCAGGCGCCGTTACATCGCTTCCGAAGATTACTTTGAAGCTCCTTTCATATGCCTGTCGTGCTGTTGTGCCGCAGCAACAGTTGGTAATCGTTCCACATATTATCACCGTGTCTTTTTCCCTATTCTTTAGAATTGTCTCCAAAGGTGTGTCATAAAATGCTCCGTAAGACGACTTCTTGATTACTATCTCATCCTCCCGAGGAGCAAGTTCGTGCCAAACTTGCCCGTTTACAAAGAATATCGAGAAATCAATATCCAGTTCAGAATATAGCAGTGGCATGAATTTTAGGGTTTTCGGACGGTCCAGGTAATTATGTGTGTTTGAGTAGACTGTGTAGATTACCGGGATATTCTTACTCCTGCAGTGTTCAATTAGCGTCTTAATTCGGGGAACTCGCTTTGTCGCTTCCGGCACCCAACCAGGAGACCAATGAGGTTTGACGAACTCATCTTGCATGTCAATAACTAAGAGGGCACATTTGTTCGGTTTGATTTCAAATCCTGCGTCTCCTTCAGTGTATGCCTTCTTAGCCAACTTCAGCACGTCTTGTTCAGAGAAGCTTCCAATTTTCATTCTATGGCTCCTTTCCTGATCTTTTATGTTGTACCCTTTACCTTAAGTCTATACGGTCTCCAGGTGGTACTGGTTCGCCGTTTTCGTTTCAGATAAGATGGTGGGCAGAGAATCATTTGCATGGTATACCAACTTAGGAACTTACAGGAGTCTTGAAGGCTTTGGCAGGTCTGGCCCAGACAAGTAGGTCAGGAGCCCCGCGTTCCTGCCGCTTCTATTTGTCAGCCGCTAGACTATTTTGCAGTCGATAAAGGGGGGAAGGGGAAGGGTAATACTTAAGAAGGGAACCTGAACCCTTCCCCTTTCGTTGGGGGCTAATCTTTTCTTATCGCATCCACCATTCCATTAACTCACGATTTACGCAATGCTGCAACATCAAAGACCCGCTCGCGGACTCCAACTGCTTCTGGCTCCGCACCCGCTTCCGGATGCTCAAAGATAGGCAAATAACGAACCGCCATGGCAAAGATAAAAAAGCCGGTGGATACCAAAGCCAGCGTAATGGCGATTTCCATCCAGGACGGGAAGTAGTTCACGCCGGACGAAGCCACGAAACCGGTGGTGGAAACATTTAATCGGTTTAGCAGGAACCCCACGATGGTGCATACCGCGGCATAGTACAATCCCCCGGTGGAGAGCCTTATCTTTCGTATAGAGAGCAAAACGATGGGAGCGACCATCCCGGACAGGATTTCCAGCCAGAAAAGCCAGGTCTCCATGCGAGGCAGGAAGAATTCCGACCACACTCCCCGCATGTAAAAATCATAAGCTTTCATCAGCAGATAGATCACCAGAACGACCAGAAGAATTCTTCCTATGTCCGCCAGCACGTCCTCTTTCAGACGGTGACCAAAAGCCCTGAAGCTCAGGTGGGATTCGAAGATCACCATAGCGCATCCCACGGCAATAGCAGAGACGTAAAACAAAAGCGGCAGGGAGGCTGAATACCAGAAGACGTACAGCTTGGCGGGGACGATCAAAAACAGCGAGCCCAAAGAGGATTGGTGCATGGTGGAAAGGATGACCCCCAGTATCACCAAGGGGATGGTCACTCTGCTTATCCATCTTTTGGGTCCCCTCAAGCCTAAACGCTCGAAAAGATTGGGGCTGAATTCGAAAAACAAAACCGTGGTGTAAAAAATGACGCACATGGCTACTTCAAATAGCGCCGAGTGGAAGTTGCCCATGAAAAGTGGATTGTAGATTTTGTCCGGACGTCCCACGTCAAACAAAAGCCCCACGATGACCAGAAGATAGCCTAAGAAGGCAGTTAGGATAGTGGGCTTCAGGATGGGATAGAAGCGCTTTACGTGAAACACGTAGACTGCCGCGGCTATGGTGAATGCGCCAGCAGATAGTCCCACTCCGGATATGACGTCGAAACCAATCCACAGCCCCCATGGAAACTTGTCGCTCAGATTGGTTGCGGCTCCTAATCCGCCACCAAAGCGCACGATTGTCGCCACCAGGCCAGCCAGCCAAATCAACAGCAAAACCACTTTCCAGAAAGTCACCTTGAACGGTAGTTTGATACTCATCGTAATCTCCCTTCAGTCATCAACCTCGTAGTCGGCGTGTGACTGCATTTTTATATCTTGTCTTTTAACTCAGAGTCCGCCTCTTTTCTTCTGTATTCGGCCAACTCCATTCTACGGTCGATAATCCACCATATCCCGTAAAGGACTGCGCCGCCAAAAACGATGATGCTGGGAACTTTCTTCAGGGCCGCCCAGGTCAGTTCGGGCAGAGGGCGTTCACCAAGGTTGGTGGGGAATCCAAGCGCCTCAAATGGCAGGCTTGATAAAATCAGAACCGAGGTCCCTCCAGCTTCCTTCTCGCCGTATATGTGATCCACGTACAGATCAGGATTTTCTTTTATGCGTCCTCTCGCCACCTGGATAAGCTCGTCCCGCTTTCCGAAAATGGTGGCTTCGGTAGGACACGCCTCGGCGCAAGCGGTTATCTTGCCTTCCTTCAGTCTGTGGTAACACATAATGCACTTCCTCACCTTGGGCGCAAGCTTTTTCCATTCATAGGTGGGCACGCCGAAGGGACAGGCCTGCATGCAGTAACGGCACCCTATGCACTTGTATGCCTGATAGATAACGGCGCCTTCCGGAGTCTTCTCGAACGCTCCCACCGGACAAACCGAGGCGCAGGTGGGGTCATTGCAGTGCATGCACAGGCGACGATAATACACGTCGTCTTTCTCCTTCACCACGGTATAGGCTGTGGCGGAGAGCTCTTCTTCCTCCTCCCCGGGAAGACCGTTGGCTTCCTTACAGGCCAATGCGCAGGCCTGACAGCCGATGCATTTGGTGATATCAATTAAGAGCGCTTTTGGTTTTGTCATTGAATTGCTCCTTGATTCTGTTCTTGCTCTCTTATTGCAATCGATTCCATCAGGGATTTAGGTCCGAGCCTCTCCCTGGCCGCCGGCCCGAAACAGTGAGAGGTTCCGCTCACAGACGGTTTCCGGCAGGTTCCCGACCAAGGTTAGGCTCGCGCGGCCGCAGGAATGCGACCAGCCTTCTCTAACACCCTGATCACAGCGTCATTGAGCTCGTCCGGGGTAAAGGGCTTCGGCACATAGTCGGATACCCCGGACCTTATGGCATTGACGGAGGACTCGACTGAAGGATAACCAGTTATCATTATCACCGCTACATTGGGATTTTCCTTCTTTATCCTTTTGGTTACCTCCAGCCCATCGATCTCCGGCATCTTCCAGTCGGTTATCAGCACGTCAAATCCTCTTCCCTTCATTTTGTTCAATGCTTCCTGTCCCGACAAGGCCACATCCACGTTGTAACCTCCCTGGGTCAGTATCTTCTTGCAGCTGTTACATACGGTGTTCTCGTCGTCCACCACCAAGACGTTGGGTACGGGTTTAGCGGCAGCCGTTGCAACAGCTGGTCTTGTAACTGCCGAGAATTCTGCCGTGTGTTCCACCTTTCTGCCTCGTCTGACCAGAGCGTCAATTGCCAGCGCCACTATGAAGGTCAATACCACCAACAAAGCTACCATTTGTTACTCCTTTCGTTATCTGTTGTCGTTCTTTTCATGGCTGCTGTCTTCTGTTCAACCTGCTTTAGCTTCATCTCCATTACAAAGATCTCTACCTAAACCCGTTCCGAAAATCGCAAGGGGGCTGCTAACTCACAGGCTTCTTTCCAAGAACTGCTTTGAAAACGCCGCTGACGATGGAAAAAATGACTATGGGACCCAGGGCGATGAAGAACAACCTGCCAAAAACGGGCGCCAACACAGACTTCAACACGAATCTTGCCGGGCCAGCCTTTTCCTCTTCGGCAGGGACCGGAGTCGCTGCCGGAGCAATGGCGGCTTTGTCCACGACGGCTTCCGCCTCCTTGGGTTTCGGCCTCGGGGCCACGATCCCTTCCTCAACCAATCGATCCAGGGCTAAATCTGCCGGGACAGCTTGACCCTTCGCCAGGGCTCTCAGCACGGCGTCAGAAAGTTCCTCCGGCGTGAAGGGCTTGGTCAGGTAGTCGGACACCCCCGATCTTATGGCCTTGACCGAGTTTTCAACTGAAGGATAGCCAGTGATCAGTACTACCACAACCTGGGGCTTCTCTTTCTTTATCCTTCGGGTTACTTCAAAGCCATCGATCTCGGGCATTCTCCAGTCGGTGATCACCACGTCGAACCCGTTACCTCTGACCTTGTTTAGCGCCTCCTCTCCCGATAGGGCCACATCCACATTGTATCCCTCCCGGGTCAGAATCTTTCTGCAACTGTTGCATACGGTCTTCTCGTCGTCCACCACCAGCACATTGGCTCGGCGTTTCATGTCAATCACCCCTTTCAGTCAGCCCCCTGGGGGCTAACCTGGCAAAGTACTGCTCTGGATATCGCGCCCAAGCATATGGGCAACAAAGCCAAGAAGAAAAGCCGAGATTCAAGCGCAGATAGGAAGAACTTCCCAAGGGGAAACCTAAAGCCAGACAGTCTTCTTCCCGGCTTTTGGGTTAAGTGCTCTTTGATTTTTTCCTCTCTTTCAGTTCCGGTTGCGGTGGTCGGCGTGGAATCCGAGGTGATAACTCTGCTCTGAGAATTCAATTCCGCTTGTCTACCGTCGGAGAAAATCGAGATGTTGCCTGACCAGTTCTTCAGGTCCCCCTCCAAATTGAAAGGTTCCAGTCGGACGATCCAGCCTTTCCCGAATGGATCTTTGTTTATCAAATCGGTATTGAAGTTGATCTCGTGGTTGATCCCCACCACTCGTCCCCGAATAGGAACACAGAGCTTGTGCATCTGCTTGTCCGCAGCCAAAATCCTGACAAAGAGCCTTCCGTGTTCCGCCCTGGTCTCGTGACAAGGCAAGTCAACGTACATTATGTCCCCCACGGATTCGCGAAACAGGTTGTTCACTCCGACTTCGACCGTTCCATCCTCCAACATGCGCGCCCAGATGTATTTCTGATAATAGAACAGGTCATTTTCCCCGGTTTTCCTTTCCTCCAGGGCCTTTTGCAGGGTTCGACTTAGCTCATCCGGGTCAAGAGGTTTTGGAACATAGTTGGAGACACCTAATCTCATCGCTTTTACTGCAGACTCGACTGATGGATACCCCGTTATCATTATTACCACTATGTCGGGGTGATTCTTCTTTACGATTCTCAAGACCTCCATGCCGTCGATCTCCGGCATCTTCCAATCGGCAATAAGCACGTCATATTTGTCCTGTTCCACCTTTCTCAGAGCTTCCCTGCCGTTTAGAGCAGTCTGAACATTGTGCCCGTGCTGACTTAACGCCTTTCTACAGCTATCGCACACTATCTGCTCATCGTCCACCACCAGCACATTTGCTCTGTACCCCATCTTTCTCACCTTCCTTTCTTTTCCAAACACCGCCCGTCAGTGCAACAAGCGTGCCACATTGTGAACTTTTTCACAAATTTCATCAGCGAGCCAGCTAAGGAATTGAAATAGAAAAGCTTAACGACTGCAGGGAAATCCAGAATCGGTAGGTCTTGGCAAGTTGAGCAACTTGGTGAATGAAAGAATTATGCGGGGTGATGAGACTTAGTCATTCATAAATAAGGACTTAGCAATTTTAGTTTGTGTATACACGAAATATACACCGAATCTTTTTTATATACGATCTCCACTTACTTCTGTAGCTTTATATTGTATTTCCGCATAAGAGCCTGGAAATTCGACCTCTGCATTCCCACGTCCTTGGCGGATTTGGTCACATTCCAGTCGTTTCTGGTCAACGCATCGAGAAGGAACGATTTCTCAACGCTCTCAACGGCAAATTCCCTCAGCTTTTTCTTAGTGTCCTTCAACTCCTCTGAAGTCTTGGGAATAGGGGTGTCGGGATGCGCTGCCTCAGCTCCCACAACAAAGGGGAGGTGTTCGGTGGTGATGGTATTCCCTTCGGCCATGACAACAGCCCGTTCAATCACGTTCTCCAGTTGTCTGACATTTCCGGGCCAGCTATAGACAATTAACATATTCATCGCGTCGACTGAAATGCTTTTGATGTTCTTTTTCATCTCCTCAGCGTATTTTCTCAGGAAGTGATAAGCCAAAAGGGGAATGTCGTCTTTCTTTTCTCTCAAGGTTGGCACGCTGATGCTGACCACGTTCAATCGGTAAAAAAGGTCCTCCCGGAATTTTTCCTCCTGCACTAGCTTCTCCAGGTCTTTGTTTGTGGCCACGATAAATCTTAGATCCACTCTCTTGGGCCTCACTCCCCCCACCGGAGTAAACTCTCTTTCCTGAATCACTCTCAGTAGCTTGGACTGGAAATTGGCATTTGTATCCCCGATCTCGTCTAAGAAGATCGATCCTCCATCGGCTATCTCAAACAGCCCGGGCTTGGTCACTATTGCCCCCGTGAACGATCCTCTTACATGGCCGAAAAGTTCAGATTCCAAAAGTTCCTGGGCAAAAACCCCGCAGTCGACCGGAACGAAGGGCTTTTGCTTTCTGGGGCTATTGAAGTGGATTGCCCGGGCGATGAGTTCTTTGCCCGTCCCGCTTTCTCCCCGAATCAGAACGGTGCTCTCCGTCGGAGCGACTTTACGAATCAGCTTATACACCTCCTGCATCTTGGGGCTGTTGCCGATGATATTCTCAAAGCCGTACTTGGCTTGTAGCTCCTTCCGCAGGTAGATGGTCTCACAGATCAGGCTTTTTTTTTCCATAGCCTTCTCGACCACGATCAGAACCTCGTCCGGGCTGAAAGGCTTGGGAATGTAGTCAAAAGCTCCCAGTTTCATGGCCTGAACCGCAGATTGGACCGTGGAGTAGCCGGTGATCATGATCACCAAGATGTCCGGGTATTCCTTCTTGATTCTTTCCAGAACCTCCATGCCGTCCATTCCCGGCATCTTGACATCAGTGATGACGATGTCGATAGGCTCTTTCGCCAGAAGCTCAAAAGCTTCCTCACCGGATAGTGCCGCAAAGACCTCATGCTTGCCTTCCTCCAGTATCCTGCGGCAGCTTTTCAGTACGATCTCCTCATCGTCCACTACCAGTATCCTGGCTTTGATCATTTGCTTTTACCCCTTCTGCAATTCAGGAAAGCCCTTCCTTTATGGGCAGCTTTACCGTAAGGGTGGTGCCTTTTCCGACCTGGCTTTTCACTTCCAGTTTGCCTCTGTGCCTCTCGACTATGCCGTAGCTTACAGACAGCCCCAGACCAGTCCCCCTGCCCTGCGTCTTGGTTGTAAAGAAAGGATCCAGGATTTTCGGCAGGAGCTCCTCCGGAATTCCGATGCCGGTATCCGCAAACCGAACAGCTACCATTCTACCTTCGGCCTCAGAGGATACAGTCAAAGCTCCCCCCTCTGGCATGGCCTCAATGGCATTAAGTAAGATATTGATGAAGACCTGTTGAATCTGGCTCACATCCACCATTATCTTGGGCAAGTCCGCTTTCATTTTCTTCTCGATTTTCACATTTTGCAGACTGGCCTGATGCGAAATCAAGTCTATGGATTTGCCGATCACCTCATTGATGTCCGACAGGGTCTTCTGGGGTTCGGTTTGCCGCGCATAGTCCAGAAGGCCTTTGACAATCTTCTTGCACCGATTGGTTTCATTTACGATAACCTCTAAATCCTCTTTGTCCGGGTCTCCATCTGACTTGGCTTTGAACAAAAGCGACGAATAGGTAAGAATCCCGGTCAGGGGACTATTGATCTCGTGGGCAACCCCGGCAGCCAACTTACCCAGAGAAGCCACCTTGTCCGACTGAATCAGCTGATTCTCGGTCTTTCTCAACTCCTCGGTCCTCTCCCGCACCTTCTGTTCCAGCGTTTTTCCCCACTCGACCAGCTTTTCGTCCGCCTTTTTCAAATCCAAGGTCATTTGGCTAAAGGAAGAAGCCAACTGGGCGATCTCTCCTTCAGTTTTGACAGGTATGGAATAGTCTAAGTCCCCTTCGGCGATCTTTCTGGTCGCTTTGACTAACTCCCTGACCGGACGAGTGACATACCGATTGATGGAGATGCTTATGGTCACCGAAATGATCAGAAAGGCAATTACGGCGAAAACGATCATCTTGTTCTGGGCACCTTTTACGTCTTTATCCACGTCCGCCAGCGACATTCCAATATCCAATACCCCCAGAACCTTCTGTCCCGGGGGATGGGCGTGGCATTCGGGCGTGTAGCAGTCTGGTTCATTGTAGATTGCGGAGATTACCCCCAACACTCGGTGGCCGTCCTTGGAGGTGAAGATTCTGGAGCGGTCCGGGATGTTCAGTCTCTCCAACGGCTTTTCGGCTGAGTGGCAGGCGTAGCAGGCTTCAGCCCTTTTGTCCACCATCTCTCCAATGTCGGTTTTGTCAGAGGAGAACATTATCTGACCGTCCTTGTTGAAGACCCTGATCTTCTCCAGACCTTCCTGCTGTCCGATGGTTTCGATCATCTGGTGCAGGTCTTCCCTCAGGTTCTTCAGCATGTCCAACCTGGTGCTTCTTCTAACCGTCTCGCTGATTCTCAGAGCCCCCCGCATCACCTCACCGGTCAGCTGTCTTTTTTGAGATGCTATGTTGACGTATGCATAGATCCCGATGGACAACATCAGGATGAACCCCACCACCAGAATCAGTTTAGCTCCAATGCTTTTCCTCAACACAGATCACCATTCCGTTAGTGAATTATTTCACAAGCTCCCAATCATTATACGATTGTCGACCACCAAAGGTGATAAGAAAACTAAACCGCTCTTAGGTTTCCACGTGTAATGATAAGCCATCTGAGCTCACCTTCCGAGTGCTAAACCAGCCTCACAACACCATTTGATTTTTATGAAATCGATCCCCTCATCTGTTTTCAGGCCCCCCTCTTCATCATCCCCAGAAATGAAGAACGGAGCATATCGCTCATGAGGGCCTTCTTCACCGGCGGCAGTTTTAAAAATCCGCCCACGAACCCGCGCACGAATGCGTGGGTCCGGCTCTGGGGGTTGTTGAACATCAAATTCTGCAGGGTTCCCCTCTCCAGGCATTGCAGAATAACCCTTTCAAAGGTGTCCTCCGGATGGAGCACTCGCTGCTTCCGCTTTACCAGCTTCATGGCTTGGGTCGGACACTTCAGCGCACACACCGCGCAACCCAAACACATGGACGCGTCGATCCTGGGGCTGGCTTGGGGAGCCGTCTCGATGGCATTGATGGGGCAGGACTGGGCACACGTCCCGCATTCAGTGCACACCTCTTCGTCGCTTTGTGCGATGAAGTTGGACGTGACCACCATGCCGGGATATCCGAATTTGCTTACACCCAGAAGGGCGTTGCAGCAGCACCCACAACAGTGACAGATGAAGGAGACGCCCTGCTTCGTGTTGTCTGCGCAAAATATCAGCCCCATCTCTTTCGAACGTTCAAGGTTTTCCAGCATCTCGGATTTGGAAGCTTCTTTCGCAAAACCGTGTCTGGTCATGAAGTCGGCGGCAGCTCCGAAGGAGGAACAGGTCTCAAGCGGCACGTCGCACTTCTTCTCGCCAACATGCAGCTTCTCGTGCCGGCAGGAGCATATGCCCAGGGAGAATTTCTCAGCTTCCTCCACGATCGACGTCGCTTTCTCATAATCCAAGACTTCAACGTATTCTGATGGATCCACTGTACCCTCATGCGGCAGCGCCCGCAAAGGAGAGATTTTCTCACCATGCCTGAAATTCGCCCAGTAGAAGTTGTTTTCGCTGTCGAAATACTCGTGGAAAAGCTTTGCCCACTCTTTCATGTTGAGCTCGCCCCGTGTCCGCATCATAGTGAACTCAAATATCCCGATGATCATGGGAGAAGGCGAATAGTGATACTCCCCGCGTAACCAGAGGTCCATGACCAGACCCTTTGAACACAGACTATCAAGGATTTTCTGCAACTTAGCACGCTCATACCTGGTGGTCTTTTCAATTTGATCCAGATTAGACAAGCCGAAAGGCATTTTGACTACAACCTCTCCTTCCTCTTCAGAGTAAAGCTCCTTCAAAATGGCATGAAACGTTTGATTCCAGGGTGCCCTCATGGTCAGATTGTCAATCTTCTTGCCGAGCTTCCGATAAATGTCTCTCCCTGCCAGATGTGCCATAATTAATCCCTTTTCCTTTCCACGTTTTACCCACGCCCTTTTAGCACAAGATAGAGATTGGGGCAGCGAAGTGCAAGAACTTTGATATTGCTTTTCGCCCAAAAGGCTAACGGTCGCCGGATCGCCTAGAAGTCAACGTAAGAGGCTTTGTGGCAGTCTATTTGCAAAACAAGGTTGAAGCTGGACATACTGTGGATTGGAAGGCGTTCCTTTGAGATCGAAACAAAACTACTTGACTGGGAAACAAAAAATACTAGAATAATCACGGGTGGAGTCTCGGATGCGATTCTTGTCCAATATCATCTGGATAGCCCTGAACCTCTTTGTCATACTAACCGTTCCTGCGAGCGCCGAATGGAGATTGGAAGCTTATCTGGGAAAAGCCTCCAGCTCTAACAGCGACTTAAGAATCGAACAGCCTTCAAGGGAAACTCATCTTGTGTTCCACGATATTAAATATGATGACAGATCATTGAAAACTCCTTTGTATTATGGTTTAAGGGTGAATTACTTCCCTAACCGTTATCCTAGTTTTGGCTTGGAAGCCGAATTTATCCACGCCAAGATGTATTCCAAGTCTGAACAGGGAGTTCATGTTTCAGGAACAAAAAGGGGAGAATTGGTCGATTCAACCATCAGGCTCGGAGACATAGTTCAGGGTTTTTCCATGAGTCACGGCCTGAATTTTCTGTTTTTCAACCTGGTGGGTCGATTGGGACTTCTCAGGGACGAAGGTGATTCTTGGAACAAAGTCGAGCTTTACGGGCGAGTGGGGATTGGTCCCCTAATTCCGCATACCGAAAGTACCATCGAGGGAGAGGAAAAAGAACAGTATGAAATTCACGGGCCCGCGTACCAGTTAGCTGCCGCAACTGAAGTCGGAATAGCGCACAGTCTGGCTTTATCAATAGAATACAAATACACCTATGTCCAGGTAAAGGATGCCAAGATTCAGAACGGACATGCGGAGACGGACATAAGGACGAGGCATTTGGTTTTTGGCATCGGCAGGAGGTTTTGATCAAGATTTTCTTCGAAAGGTCTGCGGGGCAAATGCACAGCCACCCCGCTTCTGGCTCGATCAGAGTCTTCTTTGTCTTCAGTTTCGGCCAAAACTCAGCTTTTAATCCCGAACGCGCAAGAACGCAGAGCGGACAGAATGCTCAGAAACAGTCCAATCATTTTATCTTGAGCATATAGATCCTCAGTTGTCACGTTAGTTCTGCATGGAGCGGTCACCAATCCAGCGCAGGTCAGTTCAGGCCGCGTGATTGGCCCCGCGGTACAGCTGAAACAGGTATCGCAGTTTGAGGAAAAACTGACGCGATATAACACTCCAGCCAATGCGCTCGTCCTCGTCGTTTCCACTGCTCTGTCACCAGTGATAAGGTCGAAAGTGGGCGGCTCACCAATAAGGTTCTCCGTCATCCGGAGCAATATCATCCACAAATAATAGGGAACGATTGTATTTTTCCCTTGTTCTGAAACAGATAGTAAACAAAGAACGTAACTCGAAATGAATGCTGACTGATCGTCAGTCAGTTATCAACAACGGGAACTCGCAAATGGCACGGATTTCCAAAGATCCGGAGAAACGAAGAGAGGAATTGATAGAGGCCGCTAAGAGGCTTTTCGTCGCCAAAGGTTATGAACAGACACCGGTGAGCGATATTGTTAACGAGATCAATGTAGCGCAGGGGACATTCTATTACCACTTTAAGTCAAAGACCGAGATCCTTGAGGAAGCAGTAAAAAAGTCCATCCTTTCGCTTGTCGAGAAGATTCAGCTGATCGCCGACAGGAAGGATACCGATGCAGTAGCGAGACTAAATGAGTTTTACAGAGCACTGGTAAGCTTTGGCAGCCTGAGTACCGGGTTAGTGCGCTTCATCCATCAAGAGAGCAATCTGATCCTTCATGAGAGACTTGGAAGGATCACCACCGCCAGGATCGTCCCTATCCTGTCGAAGATTATTCAGGATGGAATATCCGAACGAGTATTCACAGTTGAGCACCCGGCGCAGACCGCCAGGTTTCTTCTTCTGGGCGTTGGCGGGCTATTCCATGATCCCGAAGTAATGAGTGACCCTGAACAGATTGAAAAGGCTCGTATTACTGTTGAACAATGCGTGGCTAGAGTACTTGGCATAAAGGAAGGTTCTTTCGAAATGAGACTGTAGCATTCCTATTTCTTATGTGCTGCGAGTGATCACAGTTGAGGATAGAAAGTTCGCCTGCAGCACAAGGGGGAGCGCCCGAAAGGATAGAAACATGATGAGAATCAAACTGGAAATCTGGTTCCTGCTAATCGTCGTGTTATCGATACGGCCTGCAGCATCGGAAATGGCGACACCGGTTGACGTGGAAGAGATCATCCGCCAGGTGGATCAGCTGTACCGTTCTTCGTCCAGCTATTCCGAACTGGAGATGGAGATAGTGACGCCGCATTGGCAACGCACTCTCTCCATGAACGCGTGGACCATGGGGATGGACAAGACTTTCATCCGCATCACCTCTCCCAAAAAGGACAAAGGAGTGGCCACGCTGCGCATTGAGAATGAAATGTGGAACTACCTGCCCAAGACCAACAAGGTGATCAAAATTCCGCCCTCGATGATGATGAGCTCCTGGATGGGATCCGATTTCACCAATGACGATCTGGTCAAGGAGTTTTCCCTGTTCGAGGATTTCAGCTATGAGCAGATCCAGCCCGAAGGCGGCAGTGAGGACACCGTTTACATTAACTGTATTCCGCGCGAGGACTTGCCAGTAGTCTGGGGTAACATAGTAATCGCGGTAAGAAAAGAAGACTTTATCCCAATCTGGCAGAAGTATTATGACGAGGAGGGCAAGCTGATGCGGATTCTCGACTACGGCGACGTCAGGGAATTTGACGACCGCATCATCCCCGCCACCATGGAGATGATTCCCCAGACCAAGGAAGGGCACATGACCGTCATCCGTTACCTCGAACTGGAATTCGACAAGAAAGTGAGTGACGAGACTTTCTCACTCCGCAACCTACGGGCCACGGACTAAAGGAGTGCGACGGTGTTAACCCTGAGAATAGCCTGGCGCAACATCTTCAGGCAGAAGCGAAGAACCACATTGACCGTACTGACCATGTTCGGCGGCTTCACCCTGTCGGCGATCTCCATCGGTTGGGCCGACGGGACTTATAACCGAATCATCGACATGTTTACTCGCAATCGACTTGGCCATATCCAGGTGCACGCCAAAGGATATCTCGATAAGCCCTCGCTTTACAAAAATATTGCGAACTACCAGGAAATCGTACGAAAGATCGAACAGATTCGGGGTGTCGAGGCCTGGGCGCCTCGACTGTACTCGGCAGGGCTGGCTTCTGTCGGCGAGAAAAGCGCGGGAGTTCGGATCATCGGCATTGATCCAGAGCACGAATCGGTCGCCACCAGATTTGAGAAGAAAATCATCGAGGGAAGAAGCTTCTCGCAAGTGCCGTCCCACGAGGTGATCTTGGGAAAGGGTGTGGCCAAGACACTGAGAGCTGCGATCGGTGATGAAATTGTGGTCGTCTCCCAGGGCGCTGACGGATCTATCGCCAATGATCTTTATGCCATCGTGGGCATTCTCGAGAGTGGCGACGCCGCTCTGGACCAAAGTGCTTTCTATCTCCACCTGCGGGACGCCCAGGAACTGCTGGTGCTTGAAGGTATGATCCATGAGATAGCCGTGATTGCCTACAGGCTTGATCAGGTAACTGGCTTGACCAAGCGGATTCGCGAGGCGCTAAACGACCGCCAGCTAGACGTCGCCCCCTGGCAGGAATTTGCCAGATCGTTTTACGTGGCCATGCAGGCGGACAAGCAGGGGGCCTGGATAATGCTTTTCATCGTGATCCTGATCGTGGCAATCGGCGTACTCAATACGGTACTTATGACCGTGCTGGAACGGACCCGGGAATACGGAGTTCTGCGAGCGCTCGGCACCCGACCGCAGCAGATTCTCCGGCTAGTGCTTTGGGAGACGGCGCTGATGGCCTCTGTAGGCATCGTTATCGGCTTCGGCTTAAGCCTTTTAGCCAACTATATCTTGTCCGAGCACGGCATTCCCATGCCCCAGAGCTTCACTTATGGCGGTGTGGAGTTCACTCATTACTACGCCGAGGTGAATGCCCACAGTCTTTATATACCGGCACTGGCTGTGGCTCTGTCGGCCATGATGGTAAGTATCTTCCCGGCCATAAAAGCAGCCCGAATCGCTCCGGCGCGCGCGCTGCGCACGCATTGACGCGAGGTGAATAATGCGGTTATACTTGAAATTGGCAGTTCGAAACCTCTTCCGCAATAAGCGGCGGACCTTCATCGCCGGAACCGCAATCGGTATCGGCCTGGCGGCTCTGATTTTCACAGATGCCCTGATCATAGGCATGGAAGAAAACATGGTCGCTTCCGCCACCGAATCGTTTTTGGGGGAGGGCCAGATTCATCTTGAGGGCTTCCGTGAGTCTTTCGCCGTTGAAAGCACAATCGCGAATCAGACGCAAGTGGTCGATCGGCTCAAAAAAGAAGAGAGAGTCAGCCATTTCACACGTCGCGTCATGTCTTTTGCCATGGTCACCTCTCCGGCCAATCTCAGTTCGGTGAGCATGGTGGGAATAGATCCCGCTTCAGAGCGATATCTATCGCAGATAGACGAAGCAATAACTCTTGGCAGCTACTTTGCTGGCGACAAAAAGCACGACATCATCATCGGCAGCAAGCTGGCCGAAATCTTGGAGGTCGATATAGGCAGCCGGGTGGTGTTGACGGTGGCGCAGGCGCACTCCGGCGACCTGTCACAGGAGATGTTTCGTGTTTCGGGAATCTATCATTTCAACATAAAGGAAATGGATCGGGCAATGGTCTTCGTGCGCCTCCCCCAGGCGCAGCAGATGCTGGCACTGGACGATGAGGTCCACCAGATCGCCCTGCGTTTTTCTCGCGGCGAATACGCCCGCGACCAGAGCCTGCCCTTCTGGCAACGCTACTCGCGGGAGGGCAACGAAGCTGTGAGCTGGACCGTACTTCTGCCCGAGCTCGAGGCAGCCTTCGAGCTATCGCACTTCATGACCTGGATCGTCGGCTTGATACTGTTTGGCGTGGTGGCTCTGGGTATCATCAATACCTTGTTCATGTCGCTGCACGAACGTATGTTTGAGTTCGGAGTCTTAAGGGCGGTGGGTACACGTTCATCCGCCATGGCGCGACTGATCATATTCGAGGCCGGCGCTCTAGCAGGTTTAAGCATCCTTCTGGGCACGGTCCTGGGGTTCTTGGCAACTTCCATAACTGCTAAAATCGGAATCGACTATACCGGCATAGAGTTCTCGGGCGTGACCTTTCGGGAGTTACTTTACCCGGTGCTGCAGGCGGATCAGTTCGTCATCTACCCGTTCGCGGTTTTCCTATTCACCGTGCTGATGGGGCTCTATCCTGCTGTATTTGCAGCAAAGATGTCGCCAGCCAAGGCCATGCGGCGGAGCTTTTAGGAGGATGTTCAAATGTCACAAGTCCGTGCCGAAGACTTGATTGTAACCAAGTCGGTCAAGAAAGTGTACCGTGACGATGAGGTGCCGGTGGAGGCCGTACGAGGAATCGATCTGACGATCACGCAAGGGGAATTTACTGCTATCGTGGGTCCCTCCGGTTCCGGCAAGACCACATTTCTTAACATAATTTCCGGCCTGGACGCGCCCAGCGACGGCGAGGTGTGGCTGGCAGGCAAAGAGATCTCGGCTATGAGCGGTAAGGAACTATCCGATTTTCGCCGGGACCACATCGGTTTCATTTTCCAGGCCTACAATCTGATCCCAGTACTCACGGTGCAGGAGAACATAGAGTACATAATGTTGCTGCAAGGCGTGCCGAAGCTTGAACGACACCGCCGAGTGGAGGCGATCCTAACCGAACTGGGTCTGGAGGGTTTTGCCGATAGGCTGCCAACTAAACTCTCGGGAGGACAGCAGCAGCGGGTCGCGGTCGCGCGTGCAATGGTCTCCCGCCCCTCCCTGATTCTGGCCGATGAGCCGACCGCCAATCTGGATTCGAAGACCGGTGCCGAGCTTCTGGACATGATGCGCCAACTCAACCAGAAGAGTGGAATCACCTTCCTCTTCTCCACCCACGATAAACAGATAATGGAACGAGCCAGGCGGCTGGTGACTCTGAAGGATGGTATAATCGACAGCGACGAGATCAGGAGTTGAGAGAAGATCGTCTGGATCTGTCCTCTGACGACAAAGGTTGGTCAAAGAAGATGAGGTGGCTGAGTATACTCATTTTGGCGGTGGCTTTAATGCTGTTTTGGCCGCTCTGTTCAGCGGCTTCGGATCGGGTTTCAATCGGCGGTTATTACAAGAATTACTTCGTGGCTTTGGACCGGCCAGATGTGAGGAACCTTCCGGGCATAACCGGTCAACCGATCATCGGCGCAGTCAACAACCGGCTGAGATTCAGAGTGTCTGGCAGGATCAGCGAATGGATGTCACTGACTCTGGCCTACGACTTCTCTCCCCGGATACAAGACAACTCACTCTTTGAAGAGCAGGCCCTAAACCTTGGTTTTAACCCACAAACCTATCGTGTTTCCGATCTTGATTCCCGCCTATATCCAAACGGGAGTGAACCGGCAAGCAGCTTCGCCATCTTCCAGAACCTAGACCGCGCATATGTTACCATAAACAGCAGTCTGGCCGACGTCTACCTCGGCAGGCAAGCTATCGCCTGGGGCTCGGCTCGTGTGATCAATCCTACGGATGTCCTGGTGCCTTATGCCTTCAACGAACTGGACGTGGAGGACCGTCTCGGCGTAGATGCGATTAGAGTACGGGTGCCCATGGGCTTCATGGGCGAGATGGACGCGGGCTACGTGTTCGGGGAGGATTTCGAGTTCGAGAACAGTGCCATGTTTTTAAGAAGCAGACTTAACTATCGCCGCACCGACATTTCGTCAATGGTGATTGGCTTCCGGGAAAATCTTTTGACCGGGCTTGACCTAACCCGCTCCATCGGTGGAGCGGGATTCTGGCTGGAAGCGGCGTACGTTTTCGTTGATGCCCTGAAGTCGGATGAGCACAACGGTGAACAGGATTATTTCCGCGGCAGCATTGGCTTAGACTACAGCCTAGGGGACGGCACCTACCTTTTTGCCGAGTATCATTTCAATCAGGCCGGGGCAAGCGAACCCGACAACTATCTCTCCCAATTCGAGAAGACAGCCTACACAGAAGGTTCGGTCTATCTTCTGGGGAAGCATTATCTGGCCCCGGGAATTTCTTATCATATCACACCGCTTATTATCCTTAATGGGGAGGCGCTGGTCAATGTCACCGACCCTTCAGCCTTCTTGATGCCGCAAGTTGAGTACAACATCGCTGAGGACATCTACCTGTCAGCTGGCGTTTACCTGGGATTGGGCCAGAGCGCGGAATATCTGGTCAACTATGGTTATGGCCCTTTCTTAAGGCTGCGCTCGGAATTCGGTGGCTATCCCGATTTCTACTTCACTTCCTTTCGTATCTACTTCTGAAATCAGCGTCCTCTCAGCATTAGAGTAATCCTGCGGGCAAAGAACGCCTTGACATCCCGGCAGCGGGGCTCAGAATCGATCCACGCGGAAGTTACAGGACTACTCCAAGACTTTTACTTACAATGAGACATCCAGATCTTCCTGAGCGCGAAGATATTCGAGAGCTTGATCTAGGAATCCACGTGCAGCAATCCGGCAGCGTCCTCTTACCCTGTCTATCCACTTTTTTGGTTGACAAATAGTAAATTTGCGGTTTAATTACACATAAAGGGAACGCCCGTTATAAAGGGGAAATCATGGACAGAACTGTTTCCCACTACAGGATATTGGAGCAGCTGGGTCGCGGCGGAATGGGGGTGGTGTATAAAGCCAGGGACACCAAGTTGGATCGGGTCGTGGCCCTCAAGTTCCTATCAAAGCATCTGCTGTGTGATGAAGAAGCCAGGACAAGATTCGTCCGTGAAGCCAAAGCCGCCTCAGCACTAAATCATCCCAATATAGCCACAATCTATGAAATCGATGAAGTAGAAGGTGAATGTTTCATCTCCATGGAGTACGTCGAAGGCAAGTCCCTAAAACAGCTGATCAAGGAGGGACAGATTCAAGGTTGGGATTCGAGTAAGATGCTGGATCTGACCATTCAGATAGCGGAAGGATTATCCAAAGCTCACCAAAAAGGTATCGTTCACCGTGATATCAAGTCAGACAACATAATGCTCACCAGTGAGAACCTTGGCAAGATAATGGACTTCGGTTTAGCCAAGCTCAGGGGAGTCACGCAGGTAACTCAGACCGGCACAAAGCTGGGCACGGTGGCGTACATGTCGCCAGAACAGGCGCGTGGAAAGACCTTGGATCAACGCACCGATATCTGGTCACTGGGCGTTGTCTTGTATGAAATGCTTACCGGTCAGCTGCCCTTTGGGGGAGAGCATGACGGGGCGGTGATACACTGCATTCTGAATGAAGAGCCAAAGCCTGCCACTGGATTGAGGAAGGAGGCCCAGAGAGGTTTGAATGCGATTATCCACAAATCTCTGAAAAAGGACCCTGCCCAGAGATACCAGACTATGGCTCAGATGCTGACTGATTTACAGGCGGTAAAGAAAGGGGAGTCAATAACCGAGGAACTCCCGATTGGAAGAAGAGGTTACAGACTCCAAAACCTGTCGCTCTTCATTGCCGCGGCTTTGGTTGTGGCTACGGTGTTAGCGGTTTTATTCGCGCGGAAGGAGCTATACAGGCTAGTTCATGAACTATTTTTCCCGGAAGAGATCTCCAAAACCTCTGTGGGGGTGATGTTTTTCGACAACCAAACCAACGAAGAAAAATACGACTACCTGCGCAAGGCATTAGCTGACATGCTGATCACAGATCTCAGCCAGTCGAGGTATCTGCAGGTCATGAGTTTCCCCCGGATGTTCGATCTCCTCCAATCGATGGGCTATGGGGATGTCGAAATCATCGATGCCTCTGTCGGGTTTGAACTGTGCAAATCGGCCGGTGCTCGTGTGATGGTTATGGGAAGTCTCGCCAAGAGCGGAGAGACTTTCGTGATAAATACCCAGGTGCTCAACGTGGATACGAAAAAGCTTATAGCAGCCCAAACGGAGACGGGCGAGGGCGAAAATAGCATACTGGGACATTTGGTGGATGATCTCACCGACAGGATCAAAAAAGACATGGAGATTTCTGCCCGGGAGATCCAACAAGAACAGAAGAACATAACGGAACTTACCACCACCTCTTTAGAAGCATACAGGTATTTCGTCATGGGAAAAGAGGCTGGTTCCGCAGGTTACAACCAAGAGGCCATCGACGATCTGCAGAAAGCGGTGGCCTTAGATTCCAGTTTCATAGAAGCTTACGATGCTCTGGTGCGGCAGTATTATACCGTTGGCGAGAGCGAGAAAGCTCTGAGAGTTTGTGAAAAGCTGAAGACAATTGCTACCCAATCTACAAGGGCAACTCAGGAGAAGTTGCTGGAGGTCCTTGTGTTGGAAGCCCTGATTAAGGAACATTGGGATTTGGCGGTGGCCTATTTAAGAAAGATCACCAGCATGAATCCGGAAAACGTGCGCGCCCATATCGACCTGGGTATGGTGTACTACCAAAAGAAAAAGATGTACGATGAAGGCATTGCCGAGTTCAAGAAGGTGTTAGAGCTTGACCCGCAAGGAATGAAACCGCGCGTCGTCGACTTTACCTACAAGGTGCTCGGCTACGCTTACCTCCGCAAAGGAGAATTGGGCAAAGCCGAGGCGGCGTTCAAGACGCACGTTGATTTATCTCCGAACCAGCCTTTACCTTTGCTTTGCTTGGGCGAGTTCTATCTCATCGTTGGCAATTATGACCAGGCGCTAGCACGTTTAAAGCAGTCTTTGGAAGCAAAACCCGATTTTGTTGACGCTCACGCATGCCTGGGAGACATTTATTTGGCCAAAGGGAGGTATGCCGAAGCGCTGCGTTCTTATGAAAGATATCTTGCCTTATCCACTAGTGAATCTGAGAAAGCGGACGCTCACTTTCTATTGGGTAAGCTCAAGTACCTGAAGAATGACTACACGGAGGCTGTTCAGGAATCTCGCCAGGCTTTGAGACTCGACCCCAAGATGCCACAGGCCCATTGGATGCTGGGGTTAGCATTGATTAAGAAGACAATGTTCAGCCAGGCTGAAATCGAGACCCTGGCGATCAGTGAGCTGATGAAAAAAACGGAGGCTGACGAGCCAAAGGTATATTATTATCACCTTCTGGGCGAGTTCTGGCTCAGCAGAGGCCTACACCAAAGGGCACTGGAAAACTTCAACAAAGCAGCCAGCATCCCTATATTGGACCGCGCATTTTTTATTAATACCCTGGGAGAAGCCCATTACAAAATGGGGGAGTGGGATGCCGCGGTAGAACAATTTGAAGCTGTGCTTAAAACTAATCCCAGCTATGCACAAACTCATTATCTACTTGGTCTGCTCTACGAGAAAAAAGGCACAGACAAGAAGAGCAGGCAACATTTCCAGAAATTTATCGAAATATGGGAGGATGCAGATGAAGACCTGCCGCAGTTGACAGATGCCAAGAAGCGATTGGAAGAACTCTGAAACTCCACCGATTTGGTTCCTGCTGAGAGGGCACTGCAAAAGAGAATCAAAAAAAGGAGGTGATGTGAATGAGTAAACTCAAAAGGGCAGATTGGGAGTTGCTAAGATACAAATACAATGTGGCTTTCACCAAAATGAAAAAGGAGCACTTCGAGTTGCTTTTGAACAGATTGTTCAGCAACCCTGGAAGTGATTCGGGAAGCGGAGACGAGGTTGATGAGACGGATGCCCTGATGGTCTACCTGGCTCGCGGGGAACCGCCTATCCAGCCGTCGCCACCCGACCAGTAAGCGTGTCCGGCGCAAAATCCAAAAAAATGCACTGCAATCCCTCTTTGCAGGAACCGAATCTATTGAATCTTGGATTACTCACTGGCCTGGATTAGGCTTGGGGCATCCTGCTGACTGGGGAAACTCAATCTCATTCATGCCAAAAAGGTTTGTCCTCTGCGGCTGTAATCAGGAAAAACAGTCATTCAAACTCCTTGGCATTTCTTCTATCCCAGGCCAGCCCAACCCCGGTCTATCTTCCGAACAATAGACAAAGAAATGATCAGTCGATTAGCTCGGTATAACTCTGGCTATTCAAATAATTATTCAAAAACGTAAATAGACCTTGACATTTAGAAATAAAAGGTTATATCACAAACCATAGGAATCTCTGTGCAATGATTGAGATTCAGGAAAAGTAGTCTCAAGCCCGATTAGTTTCTGACCGGGCCGAAGAGGAACAATTACTTTCAGAGGACAGTACATCTTCCTTGAAAGGAGAACACAAATATGTCCAAGGGAACGGTAAAGCGGATAATGAGAGAACGCGGATTTGGATTCATCTCCGCGGAGGATGGAAGGGAGGTATTTTTTCATCGCTCAGAAGTACAGGACGTGGACTTCGATGAATTACAGGAGGGAGACCACCTGGAATTTAGTATTGTCAAGGGCAAGAAGGGTCCTCAGGCTATCGGCGTCAAGAGAGTCAGCGAGTAGAGGGACTCACCTTCCCAACATGTGGCCGGATTAGGCCCACATCGAAAGAAAAAATGAAGATTCTTTTGATAGCTCCTTCTTTGGACAAAGAGCGGAGCCGATTTCTGAGAATGCCTCAGCTTACCCTGGGTGTTATCTCTGCTTTGACTCCGCCCGAGATTGAGGTGGATGTGGTTGAGGAGGAGATCGAGGAGGTCGATTTTGACAGACACTACGATCTGGTGGGAATCTCCTGTATGACCGCAGCCGCTCCTCGGGCTTACCAGCTCTCCTCTGCTTTCCGAAAAAAGGGTGCCAAGGTGGTCTTGGGAGGGATTCATCCCACGGTCATGCCCGACGAGGCCATCGCCCACTGCGACTCTGTAGTTATGGGCGAAGCAGAAGGATGTTGGGGTGAACTTTTGGAAGATTTCAGAGAGAATAGGCTACGAAGATTTTACCGGTCTTTTGATTCCGATCTGGCCAAATTCCCCGTAGCCAAGCTTAACCACAATCATACCCCCTTTCACGTGAGCCCCGTCCTGTGCACCAGAGGTTGTCCCTATAACTGCGAATTTTGTTCGGTTACTCATCTTTATGGTAAGAAGATAAGACACCGGGCAGTTCGAGACATCGTGAGGGAAATAGCTGCAAGAAAAGGTAAGAAGATCTTCTTTCTGGATGATAATATCATGGGGGATGCCAGATTTGCCAGGGAGTTATTTACTGCTCTTTTGGATTCGAAAATTCGCTGGTGGGTCGGCCAGGCATCCATATCTTCGGCAAAGGACCAGGCTTTACTGAGGCTGGCGAAGGAATCTGGTTGTGTCGGCTTGTTCATCGGAATAGAGTCGGTTTCCTCTGACAATCTAAAAAGGCTCCGTAAAGCTCCAGACGATGCCAAAGAATATAGCCAGGCTATCAAGATCATTCGGGATTCCGGGATCCTCTTCCATGCCTCACTGGTGTTCGGCTTCGACCATGACGACAAGAGCATATTCGAAAAAACCTTGAATTTTCTGGAGAACAACAGAATCACCAGCGCAACCTTTAATATTCTGACCCCTTACCCGGGCACCACCATTTTCGACAGATTCAAGAAGGAAGGAAGGCTCCTAAGCCAGAACTGGCAGGACTACAACCACAGAACCGTGGTTTTCAGACCCAAGAGTATGACCCCGGAAGAACTGGCGGAAGGTTTTCTGTGGTTGGGGAGAAATTTTTTCGCCAAAGCCTCGATATTTTCCAGATTCTTTCATAGCTACGCTCATCCACTGCTCTATTTTTGTACTAACTGGGGGCTGCGTACCAGTTTTAAGAATATGAAACCCGAAGATTGTCTGCCCCACACAGAAGAGCCTTGTTTTGCGCCTTCGCCCGGTGCGCCGGTGGAAGCTCCAGGATTAGCGGAGTAACCTCTCCGAGGGCAAGTCAACAAAAAGCAGAACGGATGGGTCGGTTAAGTCACAAGAGTTAGTCAGGATGACCAGGTCCATCATTCCAAGGCCTTCGCGGTTGCGTCAGGCCTTGCCGACCGCCTGGCATAAGTGCGACCTTACACTTGACAGCTGGGCTGCCTGGTCATACATGCCAGGTTACGCGTGCAGGGGTGGGCAAGATCTCACAGAAAGCAAGGGGCATAATCAGCAGCGAGTGATTTCGACGGGCATCGCCGTTCACAAATTGTGCCGGCGATCAGAAGCTCGGATTTGTGAAACAAATCGGTTGACGATGCGTAAGTACTTACATAAATTCGGAGAATGGCAACTCATGTTCAGACAATGGAGGCTTGCACGTGGATCTGATAAGAGAGCTCGGGCCATTGGCCCTGGCCGGCCGATTCAGGAGATTGGCCGAGTGGCTCTACAAAGACGCACCGCACGACATTCCCTTAGTCTGCGTAAAGAACCGGATAAGAAGTATGAATAGGATGTCACGCAAATTCGGTACCTTCTGTAACCTTGACGAGGAGGAGTTATGCAGAACGGAGTGCGCTGGAAGATTGTTCCGCTTATCTTGGTATGTGCCCTGGCCTTTCCATCGTGGGCCCAGCAGGCGCCGCCTGAGATACCAGACACGCCTGCAGGCAAGTTGTTAGTTCGCCTTATTGAGGCGTTCAACTCCGGTGAAGAGAAAGAGTGGACCGATTTCATCAACAACCACTGGAAGGAGCGCGAAGGAAAGTTTGAAAACCGCTTGAACATGTTCAAACAGGTCTACTCCGACGTGGGCGGCTTTATTCTTCACCGCATCGAGCACTCAAGTAACTACTCCATCTCCGGGCTGATGAAGGCTGAGAGACCCAGCGGCCCCATTGAGTGGGTGATGCTAAGGGTACAGGCCGATACTCTTCCTCCGCATAAGCTGGATATGCTTTCTATCCGACCGGGAGAGGAACCAGGATTTGAGGCGCCGGAAGGTGATCTGACGCAGGAGCAGATAGTCGATTTCCTCGATCGTTACCTGGATAACTTGGTATCCAAAGACCGATTCTCCGGAACGGTCCTGATCGCTAAAGATGGAAAGCCATTCTACACCCGCGTACATGGATTAGCCAGCAAGCGATATAACATCCCCAACCGGCTGGACACCAAGTTCAACTTAGGATCGATGAACAAAATGTTCACCGGGGTGGCCGTCATGCAGCTAGTGGAACAAGGGAAAGTCTCTCTCAACGACCCCGTAGGGAAATATCTACCTGACCTGCCGCAACCGGAGATTGCAGAAAAGGTGACCATTCACCACCTGCTTACTCACACCTCGGGGATGCAGGATTACTGGGACGAGGTGTTTGACGCCCACTGGTGGGAGATCAAGACCGTCGGCCAACTGGCGGAGTTGATCTTCGATGACAGCCTGCTCTTTGAGCCGGGGACTGATTTTCATTACAGCAATTCCGGCCCCATCGTCCTGGGCATGATCATCGAAAAGGTCACCGGGCAGGACTATTATGATTATATCAGGGAGCACATTTACCAGCCCGCCGGAATGATCAACACCGATTGCTACGAGATGGATACGCCGGTGCCGAATCTAGCCATCGGTTATACCAAGATAGACTATGACGGAAGCCGCAGCCCAGGCGGCGCGTGGCGCAATAACCTTTTCATGCACGTTGTCAAAGGCGGTCCAGCCGGAGGCGGGTTCTCTACGGTAGAAGACCTGCTAAGGTTCGATATTGCCCTGCGCAGCAACAAGCTTATCAGCAGGGAATCCTTCGACACCCTCACTACTGGCAAGGCGCACATGGGCCCTGAAAGCATGTACGCCTATCTGTTTCAGGATCGAAACGTAAACGGCCACCGCATCGTGGGGCATGGCGGTGGAGCGCCTGGCATCAATGCCAAGCTGGATATGTATCTGGACAGCGGTTATACGGTAGCGGTAATGGCCAATTACGATGGAGCCGCAGGAACGGTCGCGGGGAAGATCGAAGAACTACTTGCACGTTAAGACGTCCGCGAAGAATTAGATACTGTCATTACAAACGACTAACAGGAGCGCGGCAATCTCTTCCTCCCCGTCCTATCGCCGACAGCAGATCGCCACGTCTCCCCGGACGGGGACTACTCGCGATGACCGTTTTTACACGTTGTGTCAGGTCTTGCTCATGGTACGCCATGAGTGTGACCTGGCACCCCTTCCGATCACAACCCAATTAATCTTCACCTGTCAGGTCACACCCGCTGAGGGCTGGGGCGTAGAGGGGAGTAGATCCTGACAGAAAAGAGATAGATCCAGTGGCTGGTACCACCGAGGTTACTTTCTTCCTTTGCCAAAGACGATTCCAAAAGAGATGGAAAACTCGGGACTGGTGTGGTTCTTCTCCGACCCGATACGATTTTCAAAATCGGTGACGAAATGATAACCGCCCCCAATACCCAGCCTGAACAATCTGCTGAGGGAAATATCTGCGCCCATGGCCAGACGCGAACCCAGGGCTGTTTCCGCGCGAGACTCCACTGAAGCGGCCGTCCCTGTCCAGACGTTTGAGGCAAACCCAAGGTAGGGTCCGACAGATGCAGACAAATAGGGTCGAACCACGTCGCTGTCGATGAGTCTAGAGGGCTGATACTTCACCCCGAACAACATGGGGACAACCGCGGCAGATTCAACATAAGTGCCGCCACCACCCGCCCATACCGTAGCGTCTGCGTCTACCACCCCTGTACTGACATTGATGGCCCAATCGTTTTCAAGCCAGTAGGTATAGCCAATAGATCCGATAAGACCATTCGCCTCGCTCTTCGTCCTTACATCACCCGGAGACACTTCAGTGGTGGAGCTGACCCCACTGAGAAGTCCCATAGTCAGTTCAATACCATGTTTACCTCGAAGTGATCCTGAAGAAGATCGGCCTGCGGATTCCGCCGCTTGAGCGATCGGCAAGGTCTGTCCCACTACAGAAATGGGAAAGCTGATCAGGGAAATGGCTGCTACCGTTTTGAGTAAAGACATTGTGAAATCTCCTTTGTTTCAACGTTACCTTTGATTAAGGTCCGTCTATACTATTCTTCTACGGCTTCTGTACCGGTGGGTTTCACGCCCGAGACTGAGAGGCTGTGGCATCTGGCCAAATTCCGCGCGCAGAACGGGACTTCCTACAATCGATCCGAGTTAAATCCGTATATTAGTATATATGTATATTGTCCCTCAAACTCGAAGGAGGTGATTTATGAGGAAGCTTGGTTTAGCAGGAGGTGCAGTTGTCCTCTTGGTGCTTCTGGCCTTCACCTGGTCCTTCGCCCAGATGGACATAGGAAAGGGTTGCAAGAAGGTGATCAAGGTGATGGGCGACGAGATGATGCACCAGGAAGCATTGGGACACCACTGCGGAGAGACGATGCATCAAATGGGATGCGGCTCCACGGGTGCAGGTATGATGCATCAGGGAGGATGCTGCGGAATGGGTTCAGGCATGATGCACCAGATGGGATGCGGTCAGATGTGTTGTGGGATGGGGATGTGTGCCGGCATGACGGGATGCGGCCAGATGTGTTGTGGGATGGGGATGTGTGGCGGCATGATGGGCTGCCGCCAACAGGACTTCTTCATCTGCTGCGAGAAGGAACTGGAGTTGACTGATGAGCAGGTGGAGGAGCTCAAGTCCATCAAGATGAACTTTATGCGAGGAAGCATCGAGGCCGAGGCCAGCTTGAAGATAGCCCAGCTGGAACTGAAAAGCGTGATGCACGACGAGAAGGCCAGCGTCAAGGATATAGAGGCCAAGCTGAAGTCTGTCGCCAAGATAAGGACGGATATGAAGCTCTCCTGCATCAAATCCTGCCGGAACGCCAAGGCGCTGCTGACTCCAGAGCAGCTGGACAAGCTGAAGAAGATGTGTGAGAAGATGTAGGACCCTATCTTGCCTGTGGGCAAGCGTTAGTTTTGAGAAGTCTCAAGATATCGGCCAGGTTTTGCCTGGCCGATTCTTTTTAGAAGAAAAGGCGCCCACCAACCATCGGTCGCCTTTCAACTGCAGACCGTAAACTGTAAACCGTAGACTGTTTACTGATTCTAGGGCTCCAGCATAAACGGATACTTGAAGTCCTTCGGCGGCACGAGATTCTCCTTGATCGACCTGGGTGATGTCCAGCGGATCATGTTGTGTAGTCCACCGGCCTTGTCGTTGGTGCCTGATGCTCTCGCTCCGCCAAACGGCTGCTGGGCAACCACGGCTCCTGTTGGCTTGTCATTGACGTAGAAGTTGCCGGCAGCCTGACGCAGGATATTCTCAGCCAGCTCGACCGCATGCCGGTCGGTGGCGAAAATGGCACCGGTCAGAGCGTAAGGAGAAGTCTCATCGCACAAGTGCAGGGTTTTCTCGTAATCCGCATCGTCGTAAACGTAGATGGTGATCACAGGCCCGAAGATCTCCTCCACCATGGTCTTGAACTTGGGATTGCTGGTTGCGATCACGGTCGCATCGATGAAGTATCCTTTGGAATCATCACAGTTGCCTCCACACAGGAACTCAGCTTCCGATGAACCCTTGGCATAGTCGATGTACTCCTTGATGCTGGTGTAGGCGCTTTTGTCGATGATGGCATTCATGAAGTTGGAAAAATCACACGGGCCACCCATCTTCAGCTCGCTGATCTGTTTTAGCAGAATCTCCTTGATCTTCGGCCAGGTCGACTTAGGCACGTAAGCCCTGGATGCTGCAGAGCACTTCTGACCCTGGTATTCGAAAGCGCCGCGGGTGATGGCTGTGGCAACCTCAGCCGGAACGGCGGAGTTGTGAACGAAAATGAAATCCTTGCCGCCGGTCTCGCCCACGATTCTGGGATAGGTCTTGTACTTGGCGATGTTTCCCCCGACGGTCTTCCACATATCCTGAAACACAGCGGTGGAACCGGTGAAATGAATCCCCGCAAGGTGTTCGTTGTTCAAGACAACCTCGCTGATCTCCGAAGAGTTGCCGGTAATGAAGTTAATCACGCCGGCGGGCAAACCAGCCTCTATCAGTATATTCATAATAATGTGCGAGGTATACGGCACAGAGCGTGCCGGTTTCCAGACCGAGACATTGCCCCACATGGCAGGCGCTGTTGGCAGGTTGCCGTTGATGGAGACGAAATTGAACGGGGTGACCGCGAAGATGAATCCCTCCAGCGGCCTGTAGTCCAGGCGATTCCAAACGTTCGGATCGGGATTAATCGGCTGGAAGTCGGAGATCATCTGCATGTAGTAAGCGTTGAAGCGGAAGAAGTCAACCAGCTCACACACACCGTCGATCTCCGCCTGGAACACGGTTTTGGAGTGCGCCAGCATGGTGGCGGCATTCATTATGTAACGGTATGGTCCAGCCAAAAGATCAGCCGCCTTAAGGAAGATGGCAGCACGCTGTTTGCCCGGCAGCGCCGCCCAATCCTTTTGGGCCTTCAGCGCCGCGTCGATGGCCATCTGTGTCTCTTTCTTGCCGCCGCGGTAGGAATAGCCTAATACCAGCTTGTGATCGTGCGGTGCGGTTATTTTAACCTTATTGTCGGTGCGGACCTCTTTGCCGTCGATTATCAGCGGCATCTCAGTCTGTTTTGATTTCAGCTCGTCCAAAGCAGCTTTCAGTTTCTTACGCTCTGGTGATCCGGGAGCGTAACTGTAGACCGGCTCGTTGGCCGGATGCGGTATACGGTAGCTCTCCATACTATCCTCCGGACTTATTTTTGGTTAACCGATTCGAGTTGTTGGCGGCAGAACGCTGACACGGAATCACTCAATTGAGTGTTGAAGAGATTCTCCAATTGGATCCGGGACGATCTTTAGTCTGAGGCCTTCATATCTCCCGACCCATAAAAACAACGCCCCCCAACCAGGGAGCCTTGATCCTTGCAGACTGTCTTCTGTGTCTCTCAACTACCAGCGGTGCACTATCAAATACTAACCATGGACTACAAACTAAGAACCGGAAAGAACTCCTTCCGTCGATCAAGTATACGGGATGAGCAGCTTCTTGTCAAGGGGAATAATGGGTCCCCAACTGGACGATTCTCGAACTTCCTTGGAAGCTATAGGGGATCAGAAATATAACACCATGACATTCTTGGTGGTCACCTGAGGAGGGATTAGAATATACGGTACCGACCTCACTCTCCTCAAACTTTGGCTTGCTTTGAGTGCAATATCCGACTGCACTATATTATAATTGACGCACTTGTTGGGGACCATCCGATAAGATGACTGACGATGCCAGGTCCGATGCCCTGGCCGACGTGTTTGTCAACAGGGTGATCATAGAAGGGCGTGGACTTTATGCGAATTTGGGAGGTCGGTCCGGCTGATCACAAACCTAATCATCCGTACCAGTATCGGGGATTACTTCCAAATCGTAGTATCGGATCTCCCCTGCCAAGCCATCGCTGGGCTGTGCATCCAGCTCATCACCAAGTACGGACCGGGTCAGAACTCGTCCGTCGCGACCTGTGACAAGAAATTCCACGGGATGGATGAAGACTATAGGCACATGACCCTCAGAGGAGCGCTGGCTGACAATTGCATCGCTTTCACCACCGTAACCACCGCCGGCGAGACAGAATACAATACTCGCTCCGTTCTCAACAAGCTGAGCGATAGCCTCAGGTTCTCGGCGTTCAGAGCAGATCATCATCCCGATTCGTCCGAACTCGGTAGCGAAAGCAGGGAAACCTTCGCCAGGTGCGTACCAATCAATCTCGGTGTACCAGAGGAAGTTCTTGCGGTGCTTCCCCAGCAGGACACCATCCGGCCCGATCAGCGCCGCTGAATTGTATACCGTATCACCAGCCCGTTCGGCTAGGCCGACGATGAGATAGACATCGCACTCATCGCTTAGTCGCTGAAGCCGGGAGAAATATTGACCGCTCGGGATTTCCTCGGCCAATGTCCGGAACACATCACGGGACAAAGCCGGCAATCTGACGCTGTATCCGTCGAGGAAACTCTCGGGCGTACAGATAATCCTTGCGCCTTTATTAGCAGCCTGCCGAATCAGTTCCTCGGCTCGACTAATATTGGCTTCCTGGTCGCCGGGAACCCATCGAAGTATGATGCCGGCTACCCGCACATATTCATTCGAGGCAATCCTCTGATGCTCGTCCGAATTCTTGCTGCACGCACATAGGGTGAGAGCGGCGGCCAGAGCAACAGTCGCCCCCAGGACATGAGCCTCATGTCTTTTAGAGTTCAACATAAACAGCAGACTTCTGGTGTCTTTTCTCAATCCGCGGAATAAGATGCCTTCCGAGCTTCGACTGGGAGACAACACAGCCCTGGAATTCCACAAGTTGGGAGACTATGCGGAAGCTCCGAGCTGAGTTTGGGGCCTATTTCATTCCAGAATATCAAACCTCGGTCCGGCTTGAGCATATCCAAGATCTCGTTGCACAAATCCACACGTGGCAAATGGGCACGCCTCGTTTCTCTCGTCTATCTTCCATTCCCATCGACAGCAAGGAACTCCTTGCGACGATCAAGTATGCGGAATGAACGCCCCTTTGTCAAGGAAAAGGATAGATTGCGGCTAGCCAATATGATGAGAAAACCACTGTGAATATGAAATCAGAATCACACGTCGACTGGAAAAGCCGCCTATCTTGCGTGGTGCCTTTTGATATTGCATGATTGCACGTGCTAGAATTGACAGCCAGATAGGCGGAGGTTGCCGTGTCGATTCTGTGATCGAATATGGAACTACTTTTATAAAGTCGCTCCGGAAGACAAGACCAGCTTCGTCCTCAAATTTATCTTCCGGACGATCGGTGAGTGGAGTATGCAGTATGTGCAGGAAGTCGCGCAACCCTGCAATATCAGATGTGTCAGGATCACTTCCGCAACAGCGAATAGCCCGGCATGATGATACGCGTTACCTCTCCGTTTTCATCCATCTCAAAGCGGATCAGCTCCCCTTTCTGCCATTGATCTTTCATTTTGAAAACGCCTTCCGATACAGGCTGGAGCCGAACCCGCCCATCCCACGGGTTGTCCTCCGTCGGGTCCACAAGCGTGAGTTCGCCATTAAGAAGCATCACCTTGATGGGGCTGCCATCCTCCCATTCGTAGTCTCCGACGTACTTTGTCCAGGAAGAGTCGGCAGCTGGTGCCTCCTCAGGTACGGCTGTCGCTTTCTTTACGGCTGGAGCCATAATAGCCCAAGCATTGCTTGCATAGGAGCCGGGATCGCCATCTTCCGCATTCGTGAGCACTATTACTCCGAACTTGTCAGCCGGAACTGCAGATACGATTGTCTTATGACCAGGCACCGAACCACCGTGAGTAATTCGAACCTGACCGTCGACCCTGACCACGCTCCAGCCAAGACCCCGACCGCTTTTCCAGTTGGGGCTCAGCCAGTGCACCCGGTGCATTTCTTTCAGCGTTGAACCCTTGAGTATTTGAGCGCCGCCTGCCACACCGTCCCGGAACTGAAGCGATATGAACTCGGCGAGATCTTCTACTGTCGAGGCCATGTTCCCCGAGGCGGCCATGGCCTTCTTGTCGAAGAAAGGCTCTACCCGGCGGGGCTGCCCCGGTTTGCGAAATCCGTACCCTACGGCTAAGCTGGGCATGTTCTTTCCAGGCATGACCTCGGTCCCGGTCATCCCGAGTGGCTCCAGGATAAATTCTCCAACATAGTCAGGATAGGGTTTGCCAGAAACAGAAGCGACAACCTCGCCAAGCACATTGAAAGCCACATTCGAGTACTTCAGCTCAGTTTCACGGGGTAGAATCGTGGATGATTCCTGGAACATCTTTACAAACTCCTCAAGCTCCGGGAATTTCATCTCATCCCAGTAGAGAGCGTCCAGTTCGCGGGGCAAACCGGACGTGTGAGTAAGCAGGTGGCGGATTGTGATAACCGGGCTATCATCAAAAGGATCATCAAGGCGAAACCAACTAAGATGTTTCGCAACCGGATCGTCGAGCTGCAGCTTGCCTGCATCGCGCAGCTGAAGAATCGCCGTTGCTGTAAAAAGCTTGGTTATAGACGCAATTCGATAGGCGGTTGAAGAAGTCGCCGGAATTTCCTTTTCCAGGTCTGCATAGCCGTACCCCTTAGCCCAGATCAAATCCTGATCGTGTACAATTCCTATGGACACTCCCGGCTGTTCCCGATTGTATACGGTATACTGGCACCAAGCATCAAAAACTGCAATCGCCGCTGAAACCTCTGGGCTGTCGACAAGTGATTCAATTGCTCCAATTTCAGTCGGTACCCAAGCAATAGCAACAAAAATGATAATAACGAAAGCTCTAAATAAATCCTTTCGCATAGTCATCTCCTCGATTTGATTGTTTTGGCAATCATGGGAAAACCTTGAGTTCCATCGTCGTTGTTCTGAACTGACTCTGGCATAATTGAAAATCGCTTGCCTGCTCTATAGTTTCTCTGATAAGTAAATATAATGATGTTTGTCAATTACAGCAACAAAGAATGGGGAAACAGTGTGAATCTTTTACTATCCAATAGAACAAGTATTTGCATAATGGTGGGATGTTATGAATCACAAAATGTGACGGCCTGTGTCGCCTTTCGTGAAATGACCCCCGACTTGATTCTAAAGCACTTGCAGTCCACTCTCCACAGTCCGCAGCTTTTTCCGGAGATGATGCGGCGGGGTCCGTGAACCGAGAACCATGAACCGTGATCCGCCTCGTTCCGTCCACCGTCCACCGCTCATTCGGGAGCGAGGCTGCGGGGACTGTGAACCGTGAACCGCCTTCACTCGTCCACGGCCGACTGTCCACAGTCCGCCGCTTTACTGAGGGTAATGCGGTGGGGCCGTGAACTGTGAACCATGAACCGTTAACCATAAAAAAGGTGGTCTCTAACTCACCTTCCCCCAACTTTTATACATTTGATTTCTTAATACAGCCACACTATGTCTGTTAAGCGGAACTCATTAGAAGACAACTTCTTATTACAACTTTAAAGGGATTCGGCTCAGCATGATCATTTCATAAGATCTCCATTTTCTTGCGGGAGCAACAAATAGCGAATTGAAACGTATCCTGAAAATAAGGGAATAACCATAGGAGAAAGCGATGCGCATAAAAGAACCACTCTTGATCGTTCTGTGCTGGTTGCTTGTTGCCGGTCAAACGGTCAAAGCTGATAATATCCATGTCGTCGCTGCCGATGGTGACTTAGAAACCGTCAAGCACCTATTGTCCGAAAAGGCACGAGTTAGGTTCCCTTTTTACTAAAATACAGCGAAGGGGCCTTTTTGTCAAGCGGAAACTCACCTTATCTTCTTGTCTCTCTTTATATTAGGAAGATTTTACAGCTAAGTTAGCAACCCCCCCTCGACTTCCCCCGGATATTCCGAGACTTATCTTAGTAATTTCCAGAGCTCTTGTGTGGGCTTTTGAGTCTGGATGAGAATGACAAGTGTCGCTCTCCTTAACGGACTAGCAAAAGATAAGCCCCAGCCTCTTGGCGGCTGGGGCTAATGCACCTACGGCCAGAAAGCCTGGTAAACGGAAATCAGCAGGACGGTATCGGCCCGCCTCTTAATACATAGTTGATCAGATAAACGACATCCTCCAGGTCCACCCCTTCGTCGCAATTAGCATTTCCGGCTTCGAAAGGAATGGGAGCAGCGCCGTTTCTGAAAAGGTAGTTTAACAGATACACTACGTCGTCGAGGCCGATGGTCCCGTCTCCGTTGGCGTCGCCGCGGAGAAAACCGCTGAGAAAATCCTGCCAGAAACCGGAGTTCATGTCGTAGGATGGGGAACTGCCCGGGCCAACTGAGGTCTGTCCAACCGTTCCACACATATAGTAATCAGCCGATGCGCCCAGCAGGTAGGTGACGTTGCCGGCTCCGCAGTTGCCTCCCGTGCAGAGGATTTGCCATTTGATCTGTCTACCCTTGTCGCGCACGGGAGACCCAGACAGCACCGGTGTACCTTCGAATTGAACCGTATTGATCTTTTCTGCCGAGTCGTCATCCTTAACAGTTGCGAATTCGGTCTTAAGTTCTCTGCGGTCCTTTGTGACTGCTTCCTTCATTATCCCTGGAACAGCTTGCATCTTGGCCTTGGTGACTCCCCCTGCTTCTTTCTCTGAGGCAGTATCGGTATTACTGGCCTCCCGGGCAAAGGGTACGGGGACACAGAGGATAGTCAGAACAAGGATGATTGCAGGGAATATTTTCAATCCCATTTTAGGTGGCCGACCCCGACATCTGCATAACCGGATCCGTTCAGTTAATCGATTCTGCTTCATGATTTCTTTCCTCTTACTCTTGCACCTGATCTGTTTGTTGATTCCCAGGAATGCATATTCAATTGTCTGAAAGTCCATCCGCTTTGCAACCCAGGAGCATTTCATTTAATTCATTACATCCACTTGCTATTTTTGCCTCGTCCTTCTGTCACTCTTTGCTTGCAGTTTTTCTTCCATCCGTTTGTGCCGTTCATAATGAATGCCGTACTCCTCACCGAGTCCATAGGCTTCAGGATGGACATACTTGCCCCTCTCGTCTGTCGGCTTATCAACTTCTACCTGGATTCTGTTTGATTCGGCGAATGGGTCCTTTCTAATACCGGTGACCTGCCAACAAATCTTCATACCGGGCTCACCGCCGGCGACCGAAAACTTGTTGCCAGATATTTCCTCCGCAACGTACACAGGGGCAAATCCACCAATGCACGTAAGCTGGTAACGGAAATCCTTGTTGACTGTTTGGAAGTAGTCAGGAAGTTCCACTACTGCCTCTCCATTGACGTCCAGTGTTACCACGCCATCGTAAACGTTCTTCATATCGGGAGATTCCACAAAGGAGTGATAGAGATATTTGTTTTCGGGATCAAGGGGATGATCAATCCAAAAACCACCACACCCTTTGACCACCGTGCCGGTAACGCGAACGTTGCCTACGAAATATCCGGCCCAGTTAGTGTTAGAACGAGCAGTGGATCCGTAGATCCCGTAGTTTGCTCCCAAATCAGCACCATCGGCGTGTCCCCAGACGCCGTAGCTTTCGTCTCCGCCATGAGCGTGTGCCTGTACACCCACATTCGTAGCCGGACCCGTTGCGGATGCCTGGACGCCCATGTTCCAGTTCAATCCTCCGCCGCCTGAGACGGTTCCGCAGACTCCGGTGTATGCCTCGTCCCCTGTGGACAAAACCTCACCCTGCACACCCATATACCCGCCCTCAAAGTATCCACCATAGCCGTAGAAATCCTCTGGAGTGCACTTGCCGTAAACCGCTTTGGCATCATAATCGCCCGTGCCAATGAATTCGGAATGTATCACCTGAGTAGAAGGGCTCAGATTATCAGATGTGAAGTGCCCTGAGTGAAGACCTGAGGATTCAACTTGAAGCTTGCCAGCGATGCTCAGATCCGCGCCGGCGCCGTCCGCGATAATGACAGCAGAGTTCCCGTCCGTTATCTCAATACGGCCTGCATCTCCTCCGTACTCACCTACGCTGAGCAGACTATGCAGACGAACGTTACCAAAGATGTCGCCACCGGACGCACCGTCAATCGTGTTGACCCTGAAGGCATAGGGCACCGTGACCAGCTTGGTCCGGGGGGTAATTTCTGGATCAGGACTGACCGCAATTCCCAGCCACCTCACACTGTCGGCAAATACACTGTCGGTAACCGGGGTCACTAAGCCCAGAAGAACGTTAAACAAACCGTTGGCAACCGTTATAGATGGTTGGGTTTCAGTCCAAATGACGTTCGACCTGGCGGAGTCGTCGTAGATGGTGAACGTCATGGACAAGGTAGTGTCCAAAGGTGCTCCTTCCGAGTCGCTCAGGTATCCCTGGTAATGCATCTGATAAGGAACCTGAGCTGTGACGATTGACGCCTGTGCCACAAGCGGGACCAGGAGAGCAATCATCACTGAAAGCATCTGTTTCATAATGCTCCTCCTCTGCTTAGGTTGAGGGGCTGTTAGAAAAGTGTTTTTGAGGAATACCGCACACCGCTATCAACACGGTGTGCTCCAATTTGCGTTCTCTTACGACACAAACAAGGTTCCCTTTGCTTGTATGATACCACCGAAAACCCGTTCTGTCAAGCAGAATCTAATGTTATACTCTTGCCTCTCCCTTCATTCGGGCATGTTTGCTTTTAGTTTGCCGGGGCAGCTCACATATGGCAGATGATCCATCCAGAGACTTCTTTTCCCTTGACAAGGCGCGCCCAAGGGGTGTATATTGGTGCTATCTAAATAATGGGGGTTTTCCCTATACTTGCGGAGCGCTTATCTCATGAGGAGACTACTCAAATCAATGCTGCTGTGTGTTAACCTGATTTGGCTTCTGCCGATGCAAGCTGCGCCAGCAGAATCGTGGAAGCAACTGCTCGATCGAGCGGATTCCCTCTCCAATGCCGCGAACTACGATTCGGCGCTGGTTCTGGGAAGGATAGCACTAGAACAAGGCAAGACCCAGTCGGCGGAGCAGGATACGACGGTGGCTTTGATTTTAGAGAAGATGGGTGCTTTCCGCTATCACCGCGCGGATTATGTCGAAGCTGAGTCCTTGTGGAAACAGGCTTTGTCCATAAGAGAAACAGTTTTCGGAACCGAACACGCTGATGTCGCGAAGACACTTCACAATTTGGCAACCCTGTATGATGATCAGGGCAGATACGTTGAATCTGAAGCTCTTCACCAGCAGGCTCTGGCTATAAGGGAGAAAGTACTCGGACCTCACCACCAGGATGTGGCGGCTAGTTTGGTGAATCTCGGGAACCTCTATTATGACAAGGGCAAGTACGCGGATGCCCTGCGGCTTCATGAACGAGCCCTGGCGATCTTCCAAAAGGCGCTCGGATCTGACCACCCAAACGTGGCTTCCAGCATGCACAATCTGGCAGACCTTTATTACGAGCAAGGCCAGTATAGTGAAGCCGAACCGCTGTACAAGAACGCTATGTCCATTTCCGAGAAGCACTTTGGTCCGGACCATCCTTACGTAGGCATGAGCTTGAACAATCTGGCGAATCTCTACTATGAACAGGGCAAATACGATCGTGCAGAGGAACTTCACAAAGGGGCGTTGACCATCTTTGAGACCGCTTTAGGATCCGACCACCCTTATGTGGGTTACAGCCTGAACAGTCTGGGCGACGTCTACCACAAGCAGGGCAGATTTGCAGAAGCCGAGCAAATCTTTGGGCGAGCACTGTCCGTTAACGAGAAAACGCTCGGGCCAGATCATCCGGAGACTGCGTACAGCCTCAATAAGCTTGCCGACCTTTACGGAGATCAGGAGAAATACTCTGAAGCTGAACCTCTTCTCAAGCGTGCGCTTTCGATTTTCGAGAATGCTCTGGGAGGCGATCACCAGGACGTTGCCATGGGTCTCAATAACCTGGCGAATCTCTATCGAGACCAACGCAGGTACCCCCAAGCCGAGACATTGTATACGCAGGCCTTGCAGGTTTTTGAAAAAGCTCTAGGGCCTGATCATCCGAAAGTGGCTTTATGCCTTGAATCGTTTAGCCTCCATTACCGCCTGAAAGGAGATCTTCAGAAGGCTCTAAACATGGCCAAACGAGCCTTCGAGATCAGAAAGAAGAACTTCCAGATCGGATCTGCAGTCATGCCGGAGAAGGATGCTCTGGTTTATTCTCAGTTTATGCGCAATGCAGCAAACCTGCTGCTCTCGACTTACTTTGACCTGGGTTCGACTTCTCAAGCGTTTGACTACGCCACCGCCGATGTGATGTTTTCGACCAAGGGGCGGGCCTCGGAGGCGGTTTTCGTCCGGGCCAGAGAGATGATAATGCTGGATCAACTCGGCTCCTTGGCCGATTCGCTCCGAGATGCTCGGGGCCGTTTGTCCAAGCTTTACGTGGAAGGATCATCCGATGACTATGCGCTAAGTTATCGACAGAAGCTGGATAAAGCCAGCCAGGAAAAGGAAAGGTTGGAAAGCGAGTTGGCGCGAAACAGTGAAGCTTTCCGAAATCTGCAGGATGCCCTGGATATTAACTGTGCGAAGATCACTGACATTCTGAGCATACTGCCGGTGACGTCCTTTCTGGTTGAATACGTGAGATACGATTATCTCTCGGTCGATCCCCACAGCGCCGTTCCCCATTATCTGGTAATGACCCTGAACGGGTACGGGGACATATCGGTGAGAGACCTGGGAGAGGCATCAGGGATCGACTCGCTGATCGATCAGTATCGGGAACACGTGGTGACGGTCGCATCAACCGAACAGTTGCCGTCTATTGTGGAGCGGACGGATTATGAAAGCATAAGCAAGGCCTTGTATAAGAGAATCTGGCAGCCCATCGAAGATCGGATATCGGACGAGGAACTGGTCTTCATTGCTCCAGACGGAGGCATGAACATAATATCGTTTGCCGGTCTCATGGACGACCAGGGGAGCTATCTGATCGAGGACTTTACTATCCATTACCTATCTTCAGGCCGCGATCTGGTCCGGCTCAAGGACGAAGTCAAGCCAGGGAACGGTCTGTTCGCTCTGGGAGATCCGGACTATAATGCTCCTCCGAAAGCACGCCTCTCCACTCCAGAAGCTCCGAGGGGAGACACACTTTCCCAGGCGGCATACGGGTCCACTCGCAATGTGGGCACTGCCTGTGCCGAGCTCAGAGGCATTACCCTCAACCCGCTGCCGGGAACCAGGAGCGAAGTAGAACAGATCGCAACAGACTGGGGAGCCACCAGGGAGCCAGCCACAATCTGTTTCGGCGTTGTTGCCAGCGAGGAGAAGTTCAAGAGGGAAGCTCCAGGAAACAGGGTGATACATCTGGCCACCCACGGTTACTTCCTGGAGCACAAATGTCAACCCACATCGTCACATCGTGGTCTCGATCCAGATGTAGGTTACGTGGGAGAAAATCCCTTGCTCCTTTCGGGGCTATTTCTCGCCGGGGCCAATCTGCACGGCCAGGGAGCTGACGAACTTGGTGCAGAAGACGGCATACTGACTGCCGAGGAAGTGACGGCTATGAATCTGGATGGAACGGATCTGGTGGTTTTGTCAGCCTGTGAGACAGGCTTAGGTGAGGTGAAAGAAGGAGAGGGGGTCTACGGTCTGAGGCGAGCTTTCCAGATGGCCGGAGCAAGGACAGTAGTCAGCGCCCTCTGGCCGGTGTCAGACGAAGCCACCACAGAGATGATGTCACAGCTGCATGCATCGACTGAGCAGGCTCTACCTGATATGATCAGAGAAATTCAGTTGGAAAAGATACAGATGCTACGCGAAAACAAACAGGCTGATCACCCGTTTAGCTGGGGAGCGTTCATTGCTCTAGGAGATTGGAGGTAGATCCGATGAGATCAGGAGAGTTTTCGAAGTCCTTTTGCAGAAAGATCGTGTTGTGCTGCCTCTTCGTGCTTCTTGCCGGTGGGCAGCTGATTCAGTCAGCTTCAAAAGCTTGTGCTGCAAATCCGACTTGCGCCAGGGTTCTGGAGACGGAGGGAACTGCTGAGTTGAAGGTATCCGCCGGGACTGCGATACCGGTGAATCCGGGAGTCCCGGTCAAAGCCGGAGAAGAACTCCATTTGAAGGCGGGAAGCTGGGTAGTCCTGGTGATGGCCGACAGTACGGTAAGAAGGTTCGACGGACCTGCCACCATAACCATGACCGCAGACCTTCCGGAAGACAAGCAAGGCACCCTGACACGACTGGGTTCCGCCATCATCGGGTTGTTGTTCGCGACGGAAGAGGAACGCTCGGAAGCTGTGATGGTGACGAGAATGGTCGAACCGCTCGAAAACGAAAAGCGGAGCCATCTTCCGCTGCTCGTGTACCCGGCCCAAGGATCAAGCATTGTGGGAAGCCCCGCAAGCTTTGAATGGCGCAAAATCGAAGGAGTTCCGCTCTACCGCGTATCCGTTTATAGCTGGGATCGCCTCATGTGGCAGGGGACCACCTCAGATTCCTACATTCAATGCCCGCCGCAGCAATGCCAATTTGTGCCAGGGGAGCGCTATTACTGGGGAGTGGAAGCCTTGATAGGCGACGCCGGACTTAGATCGAGATCAGCCGAGTTCAAGATTCTCGCCGAGGATACACGTTCCGAGCTACAAGAGACGCTGAGTGACCCCAGGCTATCTGTCGCGAGCAAGGTGCGACTCTGTTTAGGCTTGGGTCTTTACCCCGAGGCTCTCGAAGCGATCGATTCCCATTACGGAGGCAGGTCCCTTGACCGATCCGGTTATCTCTTGCGGGCCGAAATCAAAGAACGAATGGGACTGCTTGAGGACGCCTGTTTTGACTACAAGAAGGCTTCGAGCGTTTCTTCCCCCGGATAAAATAGTAAAGAACCTTTGATGTTGAGACTACTGCAGAGCTTGCCGTTCCGAGCCGGAGTGACCATAGCACTGGGATTCATCTTCGCTCTGCTGTCTTTTCACTACGGTTGGTTCTCCACAGTCGATCTGAACATATATGACCTGGGGTTGAACGTCAGGCCACAGAATGGTTCCGCATCAAAGGTAGTGGTCGTCGCTATTGACCGGCGTTCAAGGGAAGCGTGTTTCTCGCCGCCTTACTTTCCGATATCTAAGCACGTAAACCAGCATGCTCGGGTGATCCGTAGCCTGAAGGCAGCCGGGGCCAAGGTCATAGCTTTCGATATCCTGTTTGACCAACTGGACCCCGAGTTGAATCTGGCACCGTTTGATTCGGCCGTGGTCGAAGCCCAAAACGTCATACTGGCTGGGGCAATCGAGAGTCAGCTGCTGAAAACAAGTGGGGGCGCCGCGACTGTTCAGGAAGAACGATTGTTGGTGCCGGCACCCCGGATCTCGCGCTCGACCTACCAACTGGGTCTGGTGAATGTGCCCCTCGGATCTGACGGGGTGGCCAGACGATCGTACTATGAAAAGGAATTCCAGGGGGAATCGTACCCTTCTCTGCCTTCGGCGGTGGTCTCGGCTTTTCGGGAAACTTTTCCAGTGGAAGCTATGCCTGAGGTCGGATTCTTCGTAGACTATTCCCGGCCCGAGGCGGGATTCGCCACTATTCCCTATATGGACGTTCTCAATTCAGAGGGCTGGCAGAAAAAGATTGAAGGTCGCATAGCACTTATAGGCGTGACGGAGAACGGGCTGAGTGACATCCACAAATCGCCGGTTTCCGGCCTGCCCGGATCCGCTCAGAGGAACAGGCTGCCGGGAGTGCTCTTCTTAGCCTACGCCGCCAATACCCTTCTAGAAGGCAAAATGATAACAATTTTCTCTCGTTCTCTTTCCCTTGTACTCTTTTTTGTCCTCGTCCTTGGCAGCTGGTTCTTGCTTTCAGGCAGGAGGCTTTGGTTGAATCTCGTGCTTGTGGCATTTTGCGCTTTGGTCCTGTTTGGGGCGGGCATTTATCTGGCGGCCTCCTGCGTCACCATTCTGCCCGCGGGAAAGCTAATTGGCGTCTGGCTGGTTGCCGGCGTGGTAGGTACGATTGTCAATTTCTCCTACACAAGACTAAAGTCCGGTGAGCAAGAAAGCAAGCTCGAGGAGATCTCTGACGACCTCAAGATGGCCAAGCAAATACAGCAAAAGCTTCAACCTGAGAAGATACCCCTGATGAAGGAAGTCGATATCTCGGGATTGCAGATTCCGTGTAAGGAAATCGGCGGAGACTATTACGACGTGATTGCCATCAGCGACAGGAAGATGGCGGTGCTGGTGGCAGACGTCTCCGGCAAAGGCATTTCCGGTGCGCTGGTCATGTCCAACTTCCAGTCCGTGGTGCACAGTCTCGCGCCGAAGATAACCTCGCCGTCTAAGCTGTTCGCCGAGCTGAATCAAGCCGTAGCTAAGATTGTGACTGCCGGAAGGTTCGTGACCTTCTTCTACGGCATTCTGGATCGGGACACAAAGAAGTTTACCTACGCTAACGCCGGACACACGTATCCGATCCTGTGTAAGGCCGATGGAAAAACAAGTGAGCTCTCCGAAGGAGGATTGTTCCTCGGTCCTTTTCCTCAAGCCACCTGGCACGAGTCAGAGACTCAACTGGAGAGCGGTGACGTTGTCCTCCTCTACACTGATGGCGTTACTGAGGCAGCGGTCAAGAAGAGTGACAGGCAATTTGGAGAGGAACGGTTGAAGGGACATCTAATGGAGAATCGATTCCGAACCGCTCAGCAGATCAACAAACGACTCTTGAGTACTTTGGCAAGCTTCGCCGGCAGTACGCAGTTTAAAGATGATGTTACCATATTAACCTTGAAGATCTTGTGACCACCCCTCGGGCAGCCGATCAGTCAGTAATTGCAGGACCGCAAACCGTCCCCGCTGAAACAACTCTTGCAGCTTTCCGATCCCGCGAATGTACCTCTATTCTTCAGCTGCTTGAGGATACATTTGAGATTATGATGAAGTCAATGGCGGAGCTAGTCCCGCCTTGGGCGGGACGACCTCCGGCTTGACTGAAAACCGCTTTCAGTCCACCGGCCACCGTCCGCCGCTCATTCGGGGTGAGGCTGCGGGGCCAACTTCACTCTCAGAAAACTTTTGTGAGTTTTGAGTTCCCGATTTGGTCAGCATTCTATATCTTAATAAATCATCAATATTTGTACAGACTATTTGTCTTCTCTCAACTTTCTTAACTTCTCCGCCACACTCCTGTTCCGTGGATCCAATTCCAGCAATCTCTCGTAGCTTTCTATGGCAAGTTCCTTATTTCCGATCTGCAAGTAAGCTACTGCCAACTCTCTAAATGCGTTTTCGGAATTCGGATAGAGTTCTGTATTCACAATTAACAGAGCGATCGCCTCTTCATACTTTCTTTTAAACCAAAGGGCCTCCCCCAAGCCATAGATTCTCTCATACGAAACCGAGTAGTTCGATGAATCGGCTCGCTGAATCGCTTTGTATGATTCAATCGCCTTATCAAGCTCACCTGCCATCAAATACTCGTATGGCACCATCTTATCTTCACCAATGCGAGGGCCAACCTTGTTGTCACCACGTGATACAATGCATAGTGTATCGTGATCTGCATCCGGTCCTTCAGTAAACAGGAATCTGGTGGGTTCTTGCTTGCTGATGAACTCGCTATCCGATATGGGGAATATCTCCGAGGGTGTGCGACCCGCTCTCTCAGCATACAAACGGCCGCTGTCTTCCCTCACATTTACAACGTTGTCATCCTCAATAAGGTACCTGCCTGCATATCGCGTCAGTTTCTCCGGAGCGATACTGACAATCTCAAAGGGCTCGGGCAGGTAATCTTCCCATTGGTACTCTCTGGCTATTGCTCTTAGTATTTCCAATACAAGAGCAAAGTTATCAAAGTTGATCATAATAATTGCGCCATATCCTGCCGTCTTATGACCAAAGAGAAGTGAAGTAAACCCTCTGGTCCCCCCGAAGTGTTCAAAGTAGTCCCCATGGATGGCGAATCCCAAACCATATTCATCGCTTATGTAAGGGGTCATCATTTTTTCTTCCATCTTTTGAGTAAGGATCTTATTCGATCTTCCGAGAGCGGACAGCTGATGCTCCACGGCAAACCTGGCCAGATCACTCGGCGTACTCCAAAGACCCCCAGCAGCCAGATCGGGGTGAATCAAGAACTTGCCTTCGATACGCTGGCCACCGCTATGACCTGCCGCAGCCCGGTCTTTCAATACACTGGGTAGCGGTTGGGCGAAGGTGCTGTTGGTCATTTCTAATGGAGCTAATACCAGTTCTTCCATTATTTGCGGATATGGCTTATTTTCAAGTTCCATAAGCACCAACTGTGATATGATAGTTCCTCCGCTCGAGTAGCTGAAATTTCTCCCGGGCTCCATGTCCACGGTGACCGGAGAGTTGCTCGCCGGGAACTCACCCCGCAAAATCTGCTGTATTGTCGGAACAGCCTCCCCAACCGCATAACTCTGAGGACTCCTGAGAGTGGTTCCCCCCGTATGGCTCAATAGGTTCGCGAGCGTTACTTTGTTTGTGGCTGTGAATTCGTTGTCCGGAATTTTCCACGAATGAAGGTAATCGTTAACATCGGCATCAAGCGACAACATGCCATCCTGCACTCTCTTCATGATCGCCGTAGCATTGAGTGGCTTGCTGATTGAAGCGGCCTGGAACATCGTGTTTACGGTGACAGGTTCGTTAGTTAGCACATCTTTCACTCCATAACCTTTCGCCCAGGCGATGGCGAAATTGTCAATGACCGCAATGCTGACGCCCGGAACCCCATGTGTATCCATTCGTTCGTAGATATTCCATCCGGGATCACCCTTAACAAGAATGGGCGGCAGCAGGCCATTCTCAATGTTCTCGATATGCGCTTGAACGTTCGATTGTCCTTGTTGCTGGGCGAAGGCAAAACTCGCCAAAGGAATGAATACCGTTATTAATGCTAGAATGAGACGAGTAGAGCTTTTAATTTTCATTTTTGTCCTCAATGCATGATTCGATTCAGAATAAACCGTTCCTCACGGGCATTACGATTCTTCAAATGGTTTTGTTTCGGATGAATAGCTAGATCAGGGATCGAAGCTGCGAGACGAGCTTAGAACTTTCTTGGTTTCTGAATGTCAATCCTCAGTCCAGTTTGAAGGTATCCGGGAGCTTGTCGCAGAGAGTCAGATATAGCCAAATAACCACACTTAATACCTCTCACCAAACTCACCTTTCCATTAACAGCGAGGAAGTTCTTGCGTCCATGGATTATACAGAACAAACAGCCTTTTGTGAAGGAAAAGCATGCGGCCCCAATATCACTCTCCCCAAACGTTTGTGGAATTCGATTCTGGTGTCGGGACTGGCTATTCGATGGGCAATGGAAGTCGTTGGAAGATAATAGGCTAAGTGTGTCCCGGTTCCACCCGGTTTCGTCTTTGTGGTTCCACATTCCTGTAAACCAGAATTGCGGCCCGACATTCATCCTATACGATGTAACTTTTATCAACTAGTTTCGTACTAGGTGGGGATGACAAGGTCTCTTACATCGAATCCTCGAATCGCGAAGATCGCAGTCTTACTTCTGGCAGGGTTGTTTGTTTCGCCACACGCGGAACACAATAAGACCGACATTGCTGGGCACTGGGCGGGCGCTTTCACACGGTATGGCGCGGTTCAAGAAATAACAATTGACTTTCAGGAAACGGATACAGGATGGGTTGGCAGCTATGACATCCCGGACCTGATCCTTTATCGAGAGCCAATTCCGGACATCGTTGTGACCGCAGAAACTCTTGCATTTCGAGTGTTCTGGGGGAGTTTTACGTGCCTGATCCACGACGAGATTGGCGAGATCACTGGTGAAAACCGCAATTGGAATCCCCCCGTGTCCATTCATCTAAAGAGGGGCCCTGACCTGCACCATATGCGTACTGAAAAAGTGCAGTTTCCGTCTGAATCGCTGTTGTTAGCCGCTGATCTTCTTATACCTGATGGACGTCCGCCATTCCCCGCTGTCATCGTGATTGAAGGCAGCACTACGGAAGGTCGGGCACTCTGGACGTATCGTTCAATTGGTGACTTGTTTGCTCGTAATGGAATCGCAGCTTTAATCTACGACAAGCGCGGGGTAGGACAATCCGACGGGAATATTGATAGTGTGACAATCGACGATTTGGCAAGCGATGCGGTAAATGCTGTTCAATATCTTACAAACCGGGATGACATTGACTCCGAATCAATAGGACTGGTGGGCATTAGTCAGGGGGGCTGGTTGGCACCACTTGCGGCAAATCGATCTGGCCATGTTTCGTTCGTTGTCTTGCTGGCAGGTCCGGCAGTGTCCATCTGGCAACAAGAGTTACATCGGGTAGAGTACAGCATGCGAACCGGGTTTTATGGTGAGGATGAGCCCGACGTATTCTCCGAAGAGGAGATCGAGGCGGCAATCGCGCACACGCGTCTCGGCTTTGACGTTGCACAAAATCCTGAGAAGTGGAAGGATTGGGAAATCTCTGTTGTCAGCGCCAAGTCGACCTCATGGGCAGACTATGTTCGCCTAGACAGCACGTTGAATGATTTGCAGGGCTGGCTCCGCTTCCGGTATGAACCCAGCGAAGTATTACAGAAGCTAAGAATACCAGCACTCGCTATATTCGGTGGCGATGACGTCTTCGTCCCGCCGGCTGAGAATGTCCCACTGCTGGAGCGCTACCTTTCAGCCGCCGGAAACAAGAGATCCCGTGTCGTGGTCTTCGCGAACGTCGGCCACGACTTCTTCGCTGGTGCTACTCTGGTCGGGAGAGAATGGGCATGGCCCTCTGGTTTCTGGCGTTGGAACCGCAGAGCAGTAGGGCTGGCTGACACTATCATCAGCTGGTCTCGCCAGCAGGTACTCCGTTAGCTTCGCGTGTTTGTACCCGCCGCCGAGTGATGGCAACAATATCAATGGCGAGGACGATATCACTCTCCCCAAACTTCTGTTGAATTCAGCTTTAAGGTGACAACAGGCTATTCTACAGACACGGGAACACGTTTGAGAATAATTACGTAACATCTTTGCAACTCAAACGTAAGACAATAGTAAACAGTTTAAATCCGGGGAAATAATGGCTTCATACACAAAGAGTCTTCCTTTTTTTGCCATGGTCCTATTACCACTGACTGTTGTATCAGCGAAAGATGACATCTTCGATGCAATTCAACGTGGCGAGAGCGCGCAAGTATCAACAATACTCAATAATGACGTTGATGCATTGAATTTGCGAGATAGTGATAAACGAACGCCTCTTCATTATGCGGCTATTGTAGGGAAAGCGGGTGTAGTGGAATTATTGGTTGAGGCCGGGGCATCCTTGAACTGTCAGGATTATCAAGGCTTCACTCCGCTTCATTGGGCAGCTTCAAGAGGTCATTTCGATGCGGCTCAAATATTGATTCGACACGGCGCCGATGTCCACCTTAGAACAGAAAGGGGAAGAACCCCGCTTTTTCTTGTTGCGATGAATAACGGAAATATTAGGCTTGCACAATTACTCATTGATGCCGGTGCGGACATCAATACTGAGGAGAATAGCGGGGCCACTCCATTATCCTATGCGCCATTCAGAGGCTTTAAAGAAATCATTGATGTACTTCTGGACAATGGCGCCAGAGTGCGGGTCGATACCCACCTATGGTTCGAGGTATTTCACCGGACCTGCGCTATAGGGCATAAAAGGCTCGCCCGGTTCATGATCGATAAAGGGCTGGATGTTGGTCGGAAAAACGAAGACGGCCGATTGCCGCTTCATTCGGCCGCCGAGGGCGGGGCACTCGAACTTGTAGATTTCTTGATCGAAAATGGAAACTCTATTGATAGCAGGGACTATTGCGGCAACACCGCCCTTCATCTTGCGGCTGAATCAGGCCACCGCGATGTTGTCGACATGCTTATCGACTTGGGTGCCGATGTTAATGTCAAAAACACAATGGGCGAAACTCCTTACAATCTGGCATCAGATCAGGGCAAGCATGAAATCAAAAGCCTACTAATGGAGTTCGGTGCCGATCAGGATCCTCCTGAGTTTCCGGTGATAATGGGTAAGTATCTGGGACAACCGGAGCCAGGCATAAAACCAAAAATTTTCGCACCTGGTCTTGTGTCTGCCTACGCTCCGGTTCATGGATGCCCCACCTTTTCTATTGATGGCAAAGAAATCTACTGGTCTGTTGTGGATTTTCAAAAGAGAGGATCAACTGTTTATTGCGCGCTGAATAGAAATGGTAAATGGACAAAACCTGCGCCACCGCCATTCGCATCACAGTTTTCCGATGATGTTCCTTATTGTTCTCCGGACGGAAAAAAGCTCTTCTTCTTGAGTTCCAGGCCGACCGACCCTAACGCTGAATCTGCTAAGGAAAATATCTGGGTGATGGATAGACTTGGTGATTCCTGGAGTAACCCAAAACCGATTGAGTCGGCGGTCAATGAAATGGATCTTCACTGGCAGTTCTCAGTTACAGAAGACGGTACAATCTACTTTGGATCGAGTTCGGGTACAGGCTTTGGCCAAAATGATATTTATAAATCCGAATTGGTGAATGGAGAATACCAGAATCCTCAAAACCTTGGTGACTCGATCAACTCGGAATTTTCCGATTTTGCTCCATATATCTCTTTCGATGAGTCGTTTCTTATTTTCACGTCGATAAATCGTCCCGAGGGTTCCGGTCTGTATATTTCATTTAGAAAAGATGATATGTCCTGGTCAAGGGCCGTGTACATGGGTGGAGTTTTCGGCAAAGAAACTCTATTGACGACAATGTCGCCGGACGGTAAATACCTGTTCTTTACCGGTAGGAGAGAGGGAAGAAAAGGTGTCTTCTGGATTAACGCCCGAATCTTAGAAGAGTTCAAACCTGATATTTGATGCACAATTCGGTGAAAATTCAAGACCTGGCGGCATACCGCGAGTAGAATGTGTCTACACTAAAAAGCCCCGGCATATATCGGGGCTTTGACCTCTATGGCGGGGCCGACGAGACTTGAACTCGCGACCTCTGGCTTGACAGGCCAGCGTTCTAACCGGACTGAACTACGACCCCGACAAATTCAGAAAATAATCAGCAGTCAATAGTCAACAGAAAATCGAATTCTACTTCGCGGACTCTCCAACCTTTCTGTGCAAGACCAAAAGCATCTTCGTTATCTCGGTATTCAGATTCTGTAACCTGGAGATCTGGCTTCCTCTTTTTTCGCGACCTGCTGGTACGGCCTCTCCCAGAAGCCTCAACCAGCTGTCCGTTTCATATGAAGACTTCAGAGCGATTTTCAAGTATCTGCGAAATTCCTTTTTCGAGAAGCTCCCATAACCTTCAGCAATGTTCGCGCTGATCGAGGTGCTTGCCCTCAGCAATTGCTCCAGGATCATCCTTACGGGCAGCCTCTTCCGGAGTTCCTCCGAAAGGCGAATGACTTGCACGGCCAGCTCAAAAGCCTTCTTCCATACCTCCAGATCTCTAAATGTTCTTACCTTCGTCACAGGTTCTGCTGACCAATGACTTATAACTACTGACTGATCTAAAATGGGCGGTACTGGGTTCGAACCAGTGACCTTCTGCGTGTAAGGCAGACGCTCTAAACCAACTGAGCTAAC